>JAEUPC010000137.1 GCA_016789865.1 Rubrivivax sp.
CGATGGCCTTGGTGCCGAACTTCAGCTTCATGCGGCCATCCTGCGGGACCCGCTTCTCGGCGATGTCCATGCGGCTGATGACCTTGATGCGGCTGGCCAGCTTGTCCTTGATGGCCAGCGGCGGCTGCGTGATCTCGCGCAACTCGCCGTCGACGCGGAAGCGCACCCGGTAGTTGTATTCGTAGGGCTCGAAGTGCAGGTCCGACGCGCGCAGGTTGATGGCGTCGATCAGCATCTTCTGCAGGAAGCGCACGACCGGCGCGTCCTCGACTTCGGCGCTGACGTCGGCGCCTTCGGCAGCGGCGTCCTCCTCGGTGACGTCGAAGTCGAAATCGGCCGTGGCCAGCGACTCCAGCACCTCGCTGGCCGAGGCGCCCTGGCTCTCCAGCTCGCGCGCCAGCTTGTCATACTCGACGATCACCCACTCCGGGGTGAGCTGGGTGGCGAACTTGATGCGCTCGACCGCTTCCTGGTCGGTGGGGTCGGCGGCGCCGATGAACAGGCGGTTGCCACGCTTGCCCAGCACGATCAGCTGGTACTGGTTGGCGATCTTCGGATCGACCAGGTTGCGCGGCAGCTTCTGCATGTCGACCGCGGACAGGTCGATCAGCGGCAATGCCAACGCCGTGGACAACGTGTGCGCCAGTTCGTCGGCCTTCATCGCGCCACCGCCGACGACGGCAGCGACGAAGCTGCTCTTGCGTTCGCGCGCGCCCTTGCTCAGCTCTTCCGCGGTCTTCGCGTTCAGCTTGCCGGCATTGACCAGAACCCGGGCGACTCCCGAGAGGGTCGACGGTGGGGACTCGGCAACGGACTCGGCGGCCATCGGTGCGGCTTAGATCGGCGCGGGTGTGGACAGAACATCATCGCCGATCTACGCCAGGGTGTAAACGGCGGCGGTGGGCCTCGGCGTGCAACCGGGGCAATCGGTGCGATATGCCCGATGGAAGGCCCCGCACGCGCTGCAGCCCGGCCTGCGGCGCACATTTGTCTTGGTCGGGGTGAGTGGATTCGAACCACCGGCCTCTACGTCCCGAACGTAGCGCTCTACCAGGCTAAGCTACACCCCGCTTCGGTGGAGCCGCCGCTCCTTCTCTGACGCGGCGGCGTCGAGGGCACTCGACAACCGCGCGGTCCCGTCACGAAGAGCGGTGCACCGAACGAACACACAATTCTATCAAAGCCTCGCGCGCCCTTGACGCGGGCAGCGACCGGGCAAGGACACGGGCCTTGTCCGCTTCGCGCTGGGCGGCCGAGCGCGTCGCCTCCAGGGCACCGGTGCGGCGCACCAGCGCGAGGATCTCCGGCAACTGCTGCTGCTCGCCATGCTCGATGGCATGGCGGATGAACTCGCGCTCCGCCGGCGTCGCGCGCTCCATCGCCAGCAACAGCGGCAGTGTCGGCTTGCCCTCGCGCAGGTCGTCGCCCACGTTCTTGCCCAATGCCGCGGTATCGCCCTCGTAGTCCAGCAGGTCGTCCACCAGCTGGAAGGCCGTGCCCAGGCACCGGCCGTACTCGGCGCAGGCCTCCTCCAGGTGGGCGTCGGCCGAGCCGAGCACCGCTCCGAGCCGGGCGCTGGCCTCGAAGAGCTTGGCAGTCTTGAACCGGATGACCCGCAGGTAGTCCTCGACCGTCAGGTCGGGGTCGTGCATGTTCATCAGCTGCAGCACCTCGCCTTCGGCGATGACGTTCGTCGCGTCCGCAAGTACCTCCAGCACCCGCATGCGGCCGACCGAGACCATCATCTGGAAGGCGCGCGAGTACAGGAAGTCGCCCACCAGGACGCTGGCTGCGTTGCCGAACGCGGCATTGGCCGTCGCGCGGCCGCGGCGCAACTCGGATTCGTCGACCACGTCGTCGTGGAGCAACGTGGCGGTGTGGATGAACTCGACGATGGCCGCCAGCTCCAGACGTTCGGGGCCCAGGCAACCGAACGCCTCGGCGAACAACAGCACCAGCCGAGGGCGGATGCGCTTGCCGCCCGCGTTGATGATGTAGCCGGAAATCTGGTCGATCAGCGCCACGCGCGACGACAAGCGCTGCCGAATCAACGCATCCACCTCGCGCATGGCCGCGTCGATGGGGTCCACGTCGGTGGACCGGGAAGCTGGGGTTTCGATCACGCCACAGGCAGTCAATGCGTGCACGAATTATAGGAAGCACCCACTTGGGTCGGTTCTTGCCGCACGCGCGACCCCGGGGCGGCAGCCCTTGCTGTGCTGCGCTGGTATACTGAAAGGCTGCTCGTCTTGCGCGCTGTCCCTTCAGGCTGCGCGGGGCCCGGCAGATTCCACATCAACGAGGTCACACATGTACGCGGTCATAAGAACCGGTGGCAAGCAATACAAGGTTGCTGCCGGCGAAAAGATCAAGGTAGAACAGATAGCTGCGGACGTGGGCCAGGAAGTCGTCATCGACCAGGTGCTCGCCGTCGGCGACGGCGCCGAGCTCAAGGTCGGTGCACCCTGTGTCCCGGGTGCCAGCGTGAAGGCCACGGTCGTGGCGCACGGCAAGCACGACAAGGTGCGCATCTTCAAGCTGCGCCGGCGCAAGCACTACCAGAAGCACGGCGGGCATCGCCAGCAATACACCGAGCTGGCCATCAGCTCGATCAAC
>JAEUPC010000149.1 GCA_016789865.1 Rubrivivax sp.
CTGGCCCTGCCAGGCCTGGTCGACCATCAGGCGCCACAGGAAGAACTGCGGGTCCTCGGGCTCGGCCACGCGACTGGGGTCGTACAGCATCACGAAGCCGGCCAGCTCGTCGCCGGCGTAGATGGCACGCGGCCAGGCCTCGCCGTACACCGCCGCCTGCGCCATGCTCTTGGCATTGGGCGCCACCTGGCGGCCGCCGTCGCCGGCGTCCAGCGCCATCAGCGCCTGGATGTTGTGGCGCGTCACCTCGCGCAGCGTGACCGGCAGTGCGCGCTCGACGATGCGGGTGCTCATGGCCGGCACGGCGCGCGACGGGTCACGCCAGGGCGCGCTCGAGGTGGTCGACGAACATCTTGGCCACATCGAAGCCGCTTTGCTGGCTGATCTCCTGGAAGCAGGTGGGGCTGGTGACGTTGATCTCGGTGAGGCACTCGCCGATGATGTCCAGCCCGACGAGCAGCAGCCCGCGCGCGGCGAGCACCGGGCCCAGCGCCTGGGCGACTTCGCGGTCGTGCGCGCTCAGCGGTTGCGCCACGCCCTTGCCGCCGGCGGCGAGGTTGCCGCGTACCTCGCTGCCTTGCGGGATGCGCGCGAGCGCGAAGGGCACCGGCTCACCGCCGATCACCAGCACGCGCTTGTCGCCTTGCGCGATGGCCGGCAGGAACTTCTGCACCATCACCGTCTGCGCGCCGTGGCGGTTCAGCGTCTCGACGATGCTGCCGAGGTTGAGCCCGTCGGCACCGACGCGGAAGATGCCCATGCCGCCCATGCCGTCCAGCGGCTTGAGGATGATGTCGCGGTGCTCGGCATGAAAGCGCCGCACCTCGGCCTCCTCGCGCGTGACGAGCGTGGGCGCGATGAACTGCGGGAACTCGAGGATCGCCAGCTTCTCGGGGTGGTCGCGCAGCGCCGCCGGCTTGTTGAACACGCGCGCGCCTTCGCGCTCGGCCTGGCCGAGCAGGTGCGTGGCGTAGAAGTACTCGCTGTCGAACGGCGGGTCCTTGCGCATCAGCACCGCGCCGGCGTCGGCCAGCACGAGCTCGCCCTCGCTGCGCACGCGGAACCAGTCGTGCTCGTCGCCGGTCAGCTCGATCTCGCGCGCCGCGGCGCACACGCGGGCGCCACGCTGCCAGCGCAGTTGCCGCGGCTCGCAGGCCAGCAGCGCATGGCCGCGGCGCGCGGCCTCGCGCATCATCGCGAAGGTCGAGTCCTTGTAGGTCCTGAAGGACTCGAGCGGGTCGGCAACGAAGAGCAGGTTCACGCGGGCGGTTCCTGGGCGCACGCCGGTCGGGCGCGCGAGGCGGCGCCGGGCGGCACCGCGGAACCCCCACTGTCGCACAAACCAACGCGCCGGGCGGCCGAACCCGGCAAGGGCCCGAGCACGGAAGCCGGCCTACCCTGCGCGCCCCGCACGCCCGGAAGCGGCGGCACCTGCGCCGGGCGGCAGACGCCGGCCGCCGCTGCGCGCGCGCCTACTGTGCGCGCTTACTGCGCGCTGGCCACCTGGCGAGCGGCGCTGCGCCACTCCGGGAAGCCGCCGCGGAACCAGTGCACCTGCCGGTAGCCGGCCTTCACCGCCGCGTGGCTGGCCTTGTAGCTCTTCCAGCACTCCGCGCCATTGCAGGCGAAGATGACCGGCGCGTTCTTGTCCTGCGGCAGCTTGGCCAGGTCGAACGCGTCGAGCTTGGGGTCGTAGTCGGTTTCCTTGATGCTCTTCTCGACATAGGGCACCAGCCGGGCCTGCGGCACGTGACCGGCCTTGAACTCGGCTTCGGTGCGGGTGTCGATGTAGACGGCACCGGTGGCCATCAGCTGCGCCACGGCGGCCGCATCGATCACCTTGGCCCCGGGCAGCGCCCGCGGCGTGAAGTAGCCCAGCGTGGAGACGTACTCGTACTCGCGCGACTCGATCGGCACCAGCTGGTCCATGCCGCTTCGGGCCACCGCGGGCGAGCCGGTCAGCGTGCGCAGCAGCACCGGTTGCAGCGTGCGCGCCGCGCCGCTGGCCGCGATGCTCTGGCGCATCGCGATCGACAGCCCGGGCGCCGGGCGGCTCTCCATCACCGAAGCCACCGGTTCGCCGGCCGCCACCCAGCGCTCGAACACCGCCTTCTCCACGCCGACGACATCGCACTCCCGCACCTGCAGGCACACCAGCAGGGCGTCCTGGTAGCGCAGGTTGAGGACCCGCGAGTAGTGGCTGCGCAGCGAGGAGTTCGCCGCGTTCAGCTCGCCGCGCACGAGGTAGGTGACGACGCTGTCCTGCAGCGGCAGCCCCAGGCGCTTGCCGGCGGTGTCGGCCAGGGTCTTCAGGCCGCGGTCCTTCATCGCCACCAGCACGGCCTGCGCGCCCTTGGGGTTGCCCACCAGCGGCACGTAGCCGTGCCGCACGGCGCTGCTGACCACATGCGCGGGCGCGACGTAGATGTCGTGCATCTGCGAGCGCGTGGTGGCCAGGTCGGCGGTGGCATCGGTGGAGATGATCCAGTTGGCCTCGGGGATCTTGGCTTCCCGCAATGCATCGGCCAGCACGGCGCGCAGCACCAGGTAGCTGGCCTGGCGCGACTGCTCGCCCTGGTCGCCGGGGTTGACCAGCACGTTCAGTGGAGCGGCGGCTGCCGTGGCCGCCACGCCCAGACCGAGCAGCGCCCCCGCAAGCCGACGCAGCGCGCCATGGCGGCGCTTCGATGCCAGACGTTCGGGTGTCATCCTTGTATCCCTCTGTTGCGGCTGCGGCGATCTCGCCGCAGCAATGCACTCACTCTGCGCGTTCGCGCGCGCGAGAGGTCACTGCAAGCTGGGGGTATGCGCGTCCGCGGCGCGGCATTTGCCACGGCGAGTGCGGCTGTTGCGCCGCGGCATGGCGTCCGAGGTGGGCGGCCGCCACGGCCCGACGGCGCGCACCGCCGCGCCAGCCGGCTGCGACACGGCCGGCGGCCCAACGGATGCATCAAGTCGTGACAGCCTCAGGGGCGCACCCGTGCGCCGCCGCGCGGGCGGCGCGGCCGCGGGCTCATCCCCACACCGCGCGTGCCACTTCGACCACCCGCTCGAGTTTGCGCCATTGGTCTTCGTGCGACAGCGCGTTGCCGTGGTGCGTGCTGGAGAAGCCGCACTGCGGCGACAGGCACAGCTGCTCCAGCGGCAGGAAGCGGGCCGCTTCGTCGATGCGGCGCCGCAGGGTGTCGCGCTCCTCGAGCTCGCCGACCTTGGTGGTGACGAGGCCGAGCACGACCTTCTTGCCCGCCCCGCCCGCGACAGCCTGCTCGCGCAGCGCGGCCAGGGGTTCGAAGCCGCCGGCGCGGACGCTGTCGAACTCCATGAAGTAGCCGTCGACGTTGGTCGAGAACATCGCCCCCACCACCGGGTCGTAGCCGCCCTCGGCCACCCAGGCGCTCTTGAAGTTGCCGCGGCAGGTGTGGATGGTGACCTGCATGTCGGCGGGCTTGTCGCGCAGCGCGGCGTTGATGACCCGGGCGTAGGTGGCCGGCAGCGCCGCCGGGTCGTCGCCGTTGGCGCGGCAATTGGCCTGGATCTTCGGGTCGCACAGGTAGGCGAAAGTGATGTCGTCCAGCTGCAGGTAGCGGCAGCCCGCTGCGGCCAGGTGGGCGATCGCACTGCGGTAGGCCGCGGCCACGTCGTCCCAGAAGGCATCGAGGTCGGGGTACACCTCGCGAGAGATGGCCGCGCGCCCGCCGCGCAGGTGCAGCATCGAAGGCGACGGGATGGTCATCTTCGGCACCAGGCCGGCGGCCGCGCCGCCGGCGGCATCGACACACTTCTTCAGGTGCCCGAAGTGCGCCGCCATGATCGGCCGGCTGCACGCCACACGCCCCGTGACCGAAGTGATCGGCGGCTGCTCGCCCTGCCCGGCGATCTGGAACTTGGGCCCGGGGTTGGCAGTGAGCTGCACGCCGTCGAGCTGGCCGAGGAAGTCCAGGTGCCACCAGTCGCGGCGCAGCTCGCCGTCGGTGATGCTGTGCAGCCCCACGTCGCGCTGACGGCGCACCACCTCGGCCACGGCCTCGTCCTCGGCCGCGGTCAGGCTGGGCGCGTCCACCTCGCCGGCCTTGTGGCGGGCGCGAAGGGCGGCCAGCGCCGCAGGGCGCAACAGGCTGCCGACATGGTCGGCACGGAACGGCGGCAGCATGGCGGGGGGCGTCGCGGCGGTCATCGGTTGGGTCCTCGGCGGGTCGGTCCTCGGGGGCAGGCAGGCACCGGCAGGCACACCGGCCGGGCTGAGGATAGCGGCGGACCCGGTCCCTAGAATCGGCGCGCCATGAGCAGCCCGCGCCACCCACGTGACCCCCGGCTGGCCACGCTCGGCGGCAGCGCCAGCGAGGTGGAGGCCCAGTTCTACGAGGCGCTGCAACGCGCCGACCTCGAGGCACTGATGGCGCTGTGGGCCGACGACGACGAGATCGTGTGCGTGCACCCCGGCGGCCCGCGCATCGTGGGGGCGCCGGCCATTCGCGCCAGTTTCAAGGCCATCTTCGACAACGGCGCCATCCCCGTGCAGCCCGAGCAGGTGCATCGCCTGCAGCTGGTGGGCGGCGCCGTGCATCACCTGTTCGAGCGCGTCGAAGTCCCCGCCGAGGCCGGCGGCACGCAGACGGCCTGGGTCATCGCCACCAACGTGTATGTCAAGACGGCGCAGGGCTGGCGCATCGCCGCCCACCACGCCAGCCCCGGCTCGCTGCAGGAGCCCGACAGCCCGCGCGACGCGCAGGCGACGCTGCACTGATGCGCCCGCCCGGGCACGGGGAGCCGGGCGCGCTGCACGCGCCTGATTTCCTCGACTACCGCGCCCCGGCCTGGCTGCCCGGCGGCAACCTCCAGACCATCTGGGCCGCCAAGGTGGCACGGCGCCACGACGGGCCGCCCCCTTCCTGGCGCCGCGAACGCTGGCCGACACCGGACGGCGACTTCGTCGATGTCGATCACCTGCTCACCGGCACCGACGGCATGGCAACGGCCACAGGGGTGACGGACACACGGCGCCCCGCCCGCCACCTGGTGCTCTTCCATGGCCTCGAAGGCAGCAGCGCCAGCGCCTACAGCGTGGCCTTCGCCTCGGTGGCCGGGGCCCGCGGCTGGGCCCTGTCGGTGCCGCACTTCCGCGGCTGCTCGGGCGCGCTGAATCTGGCGCCGCGGGCCTACCACTCCGGCGACTTCCAGGAGGTGGGCTGGATGCTCAAACGGCTGCGGGCCGCCCACGGCGCGCCGCTGCTGGCCGCCGGGGTGTCGCTGGGCGGCAATGCGCTGCTGCGCTGGGCCGAGGAAACCGGCGAGCGCGCCGCCGCCACGGTGCACGCCGTGGCGGCGATCTGCTCGCCGATCGACCTGGCCGCGGCCGGCGCGGCCATCGACCGCGGCTTCAACCGGCACGTCTACGCGCGCATGTTCCTCTCGACGATGAAGCCCAAGGCGCTGGCCAAGCTGCGCCAGCACCCCGGCTTGTTTGACGCGAGCCGGCTCGCCGCAGCCCGCACGCTGTTCGAGTTCGACGACGTCTTCACCGCGCCGCTGCACGGCTTTGCCGGCACGCGCGACTACTGGGCTCGCGCCTCGGCGCTGCCGCACCTGCACGCCATCCGTGTGCCGGCGCTGGTGCTGCACGCGCGCAACGACCCGTTCGTGCCGGCGGCGTCAGTGCCGCCGCCGGGCCACCAAGGGCAGGTGACGCTGTGGCGCTGGCGGCACGGTGGGCATGTCGGCTTCCCGCACGGCGCGTTTCCCGGCCGCGTGACGCGCATGCCCGAAGCCGTGTGCGACTGGCTGGCGGCCCGGGCCCCCGCGCTGGCGAACGCGCCGGCCGCCGCGGTGGAGTAAGGTGCGCGCGTGGACGAGATCGTCAAGGCGGCACTGAAGAAGTGGCCGAACGTACCGCACTGCTACGGCTGGCTCGCGCTCGACGCGCGCGGCGACTGGTACATGCGCGACGAGCGCATCCAGGCCGCCGGGCCTTTTCCGCGCGTGAAGGGCAGCCGCATCCAGCACGACAAGCTGCTGGCCTTCATCCACCGCAACTACACGCACGACGACCACGGCGCGTGGTTCTTCCAGAACGGGCCGCAGCGCGTGTACGTTCAGCTGGAGGCCGCCCCGTACGTCTGGCGCGTGGGTGACCTGGCCCCTTGGCCCGTGGCCGCGCACACCGGCCAGCCGGCCGTGCCGCGCAGCGCCTGGCTGGACGAGGCGGGGCGGCTGTTCCTCGACACCGACCTCGGCCTGGGCATCGTGCATTCGATGGACATGGTCGCCGCGGCGGACGCCGTGGAGCAGGGCCACTGGCAACCGCAGGCCGTACGGTTCGAGGACCTGCCGCGCTGCTTCGGCTTTCGGTTGCAGCCGCAGCCCTGATTGGCCGTCATCGCGGCCGGCGCTGCCGAAGTGACCAGGCCGCCACGCGGCGGCCTTGCTTGCCGGCTGGATCGGGGGTCGCCGGGCCGGCAAGAAGCCCGAGCGCCGCCCCCCGAGCCGCGCCTTTACTTGGGGGCGCTGGCCGCTGCAGCCGGTGCCGCCGGCTCGGAGAACTTGCCACCGCCCTGGTTCACCAGGTGGACCACGGCGCGCGCGATCTCGTAGTCGGAGGCATCGCCGCCGCCCTGTGGCGCCATCGCGCCCTTGCCCTTGAGCGCAGAGTTGAGCAGGCCTTCGAAGCCGGTGGCCACGCGCGGCGCCCAGGCCGCCGCGTCGCCCAGCTTCGGCGCGTTGGCCGCGCCGGTGGCGTGGCAGGCCGCGCATTGCGACTGGTACACCTGCTCGCCGGTGCGCGCGGCCGCCGGGTTGCTCACGTCGCGCACTTCCACCATGCCCACCGGTTGCAGCCGCCGCGCCACCGCCTCGGGCTCCAGCCCCGTGCCGCCCGCCCCGCTCTTGCTGCCGAAGGCGACGAAGTTGACCAGCAGGATGATGATCACCACCGGCACCACGAACGAGGCCACGATGACGGCGACCAGTTGCTTGGGCGTGCGGATCGGGCTGGTATGCGAGTGCTCGTAGTCGGCGGGATCTTGTTCGGCGCTCATGGGTTGTCCTCAGCGGCGTGGCACTTGGGGCAAAGCGCGTGATTATAGAAGTGGCCCCCCGGCGGGCCACCTGCGAGCAGGCCCGGCGCTAGCAAGGCGCCTGCCGCGCCCCACGGCGCACGAAGCCGCGCGGCTAGAATCCGCTTCCCTCGCACGGCGACCGTGGTGAAGTGGATATCATGCGGCCCTCCGAAGGCCGCGTCGCAAGTTCGATTCTTGCCGGTCGCGCCAGCCCCGAGGGGCCGCGCTCCCTGCGCCGCCTGCTGCCGCCGGCTTGGCCCACGCAGCCCCTTGCCGACGTTCATCCCTCGAGCTGTTTCTGGAACACCAGCCCCGCGTGCTCGCGCAAGGCGTGGAAGCGGATCTTCGGCCAGTTCTCCTGCATCGCGCGCAGCTCGCCGGCGTATTCCAGCAGCACGCACGGCGCATCGACGGCGTCGAGCGCCACGCGGTGTGAGTTGCCGTCGATGAAGCGCTTCAACTCGCGCTCGTCGGCCGCCGCACCTTCGCCGGTATCGCAGGTCACCCAGCGCGCCACGTTGTAGCGCGCCGGGGTGATGCGCGCCTTGCAGCTGTACTCGTGTTCGAGGCGGTGCGCCACCACCTCGAACTGCAGCTGGCCCACCGCACCCAGCAGCAGCACTCCGCCGGCCACCGGGCGGAAGACCTGGATCGCGCCTTCTTCGCCCAGCTGGGTGAGGCCGGCACGCAACTGCTTGGTGCGCAGCGGGTCAGCCACTTCGACCGAACGGAACATTTCCGGCGCGAAGAACGGCAGCCCGGTGAACTGCAGCGCTTCACCCTCGGTGAGCGTGTCACCGAGCTGCAGCACGCCGTGGTTGGGGATGCCGATGATGTCGCCGGCAAAGGCCTCTTCCAGCAGCTCGCGGCGCTGGCTGAGGAAGCTCACCACCGTGTTCGGGCGCAGCTCCTTGCCGTTGCGCGCCACCTTCAGCCGCATGCCGCGCTCGAAGTGGCCGGCGGCCACGCGCACGAAGGCGATGCGGTCGCGATGCGCCGGGTCCATGTTGGCCTGGATCTTGAACACCACGCCGGCAAACTTCTCCTCGACGGGCTGCACGGTGCGCTGCAGCGCGGGCTTCGGGCCCGGCGGCGGCGCCAGGTCCACCAGCGCATCGAGCACTTCCTGCACGCCGAAGTTGTTGATGGCACTGCCGAAGAACATCGGCGTCTGGCGCCCGGCCAGGAAGGCGGCCTCGTCGAACGCGGGCGCCGCCTCGCGCACGAGCTGCACCTCGCCTTCGGCCTGCTCGTAGTTCATGCCGAAGCGCGCGGCCAGCACCGGGTTGTGCAGGCCCTCGATCACCTCCTCGTCGCCGCCGGCCCGTTGTTCGCCCGGCGCGAACACGCGCATCTGGTCGCGCCGCAGGTCGAGCACGCCGCCGAACACCTTGCCCATGCCCACCGGCCAGGTGAACGGCACCACGCCCATGCCGAGCTCGCGTTCGATCTCGTCGAACAGGTCCAGCGGCGCCTTCACCTCGCGGTCCATCTTGTTGACAAAGGTGAGGATCGGCGTGCCGCGCGCGCGGCACACCTGCAAGAGGCGCCGCGTCTGCGGCTCCACGCCGTTGGCCGCGTCGATGACCATCAGCGCCGCGTCCACCGCGGTCAGCACGCGGTAGGTGTCTTCGCTGAAGTCCTGGTGGCCGGGGGTATCGAGCAGGTTGATCACCGAGCCGCGGTACTCCATCTGCATCACGGAACTCGCCACCGAGATGCCGCGCTGCTTCTCGATCTCCATCCAGTCGGAAGTGGCGTGGCGGCTGGCCTTGCGCGCCTTCACGCTGCCAGCGATCTGGATGGCGCCGGAAAACAGCAGCAGCTTCTCCGTCAGCGTGGTCTTGCCCGCGTCGGGGTGGCTGATGATGGCGAAGGTGCGGCGGCGCCGCACCTCGCTGGCGGTGCGGGTGGCGAGATCGGGGAGCATGGTCTGCAGAAGGCGAACCGGCGATTATCCGGCGCGCCCGCAAAATACCGGCCTGCCCCGCCGCGGGTCGGCCCGCGGTGGCTGCGCCGGCAGTTTTCGCTTGCAGTTCCTGCAGGTTGTCCTCGCCTTCCAGCGCCCCCCCTGCTCCACGCACCGCCATGCCCGAGCTGCCCGACATCGCGCTGTACGTGCAGCGCTCGCGCGAACGCCTCGAGGGCCAGGTGCTGCGCCGCCTGCGTGTGCTCAGCCCCTTCTTGCTGCGCACCGCGCTGCCGCCGATCGCCAGCGCCGAAGGCCGCCGCGTCGTCGGGGTGCGGCCCCTGGGCAAGCGCTTGGTGCTGGCACTGGAGGGCGACCTGTGGCTCGTCATTCACTTGATGATCGCGGGGCGGCTGCGCTGGGCCGTGCCGCCGGCCAAGCCGCCGGCGCGCATCAGCCTGGCGCTGTTCGAGTTCGACGCCGGCACGCTCGCGCTCACCGAGGCGGGTAGCAAGCGGCGCGCGTCGCTGCACTGCGTCGGCTCGGCCGAGGCCCTGGCTGCGTTGGACGCCGGCGGCCTGGAGGTGATGACCGCCACCCTGGCGGCATTCACCGGGCGCCTGCGCCTGGAGAACCACACGCTCAAGCGCGCGCTCACCGATCCGCGCCTGCTCAGCGGCATCGGCAACGCCTACTCCGACGAGATCCTGCATCGCGCGCGCCTGTCGCCGCTGGCGCTGACGCGTTCGCTGGGCGACGAGGAGGTGCAGCGCCTCTTCGGTGCCACCTGCGAGGTGCTGGCCGAGTGGACCACGCGGCTGGCCGCCGAGTCGCCCGGCTGGCCGGAAAAGGTGACCGCCTTCCACCCGCAGATGGCGGTGCACGGCCGCTACGGCCAGCCGTGCCCCGTGTGCGCGAGCCCCGTGCAGCGCATCGTGCATGCCGACAACGAGTGCAACTACTGCGCGCGCTGCCAGACCGGCGGGCGCCTGCTGGCCGACCGCGCGCTCAGCCGGCTGCTCAAGGCCAGCTGGCCGAAGCACATCGACGAGCTCTGAAACGCGCCCGCGTCCGCGTGCATGCTCAGGTCAGCCGCTTCACCCCCGGCAGCGGGCACGCGTAGATGCAGTTGCGCAGCGCCGCGATGGCCTCGTAGCGCGGAAAGCTGCGCCGCCACGCCAGCACCACGCGACGCGTGGGCGCCGGCGGCGTGAAGCGGATGTAGCGCACATGGTCCTGGCGCGACGGCTTCGCCTCCTGCGGCAGCGACAACTGCGGCACCACCGTCACGCCCATGCCCGAGGCCACCATGTACTTGATGGTCTCCAGCGAGCTGCCCTCGAAACTCTTGCGGATGCCCTCGCTGCCCACCGCACCCGGGCTGGCGAACCGCGCGTACTCCGGGCACACCTCGAGCACATGGTCGCGGAAGCAGTGGCCGGTGCCCAGCAGCAGCATGGTCTCGTCCTTCAGCTCCTCGGCGGCGACCTGCTTTCGCCGCGCCAGCGCGTGCCCCGCCGGCACCGCGGCGACGAACGGCTCGTCGTACAGCGGCGCCACGGCCAGGCCGGTGTCGGGGAAGGGCTCGGCCATGATCGCGCAGTCGAGCTCGCCGGCGCGCAGCATCTCCAGCAGCCGCGCGGTGAAGTTCTCCTGCAGCACGAGCGGCATCTGCGGCACGCGCGCGATGGCCTGTCGCACGAGGTCGGGCAGCAGGTACGGGCCGATGGTGTAGATGACGCCCAGGCGCAGCGGGCCGCTCACCGGGTCCTTGCCGCTCTTGGCGATTTCCTTGATGGCGTGGGCCTGCTCCAGCACCCGCTGCGCCTGGCGCACGATCTGCTCGCCCAGCGGCGTGACCGAGACCTCGCTGGCGCCGCGTTCGAAGATCTTGACGTCGAGCTCGTCTTCCAGCTTCTTCACCGCCACCGACAGCGTGGGCTGAGAGACGAAGCAGGTCTCGGCGGCGCGGCCGAAATGGCGCTCGCGCGCCACGGCGACGATGTACTTCAGCTCGGTCAGCGTCATGACGCGCGATTGTGGCGGCGGGCCGCGGCGGCCGCCCGCCGGGCGCAGCTCGCGCCTGGCACGCCGGCCACGCCGTGGCGCGCGTCAGCCCTGCAGCCGCGAAGGATCGAGGTACGCGCGGCGCCAGCTCTCGAAGTCCATCGTGTCAGCCGCCTCGATCGCCTGGCGCCTCATCAGTGACTCCAGCGCCGCCGCCTCGCAGCGCGACTGCTGCTCGCGCGACCACGGCAGCGCCATGTGGTTCGCGCGCGTCTGCTCGGACAGCGCACGCACGAAGGCGGTGTAGCTGCCGGCGAAGTCGTGCTGCATCGTTGCCAGCACGCGCGCCGAGGGCAGCGTGGCGGGCGCTTGCAGGGCGCGCCGTGCGGCGGCCAGGGCGTCGCCGTGGCGCCTGGCAGCGCCGTCTCCTGCGGTGGCGCACGCGGCATCCAGCCAGCGCGCGATCGGCTCGCACTGCTGAAGGACCTCGTCGGCCCACTCCACCAGCGGCACTTCGCGCAGCCTGTCGCCGGCCATCGGGCGCTCCAGCTTCAGCCCCGGCTGGCGGCCGAACGCGGCGGTGCGGTGCTGGTTGCGGCCCAGAGCGGCGATCTCCTGTGGCGTGTCCTCGGCGCTCGGCGCCAGCAGGCAGTGCAGCAGGAAGATGTCCAGCATGCGCATCGTCTGCGCGTTGATGCCCACCGGCTCGAACGGGTCGAGGTCCATGCAGCGCACCTCGACGTACTCGACCCCGCGCTCGCGCAGCGCGTGCAGCGGCCGCTCGCCGGTATGGATGACCCGCTTGGGGCGGATGGTGCCGTAGAACTCGTTCTCGATCTGCAGCAGCGTGGTGGCCAGCTGGTTGTACTCGCCACCCAGGTTGCGGATGCCGATCGCCTCGTACGGCGGGTACGGCCGCGTCATCGCGTCGTGCAGCGAAGCGCCGTAGTTGTGCAGGCTGTTGTAGCTCACCGCCACCTGCGCCTGCGCCTCGCTCTGGTAGCCCAGCCGGCCCATGCGCAGGCTGGTGGCGTGCGGCAGGTGCATCGTGTGCGGGGCGTCGGGCGCCAGCGGCTGCAGGCCGTGGTCGCGCCCTTCGACGAAGCTGCCGCACAGCGCGGGCGACGCGCCGAACAGCAGCAACAGCAGGAACGAGTGGCGCCTGAAGTTGCGGATGAGCGCGAAGTACTCGTCGCTGCCCACGCCCGGCAGCGACCAGTTGTAGTGGATGCCCGAGATGGTCTGCATGCGCCGCCCGTAGCGGTGCCCCAGGCCCATGCGGTACACGCTCTTGGCGCGGCCGATGTTGCTGCTGCCGTAGCGACCCAGCGGAATCGTCTCGTCGGTGGGCAGCCCGCACGGCATGCTGCCCACCCACAGCCGCTCGTCACCCTGCAGCGCCATCGTGCGGTAGACGAACTGATGGATCTCGGTGATCTCGGTCAGGCAGCCCTCGGCATCGGCATGCACGCCGGTGATCAGCTCCAGCTGGCTTTCGCTGTAGTCGGTGGTGATGTGCGGGTGCGTCAGCGGCGAGCCCAGTGCCGGCGGATGTGGCGTCAGCGCCAGCGCGCCGCTGGGCAGCGCACGCAGGCTCTCCTTCTCGATGCCGCGGCGCATGCCGGCCAGGCGCTCGGCGGAGATCTGCGAGAGGCGGTCTTCGAGGTGGGTCATGGCGGGGTCCGAGGGGGGCGGGCCGGGGCGGCCCGACCGCGCGCGCCCCGATGCCGCAGCGCACGCGCCGACCTCTAGGGTAAGGCTTTGGCGCAAGACCCCCCGCGCGGCAGCGCATGGGCCCGCGTGCTAGCGGCCGGGATACGCGTGCGGTCGCGAGACGGCCGAAGTGCCGAGCTGGCAGAGGGCATTGCCGTCTCCGTTGGACCAGCGCAGCGCGGGTCTGGCTTCGCTTCGTTCGTGGTTGAACTGGCCGCAGGTGTTCTGTGTACGCGCTTCCCGAGGTCGTGGCGGAGTACGAGCGCTCGAACACCGAACTGGGTGGTTCGCCAAGGCCGCCGGGTGGTCGCCACAGCGAAGTAAAGGATGCATTCGAGTGACCAGCGAGGCTGGGCACTCGAAAAAGGACATGAGCGGCGGCGACCACCCGGCGGCCTTGGCGCGCCACCGCGCCCCGGAAGCCTCGCCTCCCAACTCGCCACTCCTGCCGTCGAACTCCCTAGCGCGCCCTGGCCTGCCGCACCGCGCGTTCCCACCCCGCCATTCGCTCTGCCGCGCGCTCGCGCGCAAGCGTGGGCAGGAAGCGCCGCTCTTCGCCCCACTGCGCCGCCAGCTCGTCGAGGTTGGCGTAGACGCCGGTGGCCAGCCCCGCCAGGTAGGCCGCTCCTAACGCCGTGGTTTCGGTGACCTTGGGCCGCACCACCGGAATACCCAGCAGGTCGGCCTGCGTCTGCATCAGGAGGTCGTTGACACACGCCCCGCCATCCACCCGCAGCTCGGTGGGCGCGGCGCCGCCGGCGGCCACCGCGTCCTTGGCCATCGCCTGCAGCAGCGCGGCGCTCTGGAACGCGATGCTCTCCAGCGCCGCGCGCGCGATGTGCGCCACCGTGCTGCCGCGTGTGAGGCCGACGATGGCGCCACGCGCCTCGGCGTCCCAGTAGGGCGCACCGAGCCCGGCGAACGCCGGCACGACGATGACGCCGCCGCTGTCGGGCACGCTTTCGGCCAGCGCCTGCACCGCCCCGCTGCCTTCGATGGCGCGCAGCCCGTCGCGCAGCCACTGCACCACCGCGCCGCCGATGAACACGCTGCCCTCCAGCGCGTACTCGGGCACGCGGCGCGTCTGCGCGGCGCTGGTGGTGATGAGGCCGTTGGCACTCTTCTGGAAGCGCTCGCCGGTATGCATCAGCATGAAGCAGCCGGTGCCGTAGGTGTTCTTGGCCAGCCCGGCCTTGAAGCAGGCCTGGCCGAACAGCGCCGCCTGCTGGTCGCCGGCGATGCCGGCCACGAGGATGGGCGCGCCGAACAGCGTCGTCTCGCCCACCACGTGCGCCGAAGGTACCACCTGCGGCAGCACGTTGTCGGGCACGTGCAGCGCTTTCAGCAGGCCGTGGTCCCATCGGTTGTGGCGGATGTCGAACAGCATCGTGCGCGACGCGTTGCTCACGTCGGTGGCGTGCACGCGGCCTTCGGTCAGCTTCCACAAGAGCCAGCTGTCCACGGTGCCGAAGGCCAGCTCGCCTTGCGCCGCGGCGATGCGCGCGCCACTGACGTGGTCGAGCAGCCAGCGCAGCTTGGTGCCGCTGAAGTACGGATCGACAACCAGCCCCGAGGTGCCGCGCACCTGATCGACGAAGCCTTCCTGCGCGCGCAGCTGCGCGCACAGCGGCTCGGTGCGGCGGTCCTGCCAGACGATGGCGTGGTGCACCGGCCGGCCGGTGGCGCGGTTCCACAGCACCGTGGTCTCGCGCTGGTTGGCGATGCCGATGGCAGCGATGTCCCTCGCCTCGAGCCCCGAGGTGTGCAGCGCCTCCTTGGCCACCGCCAGTTGCGACGACCAGATCTCCTCGGCGTCGTGCTCCACCCAGCCGGGCTGCGGAAAGATCTGCCGGAACTCGCGCTGCGCCATCGCGACGATGCGGCCGCTGGCGTGGAAGACGATGGCGCGCGAGCTGGAGGTGCCCTGGTCCAGGGCAAGCAGGTGTTCCTTGCGGGCGGGGCTGGGCATCGCGGCGGGTCTCCTGGCGTTCGGGGCGGGTGCGGCGGCCATTCTGGCGCGCCGTGGCCCGCAGACGAACGGCCGACGCGGCGCGGCTATGCTCGCCGCCCTCGCCCCGCCCCCATGCACGCCAGCCACCGCCACGCCCTCGCCACCGGCACGCTGTTCGCCCTCGCGGCCGGGCTGATGTGGGGCCTCGTCTTCGTCGCACCGGCAATGCTGCCGGAGTACCCCGCGGCGCTGCTGTCGTTCGCGCGCTATCTCGCCTTCGGCCTCATCGCGCTGCCGCTGGCCTGGCTCGACCGCGCCAATCTGGCCCAGCTCACGCGGGCCGACTGGATCGAGGCGCTCAAGCTCGCCGCGGTGGGCAACCTGCTGTACTACCTGTTCCTCGCCGCGGCCATCCAGCGCGCGGGGGTGCCGCTGCCGACGATGATCATCGGCGCCTTGCCGGTGGTCATCGCGATCTCGTCGAACCTGCGCGACCACGCGCGCGACGGACGGCTGCCCTGGGCGCGGCTGGCGCCCTCGCTGGCGCTCATCGGGCTGGGCATCGCGGCGGTCAATCACGCCGAGCTCGCGGGCCACGCCGGCTCGGGCGGCCCCGGCGGCGCTGCGCCGGCGGACCTCGGCCGCCATGCGCTGGGGGCAGTGCTGGCGGTGGGGGCGGTGGTCTGCTGGACGTGGTACCCGCTGCGCAACGCCGACTGGCTGCGCGCCCACGCCGCGCGCAGCCCGCGCACCTGGGCCACGGCGCAAGGCGTGGCCACGCTGCCGCTGGCCGCGGTGGGCTATGCCGGGTTCTGGGTCTTCACGGGCGTCGGGCCCGGCGCACCGGGGGGCGCGGAGTTCGAGATGCCGTTCGGGCCGCGGCCGGTGTTCTTCATCGCGCTGATGTTCGCGATCGGCCTGTTGGCCTCGTGGCTGGGCACGTTGTGCTGGAACGAAGCCAGCCAGCGGCTGCCCACGACGCTGTCGGGCCAGCTGATCGTGTTCGAAACCCTGTCGGCGCTGGCCTACGCCTTCGTGCTGCGCGGCCAGTGGCCGGGCGCCCTCACGCTGGCCGGCATCGCGCTGCTGATCGTCGGCGTGGCCTGGGCGCTCGGCACGCCGCGGGGGCGCATCCATGGGGCCGGGGCTGCCGAGGCACCCCACTGACTGACTGATCTGATCGCGGATTGGGCTTGCCCGTCGCCGGCCGGGCGGCACGCCGCGGTCGGGCCGGACACCCGGCTCACCTGTGCCGCCGCACCGACAGCAAGAAAAAAGGCAGGGCGTGAGCCCTGCCTTGACGTTGCATCCGCAACGTGCGGTTTACTTCTTCGCGGGCGCCGAAGCAGCCGGCTTGGCGGCCGCAGGCTTGTCGGCCGGCTTGGCAGCCGGCTTGGCTTCCGGCTTGGCGGCCGGCTTCGAGGCGGCAGCGGCAGCGGGCTTGGCACCGCTGGCAGGGGCCGCGGCGTGCGAGGCAGCCTGGGCGGTGAAGGCGGCGGCGGCGAAAGCGGCGGCGACGAGCGCGGCAAGGGTCTTGCTCATGGGGAAGTCTCTCGTTTGATAGTCAGGGGGAAGCGAGGTGGTCTCGCAAGAAAGCGCCGGGCAGCCGCCCGACCGAAACCTTAACGGCAGTGGGGTCGAGGCGTTGACACCGGCTCGGTCGCTGCCGGGCCACGCCCTTGGTCTTGCCCCCAGTCACGCCACTTGAAGCGGGCACTAGCATCGCCCAGATGTCGCGCTCCATCGACTCTGCCTTCGCCGCGCCACTGCCTGCGACGGAGTCTCGGCGGGACTCTTGCCTGGTTCGCGCGCGGCGGCAGCATTGCCCGCAATGCCGACCTGCGGCGGGTCCAGGCAGGCCTGCGCGGTTCTGGCTGAGGGGGTCTCGCACAGGGCCGGCGGGCGCATCACGCTGCGCCCTCGCCCGGCCGATCGACCTCCCGTTCTGCCTTGGGGCCCGCGGCTGACTTCACGGCACGGCTTTCTGCGCGTGCCCGGCCCCGGCAACCGGGGCGTCAGGTGCTGCGGCGCAGCACCTGCGTCGATAGAATCGCGCCGCTTCACGCAATGAGGTTCTCCCCGAGGAGCGTTGCAACGCATCGAGGCCGCAGCCCCGCGCTGCCCCGCCGTGGTGTGCCAGGCTCGGGGGCGCCGCAAGTGGCTGGCCCCTCGGGCCGGCGCTCGCGGCCGGCAACGGCGCTCCTTCCCGCAAGGTGAACGAGCCATGTCCCACGCTGCCGAGATCGCCCCTGCCGAGCGCGGACCCGTGTCCGCAGGGGTTGCGCTGCCACCGCCGATGCGCCTGGCCGGCCTGGAGCCGGTGACCATCGACGCGGGCCACCTCTTCGTCAACATCGGCGAGCGCACCAACGTCACCGGCAGCCGCGCGTTCGCCAAGATGATCCTCGAAGGCCGCTACGAGGACGCACTGGCCGTCGCCCGCCAGCAGGTGGAAAACGGCGCGCAGATCATCGACGTCAACATGGACGAGGCGATGCTCGACAGCGCCGTGGCGATGGAGCGCTTCCTGAAGCTCGTCGCCGGCGAGCCGGAGATCGCGCGCGTGCCGATCATGATCGACAGCTCCAAGTGGAGCGTCATCGAGACCGGCCTCAAGTGCCTGCAAGGCAAGGGCATCGTCAACTCGATCTCGCTGAAGGAAGGCGAGGCCGAGTTCAAGCGCCAGGCGACGCTGGTGCGACGTTATGGCGCCGCCACGGTGGTCATGGCCTTCGACGAAAAGGGTCAGGCCGACACCTACCAGCGCAAGATCGACATCTGTGCGCGCGCCTACCGCATCCTGGCGGGCGAGGTCGGCTTTCCGCCCGAAGACATCATCTTCGACCCGAACATCTTCGCCATCGCCACCGGCATCGAGGAGCACGACAACTACGCCGTCGACTTCATCGAGGCCACGCGCTGGATCAAGGCCCACCTGCCGGGCGCCAAGGTGAGCGGCGGCGTCAGCAACGTCAGCTTCAGCTTCCGCGGCAACGACCCGGTGCGCGAGGCCATCCACACCGTGTTCCTGTACCACGCCATCAAGGCGGGCCTGGACATGGGCATCGTCAACGCCGGGATGGTCGGCGTATACGACGACCTGGAACCCGTGCTGCGCGAGCGCGTGGAAGACGTGGTGCTGAATCGCCGGCCGCAGCTGGCCCCGGGCGAGCCCGAAAAGACTGCCGGCGAGCGGCTGGTGGAGATCGCCGAGACGGCCAAGGGCGCCGCCAAGGACGAGAGCACCCGGCTCGCCTGGCGCGCCGCCGGTGTCGACGAGCGCCTGAGCCACGCGCTGGTGCACGGCATCACCGAGTTCATCACGCAGGACACCGAACAAGCCTGGCGCGCCATCGAGGCCAAAGGCGGTCGGCCGCTGCACGTGATCGAAGGGCCCTTGATGGCCGGCATGAACATCGTCGGCGACCTTTTCGGCGCCGGCAAGATGTTCCTGCCGCAGGTGGTGAAGAGCGCCCGCGTGATGAAGCAGGCGGTGGCGCACCTGCTGCCCTACATCGAGGCCGAGAAGCGGCGGCAGGCCGATGCCGGCGGCGAGGTCAAGCCCAAGGGCCGGATCGTCATCGCCACCGTGAAGGGCGATGTGCACGACATCGGCAAGAACATCGTCACCGTCGTGCTCCAGTGCAACAACTTCGAGGTCATCAACATGGGCGTGATGGTTCCCGCCCAGGACATCCTGGAGAAGGCGCGCGTCGAGCAGGCCGACCTCATCGGCCTGTCGGGCCTCATCACCCCGAGCCTCGAGGAGATGCAGCACGTGGCCGCCGAGATGCAGCGCGACGAGTGGTTCCGCGCGCGCGGCACACCGCTGCTGATCGGCGGCGCCACCACCAGCCGCGTGCACACCGCGGTGAAGATCGCGCCGCACTACGGCGCCGGGCCGGTGGTCTACGTGCCCGACGCGTCGCGCAGCGTGGGCGTGTGCAGCGAGCTGCTGAGCGACACGCGAGCTGCCGCCTTCATCGCCGAACTGCAAGCCGACTACGACAAGGTTCGCGCGCTGCACGCCGGCAAGAAGCAGGTGCCGCTGGTCACCCTCGCCCAGGCGCGCGCCAACAAGACCGCCGTCGACTGGGCGGCCTGCGTGCCGCCCAAGCCGCGCTTCACCGGCCGCCGCGTGCTGCGCAACCAGGACCTGGCCGAACTCGCCAACTACATCGACTGGGGCCCGTTCTTCCAGACCTGGGACCTGGCCGGGGCGTACCCGGCGATCCTCGATGACGCGGTGGTCGGCGCCGAGGCTCGCCGCGTGCTCGCCGACGGCCAGCGGCTGCTGCAGCGCGCCATCGAAGGCCGCTGGCTGCAGGCCCACGGCGTGTTCGCGCTGCTGCCGGCCAACACGGTGGACGACGACACCATCGAGGTCTACGCCGACGAGCAGCGGCGCGACGTGGTGCTGCGCTGGAACCCGCTGCGCATGCAAAGCGAGCGGCCGGTGGTCGAAGGCGTGAGGCGGGCCAACCGCAGCCTGGCAGACTTCGTCGCGCCGCGGGGCGTGGCGGCCGACCACATCGGCCTGTTTGCCGTCACCGCCGGCATCGGTGCCGACAAGAAGGCGCGCGAGTTCGAGGCCGCGCTGGACGACTACTCGGCCATCCTGCTCAAGGCGCTGGCCGACCGCCTGGCCGAAGCCTTCGCCGAGCGGCTGCACGAGCGCGTGCGCAAGGAGTTCTGGGGTTATGCCGCCGACGAGCGGCTCGGCAACGCCGAGCTGATCGCCGAGCGCTACCGCGGCATCCGCCCGGCGCCGGGCTACCCGGCGTGCCCGGCGCATGGCGTCAAGCGCGCGATGTTCGAGGTGCTGCGCGCCGACGAGGCCGGCATGGGCCTGACCGACAGCCTGGCGATGACGCCGGCCGCCAGCGTCAGCGGCTTCTACCTCGCGCACCCCGAGGCACGCTACTTCAACGTCGGCCGCATCGGCGAGGACCAGCTCGCCGACTGGGCGCGACGCGAAGGCGTCGAGCCCGAAGCCGCGCGGCGCGCCCTGGCACCGGTGCCCTGACCCGTGCGCTGACCGGCGCACCGGCCCGCGCACCAGAGGACCGCGCAGGCCAAGCTGCGTCGGCACGTAGCAGACGCTTCGATCGGTAACGCCGAACGGCCGGCGGCCGCACCCACTTGCCCGCAACCGAAGTCGCGGCGCGAGAATGGCCGCTGTCGCAGCACGATCCCTGGAGGATGCGGCCATGAGGCTCGACCCCCTGCGCGCCGCACTCGTTGCCGCCGCCACTGCCGTCGTACTCGCCGCCTGCGGTGGTGACGGCGGCAGCGAAGGCGGCAGCAGCCCGCCGCCGCCCACCGTCGACAAGCCGGCCACGCGCGACGACGCCGCGCGCTTCCTGGCCCAGGCCACTTTCGGCCCGGTCGATGCCGACATCGACCGCGTGATGGCCATCGGCTACGCCGCGTGGATCGACGAGCAGTTGACGCGCGCGCCCGTGCAGACGCACCGCGCGCACTGGGAAGCACGCGACGCCGAGATCAAGGCCGCCAACCCGGCCAACAGCGCCGGCCAGAGCGAGGTCTTCGAGAGCTTCTGGAAGCAGGCCGTCACCGGCCCCGACCAGCTGCGCCAGCGCATGGCCTACGCGCTCAGCCAGATCATGGTCATCTCGATGGTCGACGGAACGGTGGGCGACAACCCGCGCGCGGTGGCCGACTACCTCGACATGCTCGGCGAGCGGGGCCTGGGCAACTACCGCGGCCTGCTGGAGGCCGTTTCGCGCCACCCGATGATGGGCGCGTACCTGTCGCACCTGCGCAATCAGAAGGCCAACGCCGCCACCGGCCGCGTGCCCGACGAGAACTACGCGCGCGAAGTGATGCAGCTGTTCTCGATCGGCCTGGTCGAGCTGAACACAGATGGCAGCGCCAAGGCCGGCCCGGGTGGCGCGGCCCTCGAGACCTACGCGCCGGCAGACATCTCCGGCCTGGCCAAGGTCTTCACCGGCTGGAGCTGGGACTGCCCGGCCTTCCCGGCCACCGGCTGCTTCAACAACGGCACCAGCGGCGGTGCCACCGACCCCGACCGCTGGTTCAAGCCGATGCTCGGCTACCCGGCCTTCCACAGCACCGAGGCCAAGACCTTCCTCGGCACGACGATCGCCGCGCAGACCACCGCCGACCCCTCGGTCAGCCTGGCCGCGGCGCTGGACCGGCTGCACAACCACCCCAACGTCGGCCCGTTCATCGGCCGCCAGTTGATCCAGCGCTTCGTCACCAGCAACCCGAGCCCGGCGTACGTGGGCGCAGTGGCCGCGGCGTTCAACGACAACGGTGCCGGCGTGCGCGGCGACCTGAAGGCCGCGCTCAAGGCGGTGCTGTTGCACGCCGAGGCGCGCACCAGGAGCGACACCTCGGGCAAGGTGCGCGAGCCGGTGCTGCGCCTGGCGGCGTTTCTGCGCGCCTTCCCGCACGCCAGCGACAGCGGCAACTACCGCGTGGGCAACACCGACAACCCCGGCGTCTCGCTTGGCCAGACGCCGATGCGTGCGCCGTCGGTGTTCAACTTCTACCGCCCGGGCTTCGTGCCGCCGGGCACGCTGACCGCGGCGCGCAACCTCGTCGCCCCCGAGATGCAGCTGGCCAGCGAGACCACCGCGGCCGGCTACGTCAACACCATGCGCGACAACCTGAGCGCCGGCGTGGGCCTCAGCAACGGTGCGCCGTTCAACCGCCGCGACCTGCAGGGCAACTACGCCGCCGAACTGGCGCTGGCCACGGATGCCCCGGCGCTGGTCGAGCGCGTGACGTCGCGCCTCACCTACGGCGCGGCGGGGGCGGCGCTGAAGGCCGAGATCGCCGGTGCCGTCGGCAGCATCGTGGTCCCCGCGCTCAACACCGGCGGCACCAACCAGGCACAGGTCGATGCCGCCAAGCGCAACCGCGTCAACGCGGCGATTCTGCTGACCCTGGCCGCACCCGAGTTCGTGGTGCTGCGCTGATGCGCTGGGAGCCCTGAACCATGGCACGTCGCAATCACCGACCCGCTTCACCGCGGGCGCTCTGCCCTCCAGGGCATGGCGGGCCGCTCGCCGCGCCTGCGTTGCACTTCGACGCCTCGCGGCGGCTGTTCTTGGGCCATGGCTCGGCGATGTCGCTGCTGGCCGGTGCCGGCGCACCGCTGGCGCTGAACCTGCTGGCCGCGGGCTCGGCGGCCGCCCAGGCCGCGCCCGACTACCGCGCCATCGTGTGCCTGTTCCTGTTCGGCGGCAACGATGCCTTCAACACGGTGCTGGCCACCGAGGGCCACAACGGCGCCGGCGCGCCCACCGCGGGCACGAGCTGGGCCGCCTACACCACCACGCGCAACCAGGCCCCCGACCCGATCGCACTGCGCGCCCCGAGCGTGCCGGCGGATGGCGCGGCCGCTGCAGGCACGCCGGCGCGCCTGGGCGGCGTGCTGCCGATCACGCCGCTCAACCCGCAAGGCCGCACCTTCGCGCTGCACCCGCTGCTGCCCGACCTGGCTGCGATGTTCAACGGCGGTGTCGCTTCGCGGCTGGCCATCGTGCCCAACGTGGGCCCGCTGGTGATGCCGACGACCAAGGCGCAATACAACCTCGCCGCGCACCCGAAGCCGGCGCGCCTGTTTTCGCACAACGACCAACAAAGCACCTGGCAGGCGCTGGCGCCGGAGGGGGCCACCAAGGGCTGGGGCGGCCGCATGGGTGACGTGCTGGCGGCGATGAACACCAACACCGTCTTCACCGCCGTCTCGGCCAGCGGCAGCGCCGTCTGGCTCAGCGGCAACAGCGTGCAGCAGTACCAGGTGGGCGCCGGCGGCGCCATCCGCCTGGGCGCGAACGCCGGCGGCCAGGTGTACGGCTCCACCGCGGTGGCCGACGCGCTGAACCGCGTCGTCAGCGGCGCGCGCAGCGGCCACGTCTTCGAGGGAGACCTGGCCGCCGTCTCGCAGCGCTCGATCGCCGCCGAGACGACGCTGCGCAACGCGCTGCGCGCGGCCAGCGAAGCCGACTTCGGCACCCCGCCCGCCGGGGGCGCGGCCTACAACGCCAACACCGACCCGAAGCTGCAGTACCCGAACCCGCTCACCGGCGCGCTCGCCTTCAACGCCGTGGCGCAGCAGCTGCAGGTGGTGGCGCGCATGGTCGACGCCGGCCTGCGCGGCGCCACCGGCGTGCGGCGGCAGGTGTTCTTCGTCAGCCTGGGTGGCTTCGACACGCACGACCTGCAGAACCGCAACCACGCCGACCTGATGGCGCGCGTGAACCATGCGCTGAAGTACTTCGACGACACGCTCGGCCGCCTCACCGCATTCGGCGCGCAAGGCGCGCGGCCGCTGGTCACCACCTTCACCGCCAGCGACTTCGGCCGCACCTTCACCAGCAACGGCGACGGCACCGACCACGGCTGGGGCGCGCACCACTTCGTGATGGGCGGCGCGGTGCGCGGCGGCGACCTCTACGGCGCCTTTCCGGTGCTGGCCACGAAGAACACGGCCAACAACAACTTCGACGGCAGCCCCGACCAGCTGGGCAACGGCTCGTTGCTTCCCGCGACATCCGTTGACCAGCTTGGGGCAACGCTTGCAACCTGGTTCGGCTTGTCGGCCACTCAGGTCGGGGAGGTCTTCCCTCACCTCGCCAACTTCGATGCCCCGCGCCGTAATCTCGGGTTCATGACCTGAGGGCCCGCGCGGCGAGTTGCCGCCGGCCGATCGCCCACGCGCATGTCGGCGCCGCCCTCCTGGAGAAACACCCGATCCATGGAGCTGCGCACATGATGAAGACGAAGTCCACGCCGCTGGCGGTGTCCCTGGTCGCCGCGCTCGGTGCGGCCGGCCTGCTGGCAAGCTGTGGCGGCGGGGGGTCCGAAAGCGGCACCGGCACGTTGCGCCTGGTCCTCACCGACGCCCCCACCTGCGGCTTCGAGCACGCCTGGGTCACGGTGGTGAAGGTGCGCGTGCACAAGAGCGCCGCCGCGCCCGACACCGACGGCCAGTGGCAGGAAGTGGTGCTGCCCACGCCGCAGCGCGTGGACCTGCTGACCCTGACCAACGGCACGCTGCTGCCGCTGGGCGAGAAGCGCCTGCCCGCGGGCACCTACACGCAGATGCGCCTGGTGCTCGCCGAGAACACCGCCGCCACCCCGCTGGCCAACGCCGTGCAGCCGGTGGGCGGTGCCCAGACCGCGCTCACCACGCCCAGCGGCCAGCAAAGCGGGCTGAAGATGAACATCGGCATCGAGGTGCCGGCCGACAAGGTGGCCGACTTCGCGATCGACTTCGACGCCTGCAAGTCGTTCGTGCGCGCGGGCAACTCGGGCA
>JAEUPC010000218.1 GCA_016789865.1 Rubrivivax sp.
AAGTTCCTACGCGGGTGTCGGATCGGGACGATGGGGTGCCTTGCGCAGCGAAATCAAGGGGGCATGCGGGGGACCAGCGAAGCCGGGCCGCCGCAAGAGGACATTCGCGGAGCAGGGCACCCCGTCGGCCCGATCCCGCCACGGTCTATGGCCCTGACCTGTTCGATCGATCGCGAAGCCGAATCAGGCCGTTGTTCAGGCTGGCGATGAGCGCAGCCCGTACACCTTGCCGCCGGCAAACAGGTACTCGGCGCGCAGCACCGCGGCGCCCTTCTCGCCGGTGAAGGTGAAGCCCAGCACCGCCACGCCGTCGCCGGGCCGAATCTCGGGCACCTTCCACGCCTCCAGGCGGGTCAGCGGCGCCAGCTCGACCAGCCACTTGCGGTCCTTGCGCGTCGGCAGCCTGGCGGCCTTCAGCAACGCCGCGCCGTCCACCGGCGCGCTTTGCGCGGGCACGGTGCGGCCGGGCAAGTCGGCGGGCAAGCGCAGGTCGGCACCCAACTCGAGCTCGAACTCGGCGTGCGGGTTGCGCCACATCACCTTGGCGGCCCGCCCCTCCAGGTAGATCGGCCGCGTCTGGTCGAAGCTGCTCCAGCCGTGGTGGGCCCAGGCACGCGGCATGAGCAGCGGCGTACCCAGCAGCAGGAGAAGGCGTCGTTGCATGTCAGTGGTCTCCAGGGACGGTCCCGTCGTCGATGGTCAGCGGTAGGCGATCCAGCGGCCGCAGATGATCACCATCACCCAAAGCCCCAGCGACAGCGCGGTCTGCACACGCGCGACCCGGTCGAGCTTGCCGAGGCCGTCGCGGGCGTGGAACAACGCCGCGTTCAGCCCGGCGAGCATCACCAGGCCCATCTTGATCACGAAGGCACGGTTGGTCAGCAGGTCCGCGGGCTGCGCGCTGAACATCGCCAGGCCACTGGCCGCAACGATGCCGAAGCCGGCCAGCGCCAGCACCAGCGCCAGCCGCGCCAGCGCGCGCACCGGCACCTCGGCCGCCGCACCCCACACGCGCAGTTCCAGCAGCACGAGGTTGCCCACCAGCAGCGCGATGCCCACGATGTGCACCACCTCCAGCGCCGGGTAGGCCCAGGGGTGCGCGGCCAGCGCCGGAAAGCCTGTGAACGCCGGGGCACCCATGCCGCCACCCTATCACGGGGGGTGCGCGACCTCTTCGCGTCGATCCGCGCGCCGGCCGAGCACAAGGTCACCGGCAGCGGCCACCGCCGCCGCAGGGCGCGTTCCTAGAATGCCCGTCGGCGACCTCTCGACCCATGCACCTGCACATCCTCGGCATCTGCGGCACCTTCATGGGCGGGCTGGCCGCGCTGGCGCACGAGGCCGGGCACCGCGTCACCGGCTGCGACGAGGCCGTCTATCCGCCGATGAGCGTGCAGCTGCGCACGCTGGGCATCGAGCTGATCGAAGGCTACGGCGCCGACCAGCTTCGGCTCGCGCCCGACGTCTTCGTCGTCGGCAACGTGGTGAAGCGCGGCAACCCGCTGATGGAGGCGCTGCTCGATTCGGGCGCGCGCTACACCAGCGGCCCGCAGTGGCTGGCCGAGCACCTGCTGCACGGCCGGCATGTGCTGGCAGTGGCCGGCACGCACGGCAAGACCACCACCACGGCGATGCTGGCGTGGATCCTCGAGTGCGCGGGCCTCGCGCCGGGCTTCCTGGTCGGCGGAGTGCCGCTGGACTTCGGCATCTCGGCGCGACTGGGCACGGCGGGCCCCGGCCGGCCCTTCGTCATCGAGGCCGACGAGTACGACACGGCGCTGTTCGACAAGCGCAGCAAGTTCGTGCACTACCGCCCACGCACGGCGATCCTCAACAACCTGGAGCTCGACCACGCCGACATCTTTGCGGATCTGGCGGCCATCGAGACGCAGTTCCACCACCTCGTGCGCACCATGCCGGCCAGCGGCCTGGTGGTCGTCAACGCACGCGACACCGCACTGCAGCGCGTGCTGGACCGCGGCTGCTACAGCCGCGTGCAGCGCTTCGGCACCCGGCGCGAGGAACCCGGCGGCATCACCGCGCGCGGCGAGCCCCAGGCTTTCGACGTGCTGCGCGGCAGCCTGAAGCTCGGCCGCGTCGAGTGGGAACTGCTCGGTGAGCACAACCAGCTCAACGCGCTGGCCGCGGTGGCCGCCGCCGAGGCCGCGGGCGTCGAGCCTCTGGCGGCGTGCGCGGCGTTGTCGCGCTTCGCCGGCGTGCGCCGCCGGCTCGAACTGCGCGGCGAGGTGCCCGCCGCGGGCGGCGCCGAGGCAGGCAGCCAATCAGCCGGCGAGGCGGCCCGCGCGGTGCGCGTCTACGACGACTTCGCCCATCACCCCACCGCGATGCGCGCGACGATCGGCGGCCTGCGCCGCCGGCTGGAGAAGCGGCCGGCGGCGGGCGCCGGGCCTGGGCTCGGCCGCATCCTTGCTGTGTTCGAGCCGCGCTCCAACACCATGAAGCTGGGCACGATGAAGGCCCAGCTGCCGTGGGCGCTGGAGGAGGCCGACCTCGCCTTCGCGCTGCAGGGCCCGTGGGGCTGGAGCGTGGCCGAGGCGCTGGCGCCGCTGGGTGCGGCGGCACGGGTGGCCGACAGCGTGCCGGCCCTGGTGCAGGCCGTGGCCGCCGCGGCCCGGCCCGGCGACCACATCGTGGTGATGAGCAACGGCGGCTTCGGCGGCATTCACGCCCAGCTGCTGGAGGCGCTGCCGCCTAGCCTGGCGCGGTTGGCGGCACAGCCCTGAAGCCGCGGGCCCCACCGCCACGTCGCCGGTTGGGGTGAGCGGGCATCCCGTGCCGACCGGGGCGTCATGCCGCCGCCGCGGCCGTTCGTTCCGCCGCGGCGCCAGTCCGTCGCCCCGCGCCCTGCCTGCCCTTCCTGACGCGGTACCGTTCGCGCTTTGATTCCCGACCATCGACGCCCACTTCCCATGCCTCAACTCCGCCTCAGCCCGGTGACCCCGGTCTCGCCGCAATCCCCCTCGCGGCGCTCGCGCCGCTTCACGCTGACCTGCGCCGCAATGGCGGCGGCCATCGTCGCCGGCTGCGCCACCGCGCCCGCCGGCAGCGAGGCGCCGGCGGCCGCCCAGGCCACGCCACCGGCCAGCCGGTCTGCCCCAGCACCCGCGGCGGGCCCGGGCAAGGCGATGGCGGCCAACGCACCCGCGCGGGCCACCCCCGCCGCGGCCGGCGCCAGCGGCCCCGCCGGCAGCGCCTCGGCACCGACGGCGCGCCCGCCCGCCCCACCCCCCGGCACGCCGCCGCCGTTCGCCGATGTGACCAAGGACGCCAAGAGCGCCGACGGCTTCCTCACGGTGTGGACGCGCGACGAGAAGACCTGGCTCGAGATCCCGGCGGAACGGCTCGACAAGCCCTTCTTCCTCGGCCACTCCATCGCCTCCGGCCTCGGCCAGGGATTCGTGCTGCCCGGCCTGATGGGGCCGGCGCCCGAGCACATCGTCGTGCTGCGCCGTCTGGGCAACAGCGTGCAGCTGCACGCCATGAACCTGCACGCGCGCACGGCCAAGGAGGGCACCCCGCTGGCCCGCGCACTGGCCGAAAGCTACTCGGGCAGCCTGCTGGCCAGCGCCCCGCTGGCGGCCTCGCCGCACCCCGAGCGCAAGTCGCTGCTCGTCGACGCGCAGGCCCTGCTGGGCGGCGACATCCCTGGCCTGCAAAGCTTCTTCGAGGCCGTGTTCCGGCTCGGCTACTCGCTGGACCGCGGCAACTCGTCGATCGAACGCACCCGCACGGCGGCCGAGGGCACCTCGCTGACCTTCCGCAACCACTACATGGTGCCCAAGCTGCCGCCGCCGCCGATCTTCATGCCCGGCGGCCCCCCGCCCAACCCGGCGACGCAACCGAACCCGCCGCGCGGGCTGCCCGATGCGCGCAGCTTCTTCGTCTCCCTGGCCTACACGCTGGCACCGCTGCCCGCCGAGCCGATGAAGCCGCGCCGCGCCGACCAGCGCGTGGGCTTCTTCACCGAGTCGTACACCGACCTCGACGACGAGATGTCCGGCGAGCGCCGCCGCTTCATCGTGCAGCGCTGGCGCCTGGAGAAGAAGGACCCGGCGGCCGAGGTGTCCGAGCCGAAGCAGCCGATCCGCGTGGTGATGGACCGCAATATCCCCGAGAAGTGGCGGCCCGCTGTGCGCGAGGGCATCCTCGAGTGGAACAAGGCCTTCGAGCGCGCCGGGTTCCGCAATGCGCTCACCGTGGAGCAGCAGCCTGCCGACGCCGACTGGACTTCGTTCGAAGGCACGCGGCTGCTGGCCGTGCGCTGGTTCGCCATGGAAGGGCCGGGCGCCACGGCGGTGGGACCGAGCCAGGCCGACCCGCGCACCGGCGAGATCCTGCGCGGCGCGGCCATCGTGCCCGAGAACTGGGTGCGCTTCGACCGCTCGGCAGTGGCCGACACGGGGCCGCGCCTGAGCGGGCACGAAGCCTTCTCGATGGGCTCGGCCGGCACAGACGGCATGGAAGGCATAGGCGGCGCCACCCTGCCCGCGCTGAACACCCGCGGCGAGTTCGCCGCGCGCTTCGCGCAGTGCACCTTCGCCGACGAGGCGCTGGAGCAGGCGTCCTTCGGGCTGGAGCTGTTGCAGCTGCGCGGCGACATCGCCCAGGACAGCCCCGAGTCCGACGCCTACGTCGCCGCCAGCCTGAAGGCGGTGATCGTGCACGAGGTCGGCCACGCCATTGGCCTCACACACAACTTCAAGGCCTCCACCGGCATCACGCAGGCGCAACTGCGCGACCCGGCCTTCACCGCCACGCGCGGCACGTCGAACTCGGTGATGGACTACAACCCGCCGAACGTCGCATTGCAGGGCGAGGCGGTGGCCGCCATCCACATGCCGGGCCTGGGAGCCTACGACTACTGGGCCATCGAGTACGGCTACCGCGAGTACGCCACGCCGGCCGAGGAGGCGCAGGCCCTGGCCCGGCTGGCCGCCCGGGGCGAGACCGACCCCGCGCTCGCCTACGCCAACGACGGCGACGCGGCCGCCCACGACCCGCTGATCAACCGCTTCGACCAGGGCAACGACCCGTTGGCCTACGCGCGGCGGCAACTGGTGGTGGCCCGCGAGCTGTGGACCCTCACGCAGACGCGCGAGCTGCCGGCCGACGACACGATGGAGCTGTACCGGCGCAACCTCGAGCGCGGCCTGAACCGCTTCTCGCAGTCGGTGGCATTGCTGTCGAAGTACGTGGGCGGCGCCTACACCAGCCGCGCCACGGCCGGTGCCAACCGGCCGTTGGTGGCGCCGGTGCCCGCGGCGCAGCAGCGCGATGCGCTCGCGCTGCTGCTGACCGAGGTGTTCTCCAGCGCCAGCTTCCGCCTCGAGCCGCGCTTCATGAGCCGCCTGGGCGTCGACCTGCGCGGCTTCCAGATGGGCCGCGCGGCCGACTTCAGCCTCGCCAACAGGGTGCTGGGCCTGCAGCGCACGGCGCTGGACGCCATGATGTCCGACGTGACGGCGCAGCGCCTGGCCGACGCCGAGGTGAAGGTGGCCGACCGCAGCCAGCTGCTGAGCTACGCCGAACTACAGGAACGGCTGAGCGGTGCGGTGTGGTCCGAGATCGCGCCGCCTGCCAAGGCCGGCCGCCGCTTGCAGGGGCCGGGCAAGTCCGCTCCCGACGGGCAGGCCGCAGCCATCCCGAGCGAGATCGACAGCCTGCGCCGCAACCTGCAGCGCGAGCATGTCCGGCGCCTGGCCGGCGGCGTGCTGCGCGCCACCGCACCGGCCGCGGCCGACGTGCGGGCCGTGCACCGGCAAGTGGCGCAGCAGCTGGAAGCGTCGATGAAGACGGCGCTGCAGTCGCATGCGTGGACATCGATGGCGCGTGCACACCTGGCTGACAGCCTGGCCACGCTGAGCGAGGCGCTGAAGGCGCCGCTCGTGAAGCAAGGCACCTGATACGGCTTCGCGATCGATCGAATAGGTCAGGGCAGCAGACCGTGGCGGGATCGGGCACCCGCGTCGGGACCGGCCTACGAAGACCCACCCAGGTGCCACCGAGGACGGCGAGTGGTCGGCGCAGCGAAATAGAGGATGCATTCAGGGGTCGCGGCCCGGCCACGGCCCGATGGTCACCGGCGCAGGCTGAAGTCCACGCTGGCCGGGCGCCCGGGCAGCGAAAGCGCCGCGGTGGCCGGCGGCATCGACGCGATGCGCTGCCCGCGGCGATAGACTGCCAGCCGCGTGGCGCGCAGGCGGATCGCCTCCACCGGATCACGCGCCTGCAGCCACACGAAGTCGGCACGGCAGCCGGCTTCGAGCCCGTAGCCTTCGAGATGCAGGATGCGGGCCGGCGCGCTCGTCACGGCATCGAAGCACTGCCGCATCGCCGCCTGGCTGGTCATCTGCGCCACGTGCAGGCCCATCGCGGCCACTTCGAGCATGTCGCCCGAGCCCAGGCTGTACCACGGGTCCATCACGCAGTCGTGGCCGAAGGCCACGGTCAGGCCGGCGGCCAGCTGCTCGGGCACGCGCGTCATGCCGCGTCGCCTGGGGTAGGTGTCGTGCCGGCCCTGCAACGTGATGTTGATGAGCGGGTTGGCCACCACGTTCAGCTGCGCCTCGGCCATCAAAGGCAGCAGCTTGCTGACGTAGTAGTTGTCCATGCTGTGCATGGAAGTGAGGTGGCTGCCGGTGACGCGGCCGTGCAGCCCGAGGCGCACCGTCTCGGCGGCCAGCGTCTCGACGTGGCGCGATTGCGGGTCGTCGCTTTCGTCGCAATGCATGTCCACCAAGCGCCCCTGCTCGGCGGCGATCTCGCACAGCACGCGCACGCTCTCGGCGCCGCTGTCCATCGTGCGCTCGAAGTGGGGGATGCCGCCGACGACATCGACGCCCATCGCCAGCGCCCGCTCGAGGTTCTCGAGCGCACCGGGTGCGCGCAGCACGCCATCCTGCGGGAAGGCCACGAGCTGCAAGTCGAGGTACGGCGCGACGCGCTTCTTCACCTCGAGCAGCGCCTGCACGGCCAGCAGCCGCGGGTCGCAGACATCGACATGCGAGCGGATGGCCAGCAGCCCGCGCGCCACCGCCCAGTCGCAGTAGGCCAGCGCGCGCTCGACGATCGCCTCGTGCGTGAGCTGTGGCTTCAGCTCGCCCCACAGCGCGATGCCTTCGAGCAGCGTGCCGCTGGCATTGACGCGCGGCAGGCCGACGCTCAATGTGGCGTCCATGTGGAAGTGCGCGTCGACGAAGGGCGGGCTGACCAGCAGGCCCTGTGCATCGAGCACCTCGCGCGCCGCCGGCACCCCGGAGGCATCGAGACCCAGGCCCTCTCGCACCTCGACGATGCGGCCGTCGTTCACCGCAATGCCCACGCCGCGGCGGCCATCGGGCAGCGTGGCGTTGCGCACGAGCAGTTCGAGCATCTCAGCGGTCTCCTCGGCTGGGGTTCTTCATCGTCGGTGCGCCTCGAGCGTCGTTCTGAAGTCTCTCAGCGCTCGCCCTTGCGGTACGGCTTCATCAGCGCCTGCGGGTACGCTGCACGCCGCGCCACCAGCACCAACGCGGCGATCGAAAGCAGGTACGGCAGCATCAGGAACACCTGGTACGGCACCACGCCGCCGGCGCTTTGCTGCAGCCGCAGTTGCAGCGCGTCGAAGAAGGCGAACAGCAGTGCGCCCACCAGCGCCTTGCCCGGCCGCCACGACGCGAACACCACCAGCGCCACGCATACCCAGCCGCGGCCGTTGACCATGTTGAAGAAGAAGGCGTTGAAGGCCGCCAGCGTGAGGAAACACCCGGCGATGCCCATCAGCGCCGAGCCGGCAACGATGGCGCCGGTGCGCACCGCCGCCACCGAGAGCCCCTGACCTTCCGCCGCCTGCGGGTTCTCGCCCACCATGCGCAGCGCCAGCCCGGCCGGCGTGCGCGCGATGAACCAGGCCAGGACAGGCACCAGCACCAGCGCCAGCAGCGTCAGTGGCGTCTGCTGCGCCAGCACCGGCAGCGGCAGTGCGCCCATCTCGGCAAACGGCGTCACCGTCGGCGGCGTGCTCACCTTCGGAAAGCCGACGCGATAGCCGTAGTACGAAAGGGCCGTGGCCAGCATCGTGATGCCCAGCCCCGAGACGTGCTGCGACAGTGCCAGCCCCACCGTGAGGCCGGCGTGCAGCAGCCCGAACACGGCGCCGGTGGCCGCCGCCACGGCGACACCGCCCCACAGCCCCAGGCCCCCGTACACCGCCAGCCAACCGGTGAAGGCACCGGCAACCATGATCCCCTCGATGCCGAGGTTGAGCACGCCTGCGCGCTCGCACAGCAGAACGCCCAGCGTGCCCAGGATCAGCGGCGTGGCGATGCGCAGCACCGCCACCCAGAACGCGCTGCTGCCGATGAGCTCGAGGGCCTCGCTCATGCACGTTCTCGCTCGCCGGGCCTGGTCAGCGGGGTCCGTGGCCCGCGGCACGATTGCGCCGCAGCACGGCGAGCTCACCCTCGCGCTCGACCGCAGCGATGTGGCCACCCTGCCCCTGCACCGTCTCGCAGCCCAGCGGCCGCTGGGCGTCCACGGCCCAGTGCACTTCCTGCCTCTGCAGCGCCTGCACCTCGTGCTCCAGCAGCTGCAGCTGCTCGGCCGGCCAGCCGATCCGCTCGCCGAGTTCGCGGCCGAGCATCAGCGCCTGCACCGAGTCGCCGCGCTCGACCAGCAGGCGAGCGAAGTGCTCGCAGCCGGCGGCCGCAGCCGCGGCCCCGCCGCGGGCGGCGCAGCGCTCGAGCACCGGCGCCAGCGGCGGCGCCGGGAAGGCCGCGTCGTGCGCCATCGCCTCCACGGCCATCGTGGCCTGCACGTACCCGGGCACGTCCGGCGCCACGGTGCGCATCAGCACCCCGGCCAGCCCCAGCGGCTGCTCGCGCCAGTGCTGGGCGCGCGCCAGGCCCGCCCACGCTGCATCGGCGGCTTCGGGTTCATCGCCGAGCCACTCGAGCCAGTGCAGCGCATTGGCCGGGTCGGCCTGTGTGCGTGCGCGCAGCAGCCGGCGCCGGCAGCCGATGTCGTCATCGACGAAGGGGCAGGCCGCGCCAGCCCAGCGCATGGCCTGCGCGTCGCGGCTGGCCAGCGCGTCGGCGACCAGGCCGCGCGCCCAGGCGGCCACTGCACCGGGGTCTTCGTCACCAGGCTGGCGCAGCAGCCGCGCGGCCACGCGCTGCCGGGCGTCGCCTGCGGCCAGCACCTGCATGAGCCGGTCCTGGGCTTCTTGCAAGGCGAACCTCCCCACCGGAGCCGGCAGCTCGCCCAGCGGCATGGCCGTAGCGGCACTGGCGGCGGTGGAAGACGCCGCACGCGCGGCATTGGGTGGAACGACGATGCGGCCCAGCCCGCACAGCTCGAATGCCACCGGCCCGGCGGGCGCCGCCGTGCGCTGGCCTTCGGGCGCCGCTGCCGCCGGCGAAGCGGGCACCGTGGCCGACCGCGCAGGGTCATCGACGTCTGGGGCACGCGCCCAGGGGAACGCCTGCGCCGCGGCGTGCAGGCGCACGCCTTCGTGCGGTGCCGGCCACCACCACCAGCCCAGGCCGGCGGCCAGCGCCAGCGCCAGGGCCAGCGCGGCCGCTGCCGGCCACCGGCGGCACAGCCAGGCGGCATCGACGCGAGCGCCCTGGCGCAGCGCGCCGCTCATGCCGCTCATGCCGCTCACACCGCCGACGCCACTCACACCGCCTTTCCCGCCTGCGCCCTTCACGTTGCAGCTCCCGCGGCACCCGGGCCGCGCCAGCGCACGCGGTACTGCGCCAGCATCGCCGCCACGAGCACGGCGATCAGCGAGGCGGCCACCACCACATCGGCAATGTAGGTCGGCACGCCGACCGCGCGGCTCATGCTGTCGGCACCGACCAGCATACCGGCGACGAACACGGCGGCCGCCAAGACAGCCAGCGGATGCAGCCCCGCCAGCATCGCGATGACGATGCCCGAGTAGCCGTAGCCCGGTGACATGTCCAGCGTCACGTAGCCCGTGCGCCCGGCCACTTCCACCGCGCCGGCCAGCCCCGCCAGCCCGCCCGACAGCAGCGCGACGAGCAGCGTGGTGCGCAGAGGTGGCACGCCGGCGAACGCCGCGGCGCGCGCATTGGCGCCGCTGGCGCGGATCTGGAAGCCCAGCACCGTGTGGCGGAAGACGAGCCACAGCGCCACGCCCGAGAGCGCCGCAACGACAAGGCCGCTGTGCAGCCGCAGACCCTGAAACGGCCGCGCCAGCTCCAGCTCGGCGGGCAGCGCCACGCTCTGCGGCCAGCCCATCGCGGTGGGGTCCTTCATCGGCCCGTCGAGCAGCGCCGACACGCCCAACAGGATGACGAAGTTCATCAGCAGCGTGGTCACCACCTCGTCAACGCCCAGCCGTGCCTTCAGCCAGGCGGGCCCCAGCAGCAGCAGCGCCCCGACCATCGCCGCCGCCATGAACACCACCGCCAGCGCCACGCCGGCCGGCAGCGCCAGCGCGGGCGTGCCCTCGGCGCCTTCCACCACCAGCAGGCTGCCCACGGCCACCGCGGCCATCGCGCCGCCGTACAGCTGCCCCTCGGCACCGATGTTGAACAGCCGCGCCTTGAACGCCACCGTGGCCGCCAGCCCCGTGAGGATGAGCGGCACGGCGCGAGTGAGCGTCTCGCTCCACGCGAACAGCGAGCCGAAGGCGCCCTGCACGATGGCCGCGTAGGTGCGCCCCACCGGCGCACCGGCCCACAGCACCAGCAGCGCGCAGACCCCGAGCGTGAAGGCCACGGCGGCCAGCGGCGCCAGCAGCAGGGCCAGCGGCGAAGGGGTGGTGCGGCGTTCGAGTCTCATGCGGCGCGCGGTGCAGGAGGCAGCTCGGGCATTGCTTCGGGATCAGGGCGCGTGGGTGTGCACTGGAGCGGGTGCCGGGGCGGAGGCCGCCACAGGAGCCGGTGGCGGATCATCGCGCACACCCGCCATCGCCAGCCCGAGCGACTCCCGCGTCCACATGGCATTCGGGCGCGCCTCGGTGAGGTGGCCGTCGTGCATCACCGCGATGCGGTCGCCCAGCGCCACCACCTCGTCGAGGTCGTCGGAGACGAGCAGCACCGCGGCACCGGCATCGCGCGCGGCGATCAGCTCCGCCTGCACCGAGGCCACCGCACCGACGTCCAGGCCCCAGGTCGGCTGGTGCGCGACGATGAGCTGCGGCGCGGCATCGCCCTCGGGTGCCAGCAGGGCACGGCCGAGAATGAGCTTTTGCATGTTGCCGCCCGACAGCGCGCGCACCGGCGCGTCGAGCAGGCCGGCCGCAGCGCCACGCACGTCAAAGCGCTGCACGATGTGCCGGGCATGCGCTCGTGCCGCAGCGGCGCGCACCCAGCGCAGGCCGGCCACCCGGCGCGAGAACGCGGCGCTGGTCAGGCGTTCGCTGACGGCGTTTTCCCACAGTGGGAGGTCGCCGACCAGCCCCGTGCCCTGGCGGTCTTCGGGGATGCGCGCGACGCCGCGCCGCACGCGGGCCGCGTTGGCCCGCGGCATCGGCGCGCCGAGGTAGCGCACCTCGCCGGCCGCGGCCATGTGCGTGCCGCACAGCACGCCGGCCAGCGCCGCCTGGCCGTTGCCCGACACGCCGGCGATGGCGACGATCTCGCCACCGCGCAGCACCAGCGACACGCCGGCCAGCCGGTCGCGGCCGGCGCCGGCGGCCGGCGCGGTGCTCACGCCGCGCAGCTCGCAGACGATGTCGCCCACCTGCACGGCCGGCGCGCGCACCGGG
>JAEUPC010000071.1 GCA_016789865.1 Rubrivivax sp.
AAGCTCTTGGCGAGCGATCGCACCGCGAGAACCACCGGCGCGTCGGCGTCCTTGGCGCCGGCCTCGGCGCGCGCCGCAGCGGCCTCGCCGCGTGCGGAGGCGCGGCTGGCGGCGATGTGATCGTCGATCACCATCAGCCGCGCCGGGTTCTCGGTCAGGCTGGGACGGCAAGCGAGCAGGGCTTTGGTGTAGTCGTCCTTCGGGTTGCTGAAGATGGTGGCCACGTCGGCGGTCTCGCGGATCTGGCCGTGGCGCATCACCACCACGTGGTCGGAGATCTCGCCGACCACGCCGAGGTCGTGGCTGATGAAGAGTACCGACATGCGGTGCTTGTCCTGCAGCTTGGCCATCAGTTCCAGCACCTGGCGCTGGATGGTCACGTCCAGGGCCGTGGTGGGTTCGTCGGCAATCAAGAGCTTCGGCTCGCAGGCCAGGGCCATGGCGATCATCACGCGCTGCTGCTGGCCGCCGCTCATCTCGTGCGGGTAGCTCGAAAGGCGCCGCTTGGGCTCGGGGATGCCCACTTCGCCCAGCAGTTCTTCGGCGCGCTTGATGGCGGCGCTGCGCGACAGCCCCAGGTGCTTCATCAGCGGCTCGCTCAACTGCTTGCCGACATCGAACACCGGGTTGAGTGAACTCATCGGGTCTTGAAAGACGCAGGCGATCTCGCGGCCACGCAGCGCCTGCAGTTCGCGCATCGGCGTTTGCAGCAGGTCCTTCTGGCCTTGCCAGAGGATGCGGCCGGTGCGCTGGGCGTTGTCGGGCAGCAGGTTGAGCACCGACATCGCGGTGACGCTCTTGCCCGAGCCCGACTCGCCCACCAGCGCCACGGTGCTGTGGGGCGCGATGTCGAAGCTGACGCCCTTCACCGCCTCGGCGACGATGCCGCGGCCCATGCGGAAGCCGACCTTCAGGTCCTGGATGGAAAGCAGGGCGCTCACTTCTCGAGACCTCTGAGCTTCGGGTCGAGCGCGTCGCGCCACGCATCGGCCATCAACGAAAACGCGGTGACGAACACCGCCATGAACAGCGTGGCCGCGGCCAGCTGCCACCAGTGGCCGAGGATCAGCTCGCTCTGGCTGTCGGCGAGCATGGTGCCCCAGCTCACCTGGTCGACGCGCACACCGATGCCCAGGTAGGACAAGATCACCTCGGCCTTGATGAAGCCAACCACCAAGAGGCCCATGCGCACCAGGATGACGTGGCTGACGTTGGGCAGGATGTGCCTGAACATGCGGCTGCCCGTGCTGGCACCGATGGCCTCGGCCGCGCGCACGTACTCGCGGCCGCGGTGCTTCATGAACTCGGCGCGCACCTGGCGGTACATGCCGGTCCAGCCGGTGAGCGCGAGGATGATGACCACCGTCTCCACGCCGCGTGTGTTCAGCGCCGCGGCGAAGGCGAAGATGAGCAGGATGTTGGGGATGCTCTCGAAGACGTTGTAGAGCCACTCCAGCCCATCGCCGACACGGCCGCCGAAGAAGCCGCCCAGCGCGCCGAGCAGCGTGCCCAGCGTGGTGGCGGCGATGGCCGCGACGACCCCGACGAACACCGAGATCTCGGTGCCCTTGATGGCCTTGGAAAGCACGTCGCGGCCCAGCCGGTCGGCGCCGAAGGGCAGCGTCTCGCGCTTGGGCGTCTCGGCGGTCTGGAACTGCTTGGCCTTCTCGTCCCACTCCTTGTAGCGCGGGGCCAGCGGGTCGATGTCCGACAGGTCGACGTTGGGCCCCTTGGGCTGCTCGATCGCGCCGGTGCCGGCCTGCGGCGGCGCCGGGCCCATGAAGGTGGGCGGGGCGCTCGGCACCCCCACCTCGTCCTGCCACTTGCCGGCCACCAGGCCGGTGGCCGAGAGCAGGATCAGCAGCAGGAATGCGAACATCACCGTCATCGACCAGAAGCCGACGCGGTCTTGCCTGAAGCGGGCCCAGGCGGCATGCCACACGCCCTCGCTCTTTTGCTGGGCGTCGTCCAGCGGGTTGGCGGCGGTGGCAGGGAGCACGGCACTCATGTCACGCACCCCTCACTTCAACACCACCCGCGGGTCGGCGATCTTGTAGGCGATGTCGGTGAGCAGGTTGATCACCATCGTCAGCACCGCCAGATAGATCGTCACCGCCTGGATGACCGGGAAGTCGCTGCGATTCACCGCCAGCAGCACCTCGCGACCCAACCCCGGAATCGAGAAGAACACCTCGATCAGGAAGCTGCCCACGAAGATGCCCGGCAGCTGCAGCCCGATGTTGGTGAGTATCGGGATCATCGCGTTGCGCAGCACGTGGCGGAACAGCACCACGCCTTCGGTCATGCCCTTGGCGCGCGCGGTGCGCACGTAGTCCTGCCCGAGCTCGTCGAGGAAGAAGCTGCGGTACAGCCGCGTCTGCGGCGCCAGCCCCACCGCCACCGCCAGCATCACCGGCAGCGGCGTGTAGACCAGCAGGTTCTTCCACACGCTGTCGCTCCAGCCCTGCACCGGAAACCAGCCGAGCTGGAAGCCGAA
>JAEUPC010000060.1 GCA_016789865.1 Rubrivivax sp.
GGGCTCACCGGTGGCGCGCACCGGCACCGCAGGCCAGTTCATCAACGGGTCGCGAACACGGTACGAGCCCTACGGAGCGGCCGCGGCCGGCACACTGAACCCGGATGGGGTGGGGTTCACGGGGCACGTGAATGATGTGGATACGGGGTTGGTGTACATGCAGCAGCGGTACTATGAGCCGCTGGTGGGGAGATTCCTCAGCGTTGATCCGGTCAATACGGATCTACAGACCGGAAGCGGATTCAACCGGTATGCGTACGCGAACAACAGCCCGTACCGCTATACGGACCCTACTGGAAGGTGGCCGTTCCGACTCCGAGGAGACGACCCCACCGGGATTGATCTTCGCTTGGCGGGCTCCAGAGGGGTAGGTGACATGGGGAGTCCAGAGAGCAACCGACAGGGGCTCTCCAATACGCTTGGCGATCGCGCTGGCGTTTACGCGCTTGCGGGCCTGATGGCCGCGACCACTTTCGGGGGCGCCTACAGCGCCATGGCAGGTGCGACGGCTGCAGCCGCTGCCGCAACTACGGCCGCAAAGGTGATAGCTAATCCTGTCCCGTCGACAATGGCACGTGTGATCCCAAACGGAACGCCGGCAACGATGTTGGGCAGGCCAGGGGCCGGCGATGTCTTCGTGACCGGCGCATCAGACATCGCAGGCATGGGTTCCAAGCAGCTTGCTCGGCGCCTTACCATTGCGGAGAGTCCTGCCGGGTATAAGGTGATTGAGTTTGCAGCCCCACGATCCGGGGTTGCGTCACCGGTGCTTCGCAGCGACCCCGGCTTCGTCGGTGGTGGACGAACTGCAGGGGGCGCTCGTGAATTCGTCGTTCCTAACGGACCCATTCCGGCCGACGCGGTCATTCGGATCGTGCCATGAAGTTGCTGCCCACTGAGACTTGCCTTTCCGGCAGATGGCTGCTCAAGGCTGGCCGCGTTGTCGCCGATGATGTGTGCGCTCGAATCGATGCACTAGTTCGAGGGCATCTTCGGGAGTTGGGCCGCGACGCAAGCGGATGGGATGCGCTGTTCCTAGATCCGAGTGATGGCCGCTTCTGGGAGTTGACGTACCCTGACAGCAGTCTCCAGGGAGGCGGGCCTCCGAGGCTTCAGTGTCTGTCGGCGACGCAGGCACGGGAGAAGTACGGCGGTTTCGACCCAGCACTCGGCTGATCGGAAATCGCGGCACCCTTTGCATGTCCGACGCTCTGGGGTGAGGCCGACACCCGCCGCGCCGCCCGCCACCGCCACGCCCGGCGGCAGTTGCACGGCTGCTTGAGTAAATCGGGTGGCGTCAAGAGCTCACGCAGGGCGTCAACATCTGCTTGAGCTTGATTGCGCCTCTTGTGTATGCGTCCGGCAAACCCGTCTTGACGACGGATCATGCGATCAGTTTGTGCCTCTTCCGGTGTCATGCCTCTTCCGGGGTCAGGTCTAGGTCAGGTCTCCCACTTGCCCTGTACCGCTCTCTGCTTCGTGAGGCGATCGGGGTCAGGAATTGCCAATTGCCAGTGAAGGTCAAGGCGAGGCCGGCTTGACAGCAGGACCTCGCGGCACCGGAATTCTTGACGCTGGCGGTAAGCACGGGCACTTGGTGCTCGATGGCGGTGGCAGCAATGAGCGCACAAAGAGGCGTAGGCCCTCAGAACGGTAACCCCACATAGTTCTCCGCCAGCGAACTCATCGCCGCGGCGGAAGAGAACAGATAGGCCAGCTCGGTTTCCTGCAGCTTGTGGTCGTACGCGTTGCTGCCCGGAAAGCTGTGCAGCATCGTCGTCATCCACCACGAGAAGCGCTGCGCCTTCCACACCCGCGCCAGCGCCTTGGCCGAGTAGCCCTCCAGGCCGCTGGCATCGCCGCGCTTGTAGTACGCCTGCAGCGCGTGATAGAGGTAATACACGTCGGAGGCAGCGCTGTTCAGCCCGCGCGCGCCGGTGGGCGGCACGATGTGCGCGGCGTCACCGGCAAGAAACAGGTTGCCGTAGCGCATCGGCTCGGCCACAAAGCTGCGCAGCGGCGCGATGCTCTTCTCGATCGAGGGGCCGGTCACCAGCCGCGCCGCCACCTCGGCCGGCAGGCGGTGCTTGAGTTCGGCCCAGAAGGCCTCGTCGGACCAGTCCTCCACCTTGTCGGTGAGCGGCACCTGCACGTAGTAGCGGCTGAGCACCGGCGAGCGCAGCGAGCACAGCGCAAAGCCGCGCTCGTGCCGCGAGTAGATCAGCTCTTCCGAAACCGGCGGCGTGCGGCTCAGCACCCCCAGCCAGCCGAACGGGTAGACCTTCTCGTACTCGGTGAGCACGTTCTTCGGAATCGACTTGCGGCTCACGCCGTGGAAGCCGTCGGCGCCGACGATGAAGTCGCAGTCCACGCGCCGGGTCTCGTCGCCAGCGCGGTAGGTGACGTACGGCGTGGCGGTGGTCATCTCGTGCGGGCGCACGTCTTCGGCGTTGTGGATCACCACGCCCTTCATGCGGTCGCGCGCGTCGTACAGGTCGCGCGTGATCTCCGTCTGGCCGTAGACGATGACCGTGTTGCCGCCGCTGTACTTGTGCAGGTCCACGCGGTGGAGCACGCCGCCGTTGGCGATGAAGAAGCCCTCGTGCACCTGGCCTTCGCGCTGCATGCGCTCGCCGCATTGCGCCTCCTGCATCAGCTTGGCGAAGCCATGCTCGATGACACCGGCGCGGATGCGCGCCAGCACGTACTCACGGCTGTGCTTTTCCAGCACGACGTTGTCGATGCCCTGCAGGTGCAGCAGTTGCGAAAGCAGCAGCCCCGAAGGGCCGCCGCCGATGATGCAGACCTGGGTTTTCATGCGTTGTCTCCTCTTGCATGGATGCGACGGGCCGGAAAACCCGCACCCGCGCGGCAGGAGCGAAAGTTACCTGGGAGCGGTGGCCAGGGGAATGAACGCAGCCGACCAACACTTGTACGATTCGAACATGGCTCGCGCCGCCGGCACCGGTCTCCCCGCCATCGCCCATGGCGCACGGCGCGGTGCGGTGCGTGCCGCCGCGAAGGCCCAACGTGCCGCCGCGCCGGTGCTGCCCGGCTACAGCCTCTTCGGCGAATCGGCCCACCTGCCCGATCCGCTGCACTGCGAGACGCTGGCCGCGCGCTCGGCGCTGCACGACTGGGAGCTCTCACCGCACCGCCACGCCCGGCTGCACCAGCTGGTGTTCGTGGCCACCGGGGGCGGGCAGGCCCTGCTCGAAGGCGCCACGCTGACCCTGGCCCCGATGACGCTGGTCAACGTGGCCCCGGGCGACGTGCACGGCTTCTCGTTTGCCCCGGGCACCGGCGGCTTCGTCACCACGCTGGCTGAAGAGATGCGCGACGAAGCCCTCGGCCACCACGCCGCGGCAGCCGAGACGCGGCGGCTGCTGGCGCGCTCGGCACAACTGCCCGCCGATGCCGCCCTGGCCGCGGTGATGCGACAGTTGTGCGAGGAGTTCGACGGCCGCGCACCGCACCGCGCCCTGGTGCTGCGCGGCCTGGCCACCACGCTGCTGGGCCTGGTGGCGCGGGCCGCGGCCTCGGCGCAGCCGGCCGCCGCGGTGCCGCGCAGCCCCTCGCGCTTCCTGCAGCGCTTCGACGCCCTGGTCGACGCACACTACGGCGAACACTGGCGCGTGGCCGACTACGCGCAGGCGCTGGGCATCACCGCCACGCACCTGAGCCGCCTCGTGCGCGAAGCCACCGGCGCGCCCGCCTCGAAGGTCATCGAGACCCGCCTCATCCGCGAGGCGCGCAGGCACCTCGTCTACACCCAGGCCAGCGTGTCGGCGGTGGCCTACAGCCTGGGCTTCGCCGACCCGGCGCACTTCAGCCGCGTGTTCAGCAAGGCGGTGGGCATGGCGCCGCGCGAGTTCCGCGCGCGCGCAGCGGCATAGCCACCCCGACCCTCGCCGGGCGTCCGCCCGGTGTGCCCGCCCACCCTTTGGACACGCACGCCGGCGCCACCGGGGAACCCTGGATGCGCACGCCCCGCGCCGGCCCCGATGATCCATGGGCCAAGAACTCCGGCGGAGCGCGCCGACCAGCGGAGATGCACGCATGAGCCTCTCGACCCTTCTCCCCCACGGGCCTCGGCCCCGATGCAGCACCCTCGCCCTGGCGGCCACCGGGGTGCTGCTGGCCGCGTCGATCGGCGCGCGCGCCGACGAACCGGCGCCGCTGCTGGCGTCCGCCGCCAAGCGCGTGCCCGATGTCCCGTGGCCGGCCGGCGACCAGAAAGGCATGGGCAACACGCAAGGCCCCGGCACCTGGGCGCGCTGCGCGTGGCACATGGGCCGCCCGGGCGCCAAGAGCTACGAGCTGAGCTGGGAGCGCACGAAAACGATGCCGCTGTCGCCCTTCGTCGCGCCGCTGGTTGTCAAACCCAAGCCGGTGGCCGGCATCCCCGGCACCGCGCACGCCTTCAACGGCGAGACGCTCAACGAGGGCGCCGAGCCCGGCCAGCAGGGCACCCAGCTCGACGCGCTGGGCCACTTCGGCATGCTCAAGCAGCCGTGGGACGGCAAACCGCCGTTCCCCACCGGCGACGTCGTCTACTACGGCGGCCTGAGCGCCGCCGAGGTGAAGCCCAGCGCCGACTCGCCGCTGCTGAAGCTGGGCATCGAACAGATCCCGCCGATCGTCACCACCGCCGTGCTGCTGGACGCCAAGCGCCACGCCAACGGCGGCCAGCCGATGAAGGCCGGCGAGGTGGTCACCGCCGCACAGATCAAGAAGATCCTCGCGGCGCAGGGTCTGGCCAGGCGCGGCCTGCAGCCCGGCGACGTGGTGTATGTCTACACCGGCTGGAGCGACCGCTACAAAGACCCCGACACCGAGAAGACCTACTACGCCATGGCCCCGGGCCTGGCCTACGACGCCGCGCAGATGCTGGGCGCGGCGCGCGTGGTCGCCGTCGGCGTCGACGCCCCGTTCGTCGACTCGGTGCCCGAAGGCATGCTCGCCGGCAAGGCCGGCCCTGCGCCCGGGGCGCTGCCGGGCCTGCCGTTCTCGGTGCACCATCACCTGCTCACGCAGGTGGGCATCGTGCAGGTCGAAAACGCGCGGCTGCACGAGCTGGCCGCCGACCGCGTCTACACCTCGTGCACGATGATCCTGCCCACGCGCGAGCGGGGCGCGGCCGGTGCCGCGGTACGGCCGGTGGCCATCGGCGCGGCGACCAAGGGCCGCTGAGGCGCGCCGGGGCCGACCGTCCGACAGCAACTCTCACGGAACAACAGTCCAGTCATCGAAAGAGACTCAGCATGAGCAAACACATCCTCTTCACCGGCCGCCGTGCCGCCGTGACCCTTGCCGCCTTGCTGGCCGCCGGCCTGGTGCAGGCGCAGGAGGTCACACTGAAAGCCGTCAACGCCTTCCAGGAAGGCACCTACTACGCCCGCACGTTCGAGCGCTGGGTTCAGAAGGTCAATGCCGAGGGCAAGGGCATCGTGCAGATCAACTACCTCGGCGGGCCGAAGGCCGTTCCCACCATGGAGCAAGGGGCGGCGCTGCGCAACGGCGTGGTCGACCTGGCCAACAGCACCACCAGCTTCGTGGCCGGGGTGTCGCCCGAGAGCCTGGCACTGAACTACGCCACCAAGTCGTGGGCCGACATGCGCCGTGACGGCACCGTGGACTACCTCAACAAGCTGATGATGGAAAAGGGCCTGTACTACTTCGCCCGCACCGGCGACGGCGTGCCCTACCACATCTACCTGAACAAGAAGATCGACAAGGCCGACCTCTCGGGCCTGAAGATTCGCATCGCGCCGATCTACCGCGAGTTCTTCAGCAAGCTGGGCGCCTCGGTGATGCAGATTCCGCCCGGCGAGGTGTTCACCGCGCTCGACCGCGGCGTGGTCGACGGCTACGGCTGGCCGCTGTTGGGCATCTTCGATCTCGGCTGGCACGAGAAGACCAAGTTCCGCGTCGACCCGGGCTTCTACAACATCGAGCTGGGCATCCTGTTCAGCGCCAAGACCTGGAACGGGCTCAGCCCCGCTGTGCGCGACTTCCTCAACAAGCAGGTGGCGTGGATCGAAGCGCAGAACGCCGACATGGCCGGCAAGGACGCCGCCACCGACATCAAGCGCCAGGCCGATGCCGGCATCCAGGTGATCAAGCTGCCGGATGCCGAAGCCAAGCGCATGCTGGCGCTGGCGCAAGAGTCCGGCTGGGCCGGCATCCTGGCCACCAGCCCGCAGCACGGAGCGGAGTTGAAGAAGCGCATGGCGCCCTGATCCTGCGCCCGCCCCGCAGGACATGTCCTTCACCCGCGTGCACGCCGCGCTGATGCGCGGCTGCGGCGTGGTGGCGGCCGCCACGGTGGCCGCGATCACGCTGCTGGTGTGCTACGACGTCGTCGGCCGCAACCTCGGGCTGAAGTCGCTGGTGTGGGTGAACGAGGTCACCGAGTACGCGCTGCCCATCGCCACGCTGGCCGCGGCGCCGTGGCTGATGTGGCGCAACCAGCATGTGCGGCTCGATGTGCTGGGCGCGCTGCTGTCGCCGCGGGCTCAGCGGCACGTCGACCGCTTCGCGTCGGCGCTGGCGCTGGTCGTCAGCCTGCTGCTGGTGTGGTACTCGGTGAAGGTGCTGCTGGACAGCAAGGGCGCGGGCAGCCTCGTCATCAAGGCCCTCGTGTTCCCCGAGTGGTGGGTGTACGTGCCGGTGCCGATCGGCTTTGCGCTGCTGGCGCTGGAGTGCGGCCGGCGCGTCATCCGGCCCAGCGGCCTGACTGACGAATCCTCGGTGGCGCGCTGATGCTGTGGTGGCAAAGCCTCGCACTGCTGTTCGGCATCCTCACGCTGCTGCTGCTGGTGGGCCTGCCGGCGGGCTTCGCATTCCTGGCCATCAACCTCGTCGGTGCCCTGGTCTACCTCGGTGGCGAGGCCGGGCTGATGCAGGTGGTGCGCAACGGCGTGGCCTCGGTCACCAACTTCTCGCTGACGCCGATTCCGTTCTTCATCCTGATGGGCGAGGTGCTGTTCCACACCGGGCTGGCGATGCGCGCCATCGACAGCTTCGACCACGCCATCCGCGGCGTGCCGGCGCGGCTGGCGGTGGTGGCCATCGTCGCCGGCACCGTGTTCTCGGCGATCTCCGGCAGCACCATTGCCACCACGGCGCTGCTGGGCAGCCTGCTGCTGCCGGTGATGCTGCAGCGCGGCTACCACCCGCGGCTGGCGATGGGGCCGATCATGGCCATCGGCGGCGTCGACATGCTCATTCCCCCTTCGGCGCTGACGGTGCTGCTGGGCAGCCTGGCGGGCATCTCGATCTCGGGCCTGCTCATCGCCGGTGTCGTGCCGGGCATGCTGCTGGCGGTGATGTTCCTGGCCTGGATCATCTTCTCGGCCTGGCGCCGCCCGGACATGGCGCCACCTTCGGACCCACCGCCCACGCACGGCTGGGCGCGCTGGGGGCCGCTGGTGGTGAACGTGACGCCGCTGGTGCTGATCTTCGTGCTGGTCATCGTGGCCATGAGCGCGGGCTGGGCCACGCCCACCGAAAGCGCCGCGCTCGGCGCGCTGGCCACGGTGGCGGTTTGCCTGCTGTACCGCTCGCTCACCGGCGTGGCGCTCGGCCAGGCGCTGATGGGCACCGCCGCCATCAGCGGCGTGATCCTCTTCATCATCATCGGCGCCACCACGTTTTCGCAGATCTTGAGCTTCAGCGGCGCCACCAACGGCCTGGTGGGCCTGGTCAAGGACGGCGGCCTCGAACCCTGGATGGTGCTGGCGGCGATGATCGCGATGCTGCTGATGCTGGGCTGCTTCGTCGACCAGGTGAGCATGATGCTGATCACGCTGCCGTTCTTCATGCCGCTGGTGCAGCACTTCGGCTGGGACCCGCTGTGGTTCGGCGTGCTCTACCTCATCTGCATGCAGCTGGGGCTGCTCACGCCGCCGTTCGGCATGCTGCTGTTCACCATGCGCAGCGTGGCGCCGCGCGAGATTCCCACCGGCGAGATCTTCGCCGCGGTGATGCCCTACGTGCTGATGGGCGTGGCGATGATTGGCCTGGTGCTGCTGTTCCCGGTGCTGGCCACCGGGCTGCCGGCGCTGCTGCTGGGCAAGTAGACCCGCCTGCCGCAATGGCCGCGCTGCGCGAACGCCTGTCATGGGAGACCGCCGAGGGCGCTGTGGCCGATGGCCCGCGCCGCTACCTGCTGATGCGGCCCGACGTGCTGATGGGCGCGCTGGTTCGGCTTGACGAAGCGGCCCGCCGGTCGTGGCTCGGGGCCGTGGCCGAGTCGGCCCGCGTGCAAGGCGGCGAGAGTCTTGCGGCCTACGCGGCCACGGTCGGCCACGACAGCGCCCGGCTGCTCGAAGCCACGGCGTCCGCGGCGGCGGACCTCGGCTGGGGGCGTTGGGTGTTCACCCACGCGCAGCAAGCGCCCGACGAGGTGCTGCAGCTCGAGGTCCATGGCAGCCCGTTCGCCGCGGGTTGGCTGGCCGCCGGCGGTGGCACCTCGGCGCAGCCGGTGTGTGCGCCGGTGTGCGGCATGCTGGCCGCGCTGGCCAGCCTGCTGTGGCCCGGCCGGCCCGTGCAGGTGCGCGAGCAGCGCTGCGGCGTGGCCGGCCAGCCGCCCGCGGCCACCTGCGCGTTCGAAGCGCGGCCGCAAGGGCCGCTGCAGCCGCCTGGGCAGCGCAGGCCATGACGCCGCGGGACGCCGCCGCGCTGGTGCAACCTGCCCAGCTGCACCGCGACATCTACCTCAACCCCAAGGTGTTCGCCCTCGAACAGCGGCACCTGTGGGCTGCGGCGTGGCTCTTCGTCGGCCACGACAGCCAGGTGCCGCAGGCCGGCGACTTCATCACCACGCACCTTGCCGGCCAGCCGGTGCTGATGCTGCGGCAAGCCGATGGCGGCATTGCCGTGCTGCTCAACCGCTGCGCACACAAGGGCGCGCCGCTGGCCACCGCTCCCGCCGGCCATGTCGACCGCTACCTGCGTTGCCCTTACCACGGCTGGACGTATCGGCTCGACGGCACCCTGGCCGGCATCCCCGTGAAGGCCGGGTACGAAGGCAGCGGCTTCGAAAGCTGCCCCGCCAGCAACGGGCTTGCGGCCTACGGTGAAGTGGCCGTGCACCGCGGTTTCGTCTTCGCGCGCGCGGCACTTCGCGAAGGCGCTGCGGGCTTCGCCGAATCGATGGGCGAACTGCTGGGCGCGCTGGACCTGCTGGCCGACCGCTCGCCCGAAAGCCGCCTGCAAATCGCCGGCGGCGTGCTGCGCACCGAGTTCCGCGCCAACTGGAAGATCTACCTCGAGAACATCAACGACGCGTTCCACCCGATCACCACGCACGCCTCGGTGAGCGAGGCGGCCACCGCGGTGTGGGGCACGCCGCCGCCACAAACCCCCGTGCCATTGGCGATGCGACAGCTGCTGCCGTTCACCGCGGGCTACACGTTCTTCGAGCAGATGGGCGCGCGCCTGCTGCCGCATGGCCACAGCCTGCTGGGCACGCGGCACAGCATCCACACGAGTTACGCCGACCTCGGCGACCACGGCGCTGCGCTGCGCGCCGCGCACGGCGATGAACGTGCGGCGCAGGTGCTGGCCTTCGCGCCGCAGAACGTGGTCTTCTACCCGAGCATGGCGCTGAAGGGCGCACCGCAGGTGATGCGCGTGCTGCGCCCGCTCGCCCACGACCGCACCGTGCTCGAAGCCTGGGCCTTCCAGCCGGTGGGCGCGCCGCCCGAGCTGCTGCAAAGCGCGCTGCTCTACAACCGCCAGGTGTTCTCGCCGATGTCGATGCTGGCGCACGACGACCTGCACCTGTTCGAGCGCATCCAGGCCAGCCTCGCAGCGGGCAGCCCAAGGGGCAACCCCTGGGTGAGCCTGCACCGGGGGGCGAGAGAAGCAGCCGGCGACGAGCTGCCGCGCGATGTGAGCGGCATCGACGAGGCTGCGCTGCGCAACCAGTACCGCGCCTGGCGCGAAGCGATGCTGGCCGTGCCAGGGGGCGACGAGTGACGACGCTCGCCGACGTCACCCCCGAACAGCTGCGCGCCTTCGTCTCGCACGAAGCGCGCCTGCTCGACGAACAGCGCCTCGAAGAGTGGAACGCCCTCTTCGCCCCGGGCGGCTGGTACTGGCTGCCCGCGTCGCCGGCCTGCACCGACCCGCTGCGCGAGGCCTCGCACCTGTACGACGACGACCTGCTGCGCCGCGTGAAGATCGCGCGGCTGGTGCACCCCGCCGCGCACTCGCAGCAGCCGCGGGGGCGCTGCCACCGCCTGCTGCAGGAAAGCGACGTGCTGCAGCGGGACGCCACGGGCAACCGCTTCGAACTGCGCACACCCTTCATCTACACCGAGCTGCGCGCCAGCCGCACCGTGATGCTGCCCGGCGTGGCGTGGCATCAGCTCGTGGTGCACCAGGGCGCCTTGCGCATCGCGCTCAAGCGGGTGGACCTGCTGCACGCGGATGAGGCGCTGCCGGCGATCGAGTTCTACGTCTGAGGCGGGCGCCGCCGCGGCTGTCAGCTCCAACTCGCGAGCGGGCGATTTGGAGGCGCAGGGTTGAGCTGGTGGCGCTCGCAGGTTTGCGCGAAATCGGGCCGCCGGGGTGCCCAGCTTCGTTCATGTCCTTTTCTGAGTGCCCAGCGAAGCTGGGCAGTCGAAAAAGGACACGAGCGGAGCCGACCACCCGGCCGCCTTGGCGCACCGCGTCGCGGCAGCCGCCACCCGCAATGGCAGCCCAGATCTACCTACCGCCCTGCCTCGCGACACGCCCGTGCAGCTTCGCAGCCCCGCGGCTGGCACTCAGCCAACCGCACGCCCATGCTCCTCGATCAACTCCCGCAGCACCTGCTTCAACAACGCCGCCCGCTCGGCCCCCAGCGGCCTCAGCACGCGCTGCTCATGCAGCCGTGCCAGCCGGACGAGATCAGCCGCCATCGCCTCGCCCGCCTCGGTGATGCGCACCAGCGCCAGTCGGCGGTCGCTGTCGTCGGCGATGCGCTCGACCAGCGCCTTCCTTTCCATGCGCTGCAACTGCCGCGTCACCGTGGGCTGCGGCGCGATCACCGTGGTCGCCAGCTGCCCCACCGGCCACGCTTCGCCACCGGTCAGCGTGGCGAGGATGCGCCACTCCGCCACCGGCACCCCGGCCGCTCGCGCCACCACGTGGAACTCGCCGGAAATCAAGTGGCTCGCCTGCGCCAGCAGCGCCGGCAGATAAGTGTCCACGAACCGGGCGCCGCGCGTCAGCCGCTCCGGGCGGCGCGCCGGCGGCACCTTGCCGGCCTGGCGGCGCGGCCCCCGGCCCTCCACGCCAACCCGGGTTGACCGATGCAAATGCATGGGTTTCAATCTAACCGGGTCGCCCTGCACGGCCCACCGCAAAAACCCTCGGCGCGCACGCCCCCTGCCCTGAACCACCGGCCCCCCCTGCCACCCATGGCCGAACGCTCCTTCACCGAAGAAGTCAAGAAGCTGCGCCTGGGCGAAGGCGAGACCTTCCGCGGCGAAGGCATCCTCGCGGTCACCAAGGCGCTGCTGGAAAGCGGCGTCGCCTACGTCTGCGGCTACCAGGGCGCGCCGATTTCGCACCTGATGGACGTGCTGGCCGACGCCGAGGACATCCTCGCCGAGCACGGCATCCACTTCGAGAACAGCGCCAGCGAAGCCACCGCCGCGGCCACGCTGGCCGCCAGCGTCAACTACCCGCTGCGCGGCGCGGCCACCTTCAAGGGCACCGTGGGCGTCAACGTCGCCAGCGACGCGCTGGCCAACCTCGCCAGCGGCGGCGTCACCGGCGGCGCGCTGGTCATCGTCGGCGAAGACTACGGCGAGGGCAGCTCCATCATGCAGGAGCGCACCCACGCCTTCGCGATGAAGAGCCAGTTCTGGCTGCTCGACCCGCGGCCGAACCTGCCTTCCATCGTCGCCGCGGTGAAGCACGGATTCGAGCTCAGCGAAGCCAGCCGCACGCCGGTGATGCTGATGCTGCGCATCCGCGCTTGCCATGTGCACGGCCAGTTCACCGCCAGCGCCAACCGGCGCCCCGGCTTCACGCTGCGCGAGGCGATGAACTCGCCGCGGCGCGAAACCAGCCGCATCGTGCTGCCGCCGGCCAGCTACCTGCACGAGAAGGAGAAGCTGCAGCAGCGCTGGCCGGCCGCGGTGAAGTTCATCCAGGAGCGCGGGCTCAACGAGTTCTTCGGCCCCGAAGGCGGTGCGGGCAACCCGCACGCTCACCTCGGCCTCATCGTGCAGGGCGGAAGCTACAACACGCTGGCTCGCGTGCTGGAACGTCTGGGCCTGGCCGACGTCTACGGCGACACCACCGTGCCGCTGTACGTGATGAACGTGGCCTACCCGGTGGTCGAAGCCGAGGTGCTGCGCTTCTGCGAAGGCAAGCGCGCGGTGCTGCTGGTGGAAGAAGGGCAGCCCAACTACCTCGAGCAGAACATCGCGACCCTGCTGCGCCAGGCCGGCAGCACCACCGTGCTGCACGGCAAGGACCTGCTGCCGCCGGCGGGCGAGTACACCGCCGCCGAGGTGTTGGCCGGCGTGCGCAGGTTTGCCGAACGTCATGCGCTGCTGCCGGCGGCCCTCTCCCCTGTCGGCGCCACTGCGCCCGCGGCCGCGCCGAAGGCAGCACCCAAGGTCATTCCGCTGCAGCCGGTGGCCGCGCAGGGCATCGTGCACGCGCGCCCACCGGGCTTCTGCACCGGCTGCCCCGAGCGCCCCATCTTCACCGCGATGAAGCTCGTCGAGCTTGAACTCGGCGAGCACCACATCTCGGCCGACATCGGCTGCCACCTGTTCTCCATCCTGCCGCCGTTCAACCTGGGCAACACGACGATGGGCTACGGCCTGGGCACCGCCGGCGCCTCGGCCTTCAACGAGAGGCGCGCCGGTGGCGCCGAGGGCCAGCCGGTCAGGCGCGCCGTCAGCGTGATGGGCGACGGCGGCTTCTGGCACAACGGCCTGACCAGCGGCATCGCGCACGCCGTGTTCAACCGCAGCGACAACCTCACCATCGTCGTCGACAACAGCTACACCTCGGCCACCGGCGGGCAGGACGTCCTGTCGTCCAAGGCCGCGCACCCCACGCGCAGCACCGGCCACGCCATCGAGAGCGCCGTGCGCGGCGTGGGTGTGGACTGGGTGCGCACCGTGCCGCGCACCCACGACCTGAAGGCCATGACCGCGGCGCTGAAGGAGGCGCTGACGACCCGCGCCCCCGGCCCCAAGGTGCTGGTGGCGCAAAGCGAGTGCATGCTGAACAAGCAGCGGCGCGAGAAGCCGCTGCAGCGCCAGCGCCTGGCCGCCGGCGAGCGCGTGGAGCGCGAGCGCTTCGGTGTCGACCCCGACACCTGCACCGGCGACCACTCGTGCATCCGGCTGTCGGGCTGCCCGTCGCTGACGATCCGCGACAACCCCGACCCGCTGCGAACCGACCCGGTGACGGCGGTGATCGACTCCTGCGTGGGCTGCGGCCTGTGCGGCGAACTGGCCCACGCGGCCGTGCTGTGCCCCTCGTTCTACAAGGCGCGCATCGTCAGCAACGCCGGCCCGCTGGAGCGGCTGCGGGCGCGCCTGCGCGGCGCCGTCATCGGCTGGCTGCAGCGGCGCGGCGAAGCACGGCGCGCGCGCTTCGCGTTCTGAACCTGGCCAACGCAGCCCCGCGGCCATGACCGGCACCTCGCCCCAACCGATCAAGATCGCCATCCTCGCGATGGGCGGCGAAGGCGGCGGCGTGCTCGCCGACTGGCTGGTCGACCTGGCCGAGCACAGCGGCCACCTCGCGCAGACCACCTCGGTGCCGGGCGTCGCGCAGCGCACCGGCGCCACCATCTACTACGTCGAGATGTTCCCGGCCGGGCCGGCCCGGCAGCGCAACCGCACGCCGGTGCTGGCGCTGATGCCGCTGCCCGGCGACGTGGACCTCGTGCTGGCCAGCGAGCTGATGGAAGCGGCGCGCGCCGTGCAGCGCGGCCTGGTCACGCCCGAGCGCACCACGCTCATCACCAGCACCCACCGCGTCTACGCCATCGCCGAGAAGATCGCGCTGGGTGACGGCCGCGCCGATGCCGCCCGGCTGCTCGCCGACGCGCAAGGGGCCGCGCGGCGCTTCATCGGCTACGACATGGCCGCGGCAGCCGAGACCGGCCGCAGCGTGATCAGCGCCGTGCTCTTCGGCGCGCTGGCCGGCGCCGGGCTGCTGCCCTTCGAACGCCCGCAGTTCGAAGCCACCATCGAACGTGGTGGTGTCGGTGTGAAGGCCAGCCTGGCAGTGTTCGGTGCCGCGTTCGATCGGGTGCGCAGCAACCAGCCGCCCGTCAACCAGCCGGTGGGGCCCGTGGGCACGCAGCCGGCGGTGGCCGGTGCGCCGCGCCATGCCGAGCCGGCCATTGCGGCGCTGCTGCGGCGTGCCGACGCGTTCGACGCCGCGACGCGCACGCTGGTCCACGAGGGCCTGCGCCGCCTGGTCGACTACCAGGACCCGGCCTACGCCGCGCTCTACCTCGACCGCCTGGAGTCGCTGGCCGCCGCCGCGCCCACGCTGCGCGCCGACCTGGCCCGGCACCTGGCGCTGTGGATGAGCTACGAAGACACCATCCGCGTGGCCGACCTGAAGACCCGCGGCTCGCGCTTCGAGCGCGTGCGCGACGAAGTGCGCTCGCAGCCCGACCAGCTGCTGCACATCGAGGAGTACCTGCATCCGCGGCTGCAGGAGATCGCCGACACGATGCCGGCGGCGCTCGGTCGCTGGCTGCTGCGTTCGGGCGGGCCGCGCCGCCTGGTGCAGTACCTCGGCGAACGCGGTCGCACGGTGCGCACGAGTTCGCTGCGCGGCCACCTGCTGCTGGCGGCGGTGGCGGGCTTGCGGCGCTGGCGGCGCGGCACGCTGCGCTTCCAGCTCGAAGACCGGCGCATCGAGGCCTGGCTGGCCGACATCCGTGCGGCACTCGCCCGCGACCCCGCATTGGCGCAGGAGATCGTGCGCTGCCAGCGGCTCGTCAAGGGCTACGGCGACACGCACGAGCGCGGCCTGCGCAACTTCGAACTGCTGCGCGCGATGTGGGTCGAGCGCCGGGTGGACGCGCCGCAGCTCGCCCGGCTGCGCGACGCCGCGTTGGCTGACGAACACGGCATGGCGCTGCAGGCCGAGCTGCGGCAGCTTGCCCCGGCGTAATGCGGCCGCGAGCTTTCGAGAGCACCGGCCCTCACGGCAACGACCACCGAAGCCCCGATCGAGCGCCCCTCCGAAAGAACCAAGGAGCAGCCCAGATGCCCCGCTACCGCGACAACCCGCAAGCCGTGGCCGCGCTGGTGCGCGAGCAGGAGGTCCACCGCGACTGCTACATCAGCGACGAAGTCTTCGCCCTCGAGATGGAGCACCTGTTCGCCAACACCTGGGTGTACGTGGGCCACGCGAGCCAGGTGCCGGGCGCCGGTGACTTCTACGGCACCACCGTCGGCGACCAGCCGGTGGTGATGGTGCGGCACAGTGACCGCAGCATCCGCGTGCTGCACAACCGCTGCGCGCACAAGGGCGTGCGCGTGGTTCCCGAAGGCTCGGGCCACGTGGAGCGCCACTTCCGCTGCCCTTACCACGCGTGGACCTACCGCACCGACGGCTCGCTGCTCAACATGCCGCTGCGCGAGGGCTACGCCCACCCGCAGTTCGAGCAATGCGAAGCCAGGCAGGGCATGGCCAGGGTCGGCGCGGTGCACGTGTACCGCGACTTCGTGTTCTGCCGCCTGAACCGCGAGGGCGTCGGCTTCGACGAGTTCTTCGGCGAGTCGCTCACCACGCTGGACAACATGGTCGAGCGCTCGCCCGAGGGCAGGCTCGAAGTGGCCGGCGGTGTGCTGCGCTACATGCACCGCTGCAACTGGAAGATGCTGGTCGACAACCAGACCGACACCTGCCACCCGATGGTGGCGCACGAGTCTTCCGCCGGCACCGCGGTGCGCGTGTGGCAGGCCGCACCGGCCGGCACGCCCAAGCCGATGGCAGTGGAGCTCTTCGCGCCCTTCGTCAGCCCCTACGAGTTCTTCGAGAAGATGGGCATCCGGGTGTGGGTGAACGGCCACGGCCACACCGGCGTCGCCGACTCGATCCACGCCGCGTACTCGCCGATCCCCGGCTACCACGACAAGATGGTCGCCGCCTACGGCGAGGAACGCGCGAAGAAGATCCTCGGCGAGGTGCGCCACAACACGGTCTACTTTCCGAACATCATGGTCAAGGGGCCGATCCAGACGCTGCGCCTCTTCAAGCCTCTCGCCGCCGACCGCACGCTGGTGGAGAGCTGGACGTTCCGCCTCGTGGGCGCGCCCGACCTGCTGCTGGAACGCACGCTCATGTACAACCGCCTCATCAACGCCCCCACCTCGGTGGTGGGCCACGACGACCTCGAGATGTACGAACGCGCGCAGGAAGGCCTGCATTCGCGCGGCGCCGAGTGGGTGAACGTGGCGCGGCTGTACGAACCCGGCGAGGGCGAGCGCAGCAACGTCGTCACCAACGGCACCAACGAGTGGCAGATGCGCCACCAGATGCGCGCCTGGGCCCGCTTCATGACGGCCTCGATGCCCGAAGGTGCGCCGGCATGAACGACACCGCCCTGCCCCCCGGCCCCTCCGATGCCCAGCTCGTCGACTTCGTGCTGCGCGAGGCGCGC
>JAEUPC010000139.1 GCA_016789865.1 Rubrivivax sp.
CCCGGTCGAGTACGAGCTGCCCGGCATCGGCCAGACGCAGGTCAACCCGAAGATCGACCTCACGTTCGCGAAGGCGCTGCGCGCCATCCTGCGCCAGGACCCCGACGTCATCATGATCGGCGAGATCCGCGACTTCGAGACCGCGCAGATCGCCATCCAGGCCAGCCTCACCGGCCACCTGGTGCTGGCCACGGTGCACACCAACGACGCGGTGAGCACCGTCACGCGCCTCACCGACATGGGCGTCGAGCCGTTCCTGCTGTCGTCGTCGTTGCTCGGCACGCTGGCGCAGCGGCTGGTGCGCAAGCTGTGCGTGCACTGCAAGCGCCAGGGCGACGACGGCCACTGGCACCCGGTGGGCTGCAGCGAGTGCGGCCACACCGGCTACAAGGGCCGCACCGGCGTGTACGAACTGATGGTGGTGGAAGACAAGATGGCCTCGCTCATCCACACCCGCGCCGCCGAGAGCAAGCTGTTCGTGCAGGCCGAAGCCAACGGCCTGCGGTCGATGCGCGAAGACGGCGAGCGGCTGATCCATGAGGGCGTCACCTCGCGCGAAGAGGTGATTCGTGTCACCGGTGATTGAGTTGGCCCCGCGCGAAGCGCCTTGGTCGCCTCCCCCCAGGGGGCGCCGCCAGCGGCCCCGCAGAGCCGGTTCCATGGCGGCCACTTGGCCAGGCCAGCGGCACATCGATGCTTCGTGTCGCTTCGGCTGGGGCTAGGGGTCCCGGATGCCCGCCTACAAGTTCGAAGCCCTCGACGAAGCCGGCAAGTCGCAGTCCGGCCTGCTGGAGGCCGACAACGCCAAGGCCGCGCGCGCCCAGTTGCGCGCCCGCTCGCTCGTACCGCTGGCCGTCAACCCGGTGGGCACGGCGGCCAACGACGCCACGGCCGCAGCCGGGTCGCCGCGGCGATTCAGCCGCCGCGTGTTCAACGCCACCGCGCTCGCGGTGTGGACGCGCCAGCTGGCCGGCCTGGTGGCCGCCGGCCTGCCGCTGGAGAGGGCGCTGGCCGCGCTTGGCGACGAGAGCGACCACCCGCGCCAGCGCGAGCTCGTGGCGCACCTGAAGAGCGAGGTCAACGCCGGCAGCACCTTCGCGCGCGCGCTTTCCACCGCGCCCAAGGAGTTCGACGAGGTCTACCGCGCCGTGGTGGCCGCCGGCGAGCAAAGCGGTTCGCTCGGCGCCGTGCTGGAGAAGCTTGCCGACGACCTGGAAGAGCGCCAGGCGCTGCGCGCCAAGGTCACCGGCGCGATGCTGTACCCGGCGATCGTCTCGGGCGTCGCGATCCTGATCGTCATCGTGTTGATGACCTACGTGGTGCCGCAGATCGCCAACGTCTTCACCAGCAGCAAGCGCGCGCTGCCCACGCTCACCGTGGTGATGCTGTCGCTGTCGGCCTTCGTGCGCAACTGGGGCTGGGCGGTGGCGGTGCTGCTGGCCGGGGGCATCGCAGCCTTCGTGATGGCGCGGCGCAGCGAGGCGTTCCGGCGCAGCAGCGACGCGGCGTTCCTGAAGCTGCCCCTGTTCGGCCGCCTCTCGCGCGGCTACAACGCGGCGCGCTTCGGCGGTACCTTGGCCATGCTGGCCGGCGCTGGCGTGCCCATCCTGAAGGCGCTGCAGGCGGCGGCCGAGACGGTGAACAACCGCGCCATGCGCGCCGATGCGCTCGATGCGCTGGTGCAGGTGCGCGAAGGCGCCTCGCTGGCTTCGGCCTTGGCGGCCAAGCCACGCTACCCGGGGTTGCTGGCGATGTTCGCGCGGCTGGGCGAGCAGACCGGCCAGCTGCCGGTGATGCTGGGGCGCGCGTCGACGCAGCTTTCGGCCGAGGTGCAGCGGCGGGCGATGTCGGCGGCGACGCTGATCGAGCCGCTGCTCATTGTCGGCATGGGGCTGGTGGTGGTGATGATCATGCTGGCGGTGATGCTGCCGATCATTCAGCTCAATACTTGGGTGAAGTAGGGCGGCTGCCGATCGTTTGCCGAGGCAACCGTGCCGGTTCGTACTCCCACCCAGCCGGGTCCCGCCCCGGCGGGCGGGTTACTTTCTTTGCTGTGCCAAAGAAAGTAACCAAAGAAAGGCCCTCTTGGCGCGCCGGACTCGGGTGACGAGGAAGGCGGCCATTCGGTGGCCGTCGTGGCTTCGGCGGGCCTATTGGGTTGTGCCCGTTCTCTTTGGCGCCGTGGTTCACCGAGAGGTCGTCATGGTCTGTTGGCGCCGGGCATCTCAGGGACCAAGGTCGCCGCCAAGCTCGTTGGTGGCCAGGCTTCGCATCGAGCACGGCAAGGCGGCTTGTCTTACGCACCATCCGATCCCTGCCGCAACAACAACGATTCGATCACCACTACGCCCACCGACGAAGGCAAGACCGAGTAGGCCCACCGAAGCAGGCCGCCACCGATTCGCCAACTCCATCGTCAACTCATTCCGGCGCGCAAGAAGGGCCTTTCTTTGGTTACTTTCTTTGGCCCAGCAAAGAAAGCAACCCGCCCGCCGGGGCGGGACCCGGCTGGGTGGGAGTACGAACCGTCAGGGCCCCCGCGGCCCGCGCCGGCGTGCGCCCAATGAGCGCCGCCGCAGCAAGTTCGATCAGCGGAACAGCCCCAGCCGCTGGGCCTCCAGCGCTGCCTCCGCCCGCGAGCTCACATTGAGCTTGCGATAGATCTGCTTCACGTAGTCGGCAATCGTGTGCCGCGATAGCCCCAGCTGCACGCCGATCTCCGGCAGCGTGTACCCCTTGGCCACGCGCAGCAGCACCTCGCTCTCGCGCTCGGTGAGGCTGACATGCGGCATCGGGTTGGCCGCCTGCGGCTTGGCCTTCTCGGTGAAATAGGCCATGACGCGCCGAGCGATCGAGGGCGACAGCGGCGGCTCGCCCTGGCTGATGCGCTGCAGCTGCTCGGTGATCAGCTCGCGCGGCTGTTCCTTCAGGATGTAGCCGAAGGCGCCGGCCTGCAGCGCCGGGAACAGGTGTTCGTCGTCGTCGTGGATGGTGACGACCACGCTTTGCGCTTCGGGCTGCAGGTCGCGCAGCTTGGTCACCACGTCCACGCCGCTGCCGTCGGGCAGGCCGAGGTCCACCAGCGCCAGTTCGAAGCGCTGCGTGGCCACCAGCTTCATCGCGTCGGCGATGCGGGCGCTCTCGGAGATCACGGCATCCGGAAACACCTGAAGCACCAGCTTGCGCAACCAGCTGCGGATTTCGGGCAGGTCTTCCAGCAGGAGGATGTGTTTCATCGACGAGGTTTGCATGGTGCCGCGGGCGGCCCGCCGGGCAGGGGCTGCCCGGAACGGTGCTGGCCGATGTTATCGACCGGCCCCGCCGCCCTCATGAGCCGGTGGTGGCCCGATCCAGCGGAAGCGTGAGGCGTATCACGGTTCCATAGCCGGGCCCGGATTCCACCAGGCACTGTCCCTGCAGCTGCTTGGCCCGGTTCTTCATGCTCGCCAGGCCGTGGCCACGGTCCAGCCGCGCTTCCACCTCCTGCGAAGAGATGCCGTCACCGTTGTCCTGGATCACGAGCTGGAAGTCGTTGTCGGAGGTGGTCGCGCATCGCACCGAACAGTGCGAGGCGCCGCTGTGCTTGATGATGTTGCTGGTGGCCTCGCGCAGGATGCGCGTGGTCTGCACGTAGGCGCGCGACGACAGCATCTGCGGCGCCTCTTCGGGGCTCTTCCAGTCGCCCTCGATGCCGGCCTGCGCCAGCCGCGACACGGTCTCGGCGCGCCAGTCGCCCATCGCATCGGCCAGCCGCACCGGGCGCCCGGTGAGGCCGCGCACCGACAGGCGCATCTCCTCCAGCGCTTCGCGCGCCAGCGTGCTGATGCGGTCCGACTCGCTGGTATGCACGATGGTCAGCAGCTTGGCCCCGAGGTCGTCGTGCAGGTCGGCGGCGATGCGCTTGCGTTCCTTCTCCGCCACCTGCTCGGCCTTGTGTTCGGCCATCTGGCGCAGGTTGCGCTCGATCTCGGCCGTGGCCTCGCGCACACGCTGTTCGAGCTGGACCTTGGTTTCCTCCAGCTGGGCACGGTGGGCTTCGGCCTCGGCCCGTGCCTGGCCGTGGCGAAGCACCAGGCGCAGGCCCACCGTCACCAGCAGCACCGGCAGGGCCACGCCCGCGCCCACCGTGCCCCAGGCATCGCCCGGGCTGCCGCTGGCCAGCAGATCCAGCCCGACCGCCGCGCCCAGGCAGGCCAGCACCAGCAGTGTCAGCCGGCCACCGCCGTGGCGTGCGCGCAGCCGCCACAGCAACCACAACGCGGCGCCGATCTCCAGGGCGAAGATGCCGTACCAGAACAGCGCCAGCAGATGCAGCCGCTCGGTGCCGCCGGCCATCAGCGATACCGCGATGGTGGCGCTTTGCAGCGGCAGGCCGATGTCGACCCAGTCCAGCCGCCGGCCTTGGGCACGCAGGATGAACTGCACCGTGGCCCAGGTGATCACGCCCAGCAGCGACAGCAGCAGGAACTCCAGCACCGGCTGGCCGAACGGCAGGTCGCGCAGCCACAGCCGCGCGTCGAACAGCGCCACCCCCACCGACAGCACACCGAAGTAGGCGAGCTGGCTCTCGCGCCGGTTGACGTAGCCGAGCACGAACATGAAGCCGCCCAGCAGCAGCAAGGTGGCGCTGGCGCCCTGGGCAAAGCCCGCTGCGATCGCCGACTGCCGCGTATGGCGCGCCGCCAGCTGCGCCTGCGGGCCGATCACCAGCTCCGACAGCGCACCCGCACGGTGGGCCGAACCCACCTCGGCCAGGCGGCGCCCGACCACCCGCAGGTCGAGCAGGTTGCCCTCCTCGCGCAGCAGCGCGGCCGGCAAGGTCACCAGCTGCGGGTGATGGCATTGCTGGGTCATCGGCTCGCGCAGGCGGCCGCCGCTGCCGATGCGCTGGCCGTTCAGGAAGACCTCGTAGTTGGTGCACACGCGTGCGATGTACAGCGCCAGCAGGTCGCCCTCGGGCGCCTTCAGGCCGGCCGGCAGGCTGATGCGATACCACAGGCTGCCCTTGAAGTCGGGCCGGCTGTCGGACCACTCGTCGGGCAGGGGCACCTGGGTCGCCGGTTCCGCCTCCGGGAACGCAGACCCCTCGCCGGCCACCGCCAGCGCGCGCTGGAAGACGAGGGCGGTGGCGCTGTCGTCCTCGAACGCGGTCGGTGCCTGGGCGGCGGCGGCAAAGGCCGCCGCCAGACCGAGCCACAGCCACCACGCAAGGGCGCGCCAGGGCCGCGGCGTGCCCTGCCCGTTCCCAGCTGACCAGCGACTGCGCCTCACGCCGCGCATTGTTGCAGCAGCCTCCGTGCGGCGCTGCCCCGTATTGCGGGGCGACGGCACTGCGACAATGCCGCCCTCGTTGCCAACTCCACGCCCGCCCCTTGATCCGCCGCCACCGCTTCGAAGCCGCCGACAACCGCCGCCTGGCGCACCTGTGCGGGCCGCTCGATGCCCACCTGCGCCAGGTCGAGGCTGCGCTCGGCGTGCGCCTGACGCGGCGCGACGCGGAGTTCCGCATCGAAGGGCCGCGTGCCGCCGTGGCGCGCACGGCCGATCTGCTGGACGAGCTCTACCGCCAGGCGCAGCGGCCGCTCGCCGGCGAGCAGCTGCAGCTGGCGCTGGCGCAGGCGATGACCGCTGCCGGCCCCGGTCCCACGGGTGGTGCCGGCGCGGGTCCGCGGGTGGAGCGGGCATCGACCGCGGCTGCGGCGCCGACGCTGCACACCCGCCATGCCGGGCTGGCCGGGCGCACGCCCAACCAGGTGCAGTATCTGCAGCAGATCCTGGCGCACGACATCACCTTCGGCATTGGCCCGGCCGGCACCGGC
>JAEUPC010000209.1 GCA_016789865.1 Rubrivivax sp.
GATGGCGCGCTGCTCGGTGGCATCGAACGGCGGCCGGCCGGCGATCAGGTGATACAGCACCGCGCTCAGCGAGTAGATGTCGGCGCGGCAGTCCACGGCGTCGCCGTCCAGCTGCTCGGGCGACATGTAGGCCAGCGACCCGACGCGGTGCACCTGCGTGTTGTCGGCGCCACTGTTGAACACGCTGCCGAAGTCGGTGATCTTCAGGTCAACCAGTTGATCGCCGACGAGCTGGGCCAGCACGTTGGCGGGCTTCACGTCGCGGTGGATCAGGCCCTGGCGCCAGCAGTAATTCAGCGCCATCGCGCACTTGAAGCCCACCTCGATCACCTGGGCCAGCGGCAGCAGCGCGTCGGCGCGGCAGAAGCGCCGCAGCGTCACCCCGGGCACGTACTCCATCACCAGGTAGGGCAGCTCGTCGTCGTCCACCGCGTCGAGGATCTGCACCACGTTGGGGTGGTGCAGCTGCCCGACCAGCGCCGCCTCGGCGGCGAAGAAGCGGCGCTGGAAGTGCGCCTCGCGCGCGTCGACCAGCGAGGATCGTCGCACCCGCTTGATGGCCACGTCGTGGCCACGGAAGGGGTCGGAGGCGAGGAAGACCTCGCTGGTGGCGCCTTCGCCGAGCTTGGCCTTGACCGGGTACTTGCCGATGCGCGCCGGCAGCGGTTCACCCGGTTCGCCGCGCGCGGCGGCGGCTGCCAGGTCGGGGGCGGGAGGGCGTGCGGTCATGGAAGGCGCGGTCGGCCGCCATCGTCGGTGATGGCACGGCTGCCCAATCGAGGAACAGCGCTGCCAACCGGGCGCTACTTCGCGCCGTGGCGGTGTGCGGCCCCTTCTGTGGGCGCTTGTGCCGCAGCCTGCGGCCCGGGCAGCCTCGGCAGGCCGATCCGGCCTGCGCCCCGGGGGCCGCAGAAGGGGGCCCCGTAGAATTCGGGCCATGATTCAGGCCAAGCAGGAGTTGCTGCGCGCACTGCAGGGAGTTCTTGCTGACCTGGCCCGTGGCGCCGGCGTGGCGCCGCCGGTGGCCGCCTTCGAGTCGCCCAAGCAGGCCGCGCACGGCGACTTCGCCATCACCGCCGCGATGCAGCTGGCACGCAGCCTGAAGAAGAACCCGCGCGAGCTCGCCGGCGCCCTGGTCACGGCCCTCGAAGCGGACCCGGCCTTCCGCCGCTGGGTGAGTGGGCTCGAGATCGCGGGGCCCGGCTTCGTCAACCTGCGCCTGGCGCCGGCCGCCCGGCAGGCCGTGGTGCGCGAGGTGCTCTCGGCCGGCGGACTCTATGGTCACAAGCCCCGTGTCACGCCGGCCGCCCCGGCCGCTGCAGGCTCGGCTCCGGCAAATGGCGCCGCCGCCGGCGCATCGAAGGTGATGGTCGAGTTCGTCTCGGCCAACCCGACCGGCCCGCTGCACGTCGGCCATGGGCGCAATGCCGCGCTCGGCGATTGCATCTGCAATCTGCTGGAGGCGCAGGCCCACGAGGTGCACCGCGAGTTCTATTACAACGACGCCGGGGTGCAGATCCACACGCTGGCCGTCTCCACGCAGTGCCGGTTGAAAGGCCTGAAGCCCGGCGACGCCGGCTGGCCCGAGCAGGCCTACCAAGGCGAGTACATCGCCGACATCGCCGCCGACTTCAAGGCGCGCAAGACGGTGCGCGCCGACGACCGCCAGTTCACCGCCAGCGGCGACCCCGACGACTTCGAGGGCATCAAGCAGTTCGCGGTCGCTTACCTGCGCCACGAACAGGACCTCGACCTGCAGGCCTTCGGCGTGCGCTTCGACCACTACTACCTGGAAAGCAGCCTGTACGACGACGGGCGCGTGGACGCCACCGTGCGGCGCCTGGTGGCCTCGGGAAAGACCTACGAGAAGGACGGCGCGCTGTGGCTGCGCACCACCGACTACGGTGACGACAAGGACCGCGTGATGCGCAAGTCGGTGCCGGCCGGCAGCGACCCGGCGGGCGCCGACGGCGCCTACACCTACTTCGTGCCCGATGTGGCCTATCACGTGGCGAAGTTCGAACGCGGATTCACCAAGGTCATCAACGTGCAGGGCACCGATCACCACGGCACCGTGGCGCGCGTGCGTGCCGGGCTGCAGGCGGTGGGCGCGGGCATCCCGGCCGGCTACCCCGACTACGTGCTCTACAAGATGATCACGGTGATGAAGGGCGGCCAGGAGGTCAAGATCTCCAAGCGCGCCGGCGGCTACGTGACGCTGCGCGACCTGATCGACTGGACCAGCCGCGACGCGGTGCGCTTTTTCCTGGCCAGCCGCAAGAGCGACACCGAATTCACCTTCGACATCGATCTGGCGCTGGCCACCAACCTGGACAACCCGGTCTACTACGTGCAGTACGCGCACGCGCGCATCTGCTCGGTGCTGGCGCAGTACCCCGGGTCGCAGCAGCCGGCGGACCTGGCCGAGGCCGACCTGTCGCGGCTGAACGCGCCCAGCGAGGTTGCGCTGATGCTCAAGCTGGCGCAGTTCCCAGAGATGCTGGAGCGCGCGGCTGCCGAGTTCGCGCCGCACGACGTGGCGTTCTATCTGCGCGAACTGGCCGCCTGCTTCCACACCTACTACGACAGCGAGCGCTTCCTGGTGGACGACGCGGCGCTGGCACGTGCGCGCATCGCGCTGCTGGCCGCGACGGCGGCCGTGCTGAAGAGCGCGTTGGCGGTGCTGGGCGTGTCGGCGCCGGCCGCCATGCAGCGCGAGGCCGCCTTGGCCGGCCGCACGCCGGCCGAGGCCGGGATCTGAGGGATGAACATGCAGCGTGGCAGTTTCGCCATCGGCGTCGTGGTCGGGCTGCTGTCCGGCCTGGTGCTGGCCCTGGCCGTGGCCCTGTATATCGCCAAGGTGCCGGTGCCCTTCGTCAACAAGGTGCCCGGCCGTACCGCAGAGCAGGACAGCGCGGAGGCCGAGCGCAACCGCAGCTGGGACCCCAACGCGCCGCTGGGCGGCCGCGCGGCGGGCCGGCCCGCGGCCGCCGGCGGCGGCGTGGCGGCACCGGGGCCGACGGCGGCCACGCCCCCAGGCGCGCCTCCGGCGCCGGCCCCAGCCGCCGCGGTGGCGGGGGGCGCCGCCGCGGCACCGGCCAGTGCGCCGGCGCGCGGTGCGTCCGCAGCGGCAGCGGCCACGCGCGACCCAGCGGCCATTCTCTCGGGCGCCGCGGCGCCGGCCCCCGCCACGGCTTCTGTGCCGCCGCGGTCCACCGCCGCCGGGGGTGAGCCGTTCGTCTTCTTCGTGCAGGCCGGGGCCTACACCCGCAGCGAAGATGCCGAACAACAACGTGCCCGATTGGGCCTCATGGGCCACACCGCCCAGATCAGCGAGCGAGAGCAGGCCGGCCGCGTGGTCTATCGCGTGCGCGTCGGCCCCTTCCGCACCCGTGACGATGCCGATGGCCTGCTGGCCAAGCTGCAGGCGGCTTCGGTGGAAGCGCAGATCGTGCGCGTCGAGCGGCCCTGACGCGGCGGCCCGGGTCGGCCGGCTGCCCCGCCCGCCTGCGCCCTCGGACAACACCCCGATCGCCGGCGCAAGGCTGTCGAGACCGGCATCACGCAGGCGGGAACTGCCGCAGCGGCACCGTATCCACACCAGACACCACACCACCGAAAGGAAACCCGATGTCCCACCGGCGTGAGTTCTCCCGCCAGGCCTTGGCCGCCGCCGCCGCGCTGGCCGCGCCGCAGTGGCTGCTGGCCCAAGGCGGCCCGGTCGAGGGCCAGCATTACGTGCGCCTGAACAATCCCGCACCCACCAGCCTGCCGGCCGGCAAGAAGATCGAGGTGGTGGAGTTCTTCTGGTACGGCTGCCCGCACTGCAACACCTTCGAGCCGCTGCTGGACAGCTGGGTCAAGCGGCTGGCGCCGGATGTCTCCTTCCGCCGCGTGCATGTGGGCTTCGGGCCGCAGCACCAGATTCACCAGAAGCTGCACTACGCGCTGGAGGAGCTGGGCCTGCTGGAAACGATGCACCGCAAGGTCTTCGCCGCCATGCACGCCCCCGCGAATCGCCGCCAGCTCATCTCCGACGCCGACATCGCCGCCTTCGCCAAGGACAGCGGGGCCGACGGCGACAAGGTGGTGGCGGCGATGAAGTCGTTCGGCGTCAACACGAAGGCCTCACGGGCGCGCCAGCTCAGTGAGGCCTACAAGATCGACGGCGTGCCGGCGCTGGGCGTGCAGGGGCGCTACTACACCTCGGGCAGCCTGGCCGGTTCGCTCGAGCGCATGGTGGCGGTGGCCGACTTCCTCATCGCGCGCTCACGCGGCTGAGACGCCGGCGCGGCCGGGCATGCCGTGAGCAAAGCCCGGCCGCTGCGACGCTGCGTCAGGCGCGGCTGAGGGCTGCCGCGAATAGAATGGCATGCAACTTGCGTGCCATCTGATGTCTGCCCCTGCCCCGATCGAAGAGACACCTCTGCGCGACCTGGCACGACGGGTCGCTCCTTTCGCCCGCCGGCTGCTGGCCGGTGCCCTGGCGGCGGGCTTGATGGCCGCCGCGTTTGCCGAGCGGGCCGACCGCACCAAGCCGATGGTGGTGGAAGCCGACCGGCCGGGCACCGTCGACTTGCAGCGGCAGGTGGTGGTGTTCAACGGCAACGTCGTCATCTCGCAGGGCACGATGGTGCTGCGGGCCGACCGCATCGAGATGCGCGAGATGCCCGACGGCTTTCGCGCCGCCAGCGCCCTGGGCGCGCCGGGCCGGCAGGCCACCTGGCGCCAGAAGCGCGACGGCACCGGCGATGAAGTCGTCGAGGGCCTGGCTGACCGCATCGAGTTCGACGGCAAGGCCGACACGCTGCGCTTCGTCGGCAACGGTGCGGTGCGGCGGCTGCGCGGCGGCGTGGTGGCCGACGAGATCACCGGCGCGGTGATCGTCTGGGACAACCTGGCCGAGGTCTTCCGCGTCGAGGGCGGCTCGCCGACGGCGGCCAACCCCACGGGCCGCGTGCGCGTGGTGCTCAGCCCGCGTGCCGAATCTGCCCCGGGCGCAGCGGCCGACGCCCGCGCCACCCCCGGGCCATCGGCGGCTTCGGCCGCCCCGCTGACCCCCAGCCGCGGCTTGGGCGGGGAACGCCGGTGAGCGCCGCCGGCCTGCCGGCGGCCGACCTGCCGACCGGCCCGGCGCCTGCGCGCCCCAGCCGGCTCGAAGCCGAGCACCTGCAGAAGAGCTACGGCGCGCGCCAGGTGGTGAAGGACGTGCACCTGGCGGTAGCCGCCGGCGAGGTGGTAGGCCTGCTCGGGCCCAACGGCGCCGGCAAGACCACGACTTTCTACATGGTGGTCGGGCTCGTGCGTGCCGATGACGGTGTCATCCGCATCGACGGCAGACCCGTGCAGACGTTGCCCATCCACCAACGCTCGCGGCTCGGCCTGTCCTACCTGCCGCAGGAGGCGTCGATCTTCCGCAAGCTGACGGTGGCCGAGAACATCCGCGCCGTGCTCGAACTGCAGCGCGGTGCCGACGGCCGAGCGCTGCCGCCGCGGCACATCGACGCACTGCTCGAACGGCTGCTGGCCGACCTGGCCATCGAGAAGCTGCGCGACTCGCCGGCGCCGGCGCTTTCCGGCGGCGAGCGGCGCCGCGTCGAGATCGCGCGGGCCCTGGCCACGCAGCCGCGCTTCATCCTGCTGGACGAGCCGTTCGCCGGCGTCGACCCGATCGCCGTGATCGAGATCCAGCGCATCATCGGTTTCCTGCGCGCGCGCGGCATCGGCGTGCTCATCACCGACCACAACGTGCGCGAGACGCTGGGCATCTGCGACCGCGCCTACATCATCAGCGAAGGCAGCGTGCTGGCCGAAGGCACGCCGGCCGAGATCGTGGCCAACGCCGAAGTGCGCAAGGTCTATCTCGGCGAACACTTCCGCATGTGACATGGCGAGCGCAGGCTTGTCGCTTCGCGCCTTGGCTACCCTGCTGCGGCCCCTCCCGGGGCGGCAAGGCGGACCGCGGGGCACTCCCAAAGGGCCCGGCGGCGGGCTGCCGAGGCGCACGCCATGAAGCCGACGCTGCAGGTCCGCCTGTCGCAGCACCTGGCGCTGACGCCGCAGCTGCAGCAGTCGATCCGCCTGTTGCAGCTGTCGACGCTGGAGCTGCACCAGGAAGTCGAGCAGATGCTCGAGCAGAACCCCTTTCTCGATGTCGAGGAGGAGGAAGGCGCGAGTCCGTTCGAGACGCCGCTGGAGCGCGCACCGATGGACGCCAGACCAGCGGACCGCGACGAGCCCTTCGACGGCCGCGGCGAGCCTGCCGAGGGCGCCGACAGCGCGGGCGGCGCCGACGGCCTGGCCGAGATGCGCGCCGAGGACTTCGGCACCCCGGGTCGCGACGACTGGGAGAACGGCACCGAGGGCGACGATTTCGACGGCATCGGCGAGACACCGCGGTCGCGCACCACTGCAGACGGCGATGACGACTCCGAGATGCACGAGCGCCGCGGCGCCGGCACCACGCTGGCCGAGCATCTGCGACGCCAGGTGGCCGCCATGCGCCTCACCCCCGAGGACCGCGCCGTGCTGCTGGCCCTGATCGATTCGCTGGACGGCGACGGCTACCTCGCCGACCCGCTGGAGGAGATCGAGGCCCGCCTCCAGCAGATCGAGGGCGTGGAGCCGGGCAGCGATGCCGCCGACGTGCTGCACGACCGCGCGCGGTGCGCGCTGCGCTGGCTGCAGAGCCTGGAGCCCGCCGGTGTGGGCGCGCGCGACCTCGGCGAGTGCCTGGCGCTGCAGTTGAGGCACCACGCGAAGAGCCCCGCGCGCACGCTGGCCCTGCGCATCGCGCAGAACTACCTCGAGCTGCTGGCCAAGCGCGACTTCCGCCGCCTGATGTCCCTCACCAGCGCCAGCGAGGAGCTCGTGCGCCAGGCGCAGGCGCTCATCGTGGCCTGCGAGCCCAAGCCCGGCCGGCCGTTCGCCGACGCCGAGTCGAACGTCATCGTGCCCGACGTCGTCGTGCGCAAGTCCGGCCGCGGGCTGGCCGTCACGCTGAACCCGGACGTGATGCCCCGGCTGCGCATCAACGACCTGTACGCCCAGGCCGCCAAGGCACAGCGCGGCGCCAACGGCAACCCGGGGCTGAGCGCGCGGCTGCAGGAGGCGCGCTGGTTCGTGAAGAACGTGCAGCAGCGCTTCGACACCATCCTGCGCGTCAGCCGCGCCATCGTCGAGCGGCAGCGCGCGTTCTTCACCCATGGCGCCATCGCGATGAAGCCGCTGGTGCTGCGCGAGATCGCCGACGAACTCGGCCTGCACGAGAGCACGATCTCGCGCGTCACCACCGCCAAGTACATGGCCACGCCGCAGGGAACGTTCGAGCTGAAGTACTTCTTCGGCAGTTCGCTCAACACCGATGCCGGCGGCAACGCGAGTTCGACCGCGGTGCGCGCGCTGATCCAGCGCTTCGTCGCCGCCGAGGATGCCGGCAAACCGCTGTCGGACAGCCAGATCAGCCAGATGCTCGAAGAGCAGGGCATCCAGGTGGCGCGGCGCACCGTGGCCAAGTACCGCGAGGCGCTGAAGATCGCGCCGGCGGCGATGCGAAAGACGCTGTGAGCGACCGCCGCGTTCAGACGCGCCGCGCGAGCAGTGCGCCGGCCCGCGCAGCCGGGCCGGGCGAAGCCCGGCCGCTGTTCCTGCCGTGCCCGCAAGGCGTGGAAGCGCTGCTGGCCGAGGAGGTGCGCACGATGCCGGGCTTCGGCGAGGGCGGCCAGGGCGTGGAGGGCGGCGAGGGTGCAGAGGCCGGCCGCGGCGGCGTGTACGTCCAGGGCACGCTGGCCGGCGCGATGCGCCTGAACCTCGAGTGCCGCCTGGCCACCCGCGTGCTGTGGCCGCTGGCCGAAGGGCCCTATCGCGACGAGCACGACCTGTACGAGCTGGCGCGCCAGGTGCCCTGGACGTTGTGGATCACGCCGGCGCAGACGCTGCGCGTGGACGTGAGCGCCCGCCGTTCGCCGCTGACGAGCCTGAACTTCGCCGCGCTGCGTATCAAGGACGCCGTGTGCGACCACCTGCGCGAGGCCACCGGCGCGCGGCCCAGTGTCGACGTGCAACGGCCCGACCTGCCGCTGGTGCTGTTCGTCGGCGAGGACCACGCGGCGCTGTACGTCGACACGAGCGGCGAGCCGCTGTTCAAGCGCGGCTGGCGCGAGGACACCGGCGAGGCGCCACTGAAGGAGACGCTGGCCGCGGCGATGCTGGCCGCCACCGGCTGGCGCGGGCGCGCCGAAGACGGGCCGCTGCTCGACCCGATGTGCGGCGCGGGCACCATCGTCATCGAGGCCGCGCAGCTGGCCTGCGGCATTGCGCCCGGCTCGCAGCGCCGCTTCGCCTTCGAACGGCTGGCCCCGTTCAAGCCGCACCTGCCGGCGTGGCGCGAGATGCAGGCTGCCGCGCGGGCGCGTGTGCATCCGGCGCGCGTGCCGCTCATCGCCGGGGACGTGAGCTTTCGCATGACCGACTTCGCCGCGCGCAACGCCGAACGCGCCGGCGTGCGCGCGGCCATCGAGTTCAAGACCGTCGATGCGCTCGAACGCAGCGCGCCGGCCGCGCGCGGCACGATGATCCTCAACCCGCCCTACGGCGAGCGCATCGAGGCCAAGGGCCGCGGCAGCGCACGTGGCCTCCCCGCAGAGGGCGGGACGCCTTCGCGTCCAGGCGCCGCCCGCGAAGGCTTCGAGCCCGGCACCGGCGCGGCCACGTTCTTCGCGTCGCTGGCCGCGCAGTGGAAGCGCGAATACGCCGGCTGGACCGCCTGGGTGCTGAGCCCCGAGATGCGCCTGCCTTCGCTGATGCGGTTGAAGGAGAGCCGCCGCGTACCGTTGTGGAACGGGCCGATCGAGTGCCGGCTGTTCCGCTTCGATCTCGTGGCCGGCTCGGCACGCGAAGATCGTCCTCCGCCGGCGGCGGGCTGAGCTCGGCGCGGCGGCCGCGCTGGCCGCCCGAACCCGGCGCGTAGGGAATGCCAGGGGCACGAGCCCACGGTCGCGCGAGGACCGCGATGCAATAATTTGCCGTCGCCATCACGGAGCCGACCTCTTGGACCCCAGTCACCCTCGGTGACCGTCCATCCCAGCTCGAGCGCCGCTGCACCGCCCATGCAGCCGCCGCCTGCAGCCAGGGTGGCACGGACTTCGCAGATCCTCCCGCCAACCCCTCGCTGTGAGCGAACGAGCTGATGCTCAACGTCTTCACGCTGGCCAACGGCCGGCTGTTCCAGGAAGAGATCGAAAGCGCCGAAGAGCTGGCGCTGTCGCTCGCCCACGTGCAGCCGGTGTGGGTCGACCTGGAAGCGCCCAGTGCCGAGGAGAAAGGCTGGATCAAGAGCCGATTCGGCCTGACCATCCCCGACGACATCGTCGGAGACGACCTCGAGGAGTCGGCCCGCTTCTACGAAGAAGACAACGGCGAGCTGCACATCCGCTCGGACTTCCTCATCGACGACCCGACCGCACCGCGCAACGTGCGCGTGGCCTTCATCCTGTTCGACAAGGTGCTGTTCTCGGTGCACGCCGAAGACCTGCCGGTGTTCCGGCTGCTGCGCCTGCGAGCGCGGCGCATTCCGGCGCTGATCGAAGACGCCAAGGACGTGCTGCTCAAGCTGTACGACGCCGACGCCGAGTACAGCGCCGACGCGCTGGAGGGCATCTACGACCAACTGGAGCGCGTGAGCGCCCGGGTGCTCAAGGAAGACGTGAACGACGCCACCGCCGCCGAGGTGCTGGCGGCCATCGCGCGCGAGGAAGACGTCAACGGCCGCATCCGCCGCAACGTCATGGACACACGCCGGGCGCTGAGCTTCATGATGCGCAGCCGCATGCTCAGCGCCGAGCAGTTCGAGGAAGCGCGCCAGATCCTGCGCGACATCGACTCGCTCGACTCGCACACGGCGTTCCTGTTCGAGAAGATCAACTTCCTCATGGACGCGGTGGTCGGCTTCATCAACATCAACCAGAACAAGATCATCAAGATCTTCTCGGTGGCCAGCGTGGCGCTGCTGCCGCCCACGCTCATCGCCAGCATCTACGGCATGAACTTCCGCTTCATGCCCGAGTTGAACCAGGCCTGGGGCTACCCGTTCGCGCTGGCGCTGATGGCCGCCAGCGTCGCGGCGCCCTTCATCTACTTCCGCCACAAGGGGTGGCTGCGTTGAGCACACGCGGCGGCGTGCCGCGCGCCGGGCGCGCGGCCCCGCCGTGCCGCTGGCGCCGCGGCCGCCGGGGGCTGTGGCCCGGCCTGCTGGCGGCGCTCCTCGTCGGGCTGGCGCCCGCTCGCGCCGCTGCGCAATTCAACATGGTCCCGCCGCCGTTGTGCCGGCCGCCGGCCCCGGCGGCAGTGGCGACGATCGAGGCCTACCGGCTCGAAGCCTCGCGGCACCTGTACGAGTGTTTCCCCGGCCGCGTCTACCCCGATGAACTGCCCCCGCTCGTCTACGGCATCGTCTCGGTGGAGGCGGAGATCGACGAGCGCGGCCGCGTCACCTCGCTGAGCGTGGTGCGCAAGCCGGCGGCCGAGGAAGTCGAGCCCTGGGTGCTGGCGGTGCTGCGCCGCGCCGCGCCGTTTCCGGCACCGCTGCGGCTGCCGGGCGGCACGGCCCGTTTCGTCGAGACGTTCTTCGTCGATCGTTCGGGCCTGTTCCAGACCCTGTCCCTCACCGAAGGGCAGCGAGGCAGCCCGCCGGCGGAGGTGTCTGCACCACTGAGCATCCACCCGCAGTGAACCGCGAGGCAGCGCGAGTGGCTGCAAGGCCGCCCGCGCCGCGGAAGAAATGCTGTTGTGCAGCGCCCCCGGGCGAACGAGGGAGGGAGGGAGGAGGAGGAGAACCGCCCGAGGATTTCGGCCGCCTGCCCGAAGGAGCAAACCGCCGGCCGCACAACAGAGAAACCCTGCTGCGGTCGGGGAGGCATGGGTCGTAACCCAATGTCAACGCCAACTCCGACCACAGCGTGCGCACACTGTGAGTCGTCGGCTCCGGCGGAAGTTCCCTGCGCTGGGGCCGAATCCACGCGGCTGGCGAACCCACCCCCTAGAAAGCTGGCGCGCTGCGGCGAGCCTTGGCCGTCAGCTGCCCTTGGCCTTCGAGGCGGCCGCCATCGCCTCCAGATCACGCTTGCGGTCGGCGTTCACGCGCTGCACGGTCGGCCGCTCGCCCAGCAGCTTCAGGTGGGCTTTCCAGTCGATGCCCGCGGCCGCCAGCAGGTCCTCGCCGAGCACCGCCTTGGTGGCCTGCGCCACGGTGGGCAGCGTGGCGTAGGCCGCGGCGTCGGCCAGCGTGAACTCGCTGCCGGCCACGTAGGGCGCGAACCGGGCCAGCCGCTTGAACGCCGGAATGTTGCGCGCCAGTCGCTCGCGCACGCCGGCTTTCGCCTCGTCGCCGACCTTGCCGCCGAAGAACGCCTCGGCATACAGCTCGCGAGCCACCAGCTCGAGATACAGCTCCATGAACGCGATGAGCTCGCGCACCTTGGCCGCCGCCACCGGATCACGCGGCATCAGCGGCGGCTGCGGGTACGCGACCTCCAGGTAGTCGGCGATCACCTGGCTCTCGCACAGTGTGCGGCCGTCGTCGAGCGTGACGTACGGTATCTTGCCCAGCGGCGTGGCCGCGAGCACCGCCTCGTCCTTGCTGCGCGTGCGTTGCTCCTGCTCGACAAACGGCACGCCCTTTTCCAGCAGCACCAGCTTGACCTTGTTGTAGTAGTTCGAAAGCGTCATGCCGTGCAGCTTGATCATCGGGTGCTCCGCCGGGGGTGAGAGGTGAGTGCGGATGGTACCGGCGCCGATAATCGTCGCCATGTCGATCCAGACCGACGACTTCGGCGCTGCACGCGAGGGTGGCGCGCCCGGTCCGGCAGGCCGGGCCCGGGTGCTGGGCGCCGCAGCCGCCTCGCCCAACGAAGAGGCCATCGAGCGCGCGCTGCGCCCCAAGGGGCTGGCCGAGTACGTCGGTCAAGCCAAGGCGCGCGAGCAGCTGGAGATCTTCATCGGGGCCGCCCGGCAACGCAACGAGGCGCTGGACCACGTGCTGCTGTTCGGCCCGCCGGGCCTGGGCAAGACGACGCTGGCCCACATCATCGCCGGCGAGCTCGGCGTGAACCTGCGCCAGACCTCGGGGCCGGTGCTGGAAAAGCCCAAGGACCTGGCGGCCATCCTCACCGGGCTCGAACGGCACGACGTGCTGTTCATCGACGAGATCCATCGCTTGAGCCCGGTGGTCGAGGAGATCCTCTACCCCGCGCTGGAGGACTACCAGATCGACATCATGATCGGCGAGGGGCCCGCGGCGCGCTCGATCAAGCTCGACCTGCAGCCGTTCACGCTGGTGGGCGCCACCACACGCGCCGGCATGCTCACCAACCCGCTGCGCGACCGCTTCGGCATCGTCGCCCGCCTGGAGTTCTATTCGGCCGAAGAGCTTTCGCGCATCGTCAAGCGCTCGGCCGGCCTGCTCGAAGTGGCGGTCGACGATCCCGGCGCGATGGAGATCGCACGCCGCTCGCGCGGCACACCGCGCATCGCCAACCGGCTGCTGCGCCGCGTGCGCGACTACGCGCAGGTCAAGGCGCACGGCCACATCGATGCACCCACCGCCGACAAGGCCCTGGTGATGCTCGACGTCGACCCGCTGGGCTTCGACGTGATGGATCGCAAGCTGCTCGAGGCGGTGATCCAGCGCTTCGACGGCGGCCCGGTGGGGCTGGACAACCTCGCTGCCGCGATCGGCGAAGAGGCCGGCACCATCGAGGATGTGATCGAGCCCTACCTCATCCAGCAGGGCTACCTGCAGCGCACGCCGCGCGGCCGCATGGCCACCGTGGCGGCCTGGCGGCACCTGGGCCTCGTGCCGCCCGGCCGGCCGTCTTCGGACGATCTGTTCGGCACTTGAGCGGCGCGCCGGCCGCCGCGGCGTGAACGTCGTCACGCCGGTGGCGCCGGGCTGAACGCCGGCGCACCGAGTTCACACTTCGAAGCCCCTCGCGGCGCTCAAGTCGCGGCGGCAGCCTGCCGATACCCGGGCATGGCAGTGGCTTCGCGCACCCCGTGTGCGGGGCACCCACGCCCGAACGCTCTCACTACCAGGTGATCGGCATGGCCCGTCAATGTTCCCGAAGCGCCTCGGCGCGCGGCTTCACGCTCATCGAGCTGCTGGTCGCGATCGCCATCGTCGCCATCCTGGCCGCCGTGGCACTGCCGGCGTACAGCAACTACACGCAGCGCTCACGCGTGCCGGCCGCCCTGGACGGCCTGAGCGCCTATGCGGTGCGCATGGAGCAGCGCTTCCAGGACACCGGCAGCTACGCCAACGGCGCGGCGTGCGGCGTGGCCGTGCCGACGGTGAACAACTTCGCCATCACCTGCGCGCTGAGCGGCGGCGGCACCGGCTTCACGGCCACCGCCACCGGCGCCGGGGCGATGGTCGGCTACACCTTCACCATCAATCACCAGGGCGCGCGAAACACCACCGCACATCCCAAAGGCACGCCGGCCACCGCCTGCTGGACCACACGGGGGGGCACATGCGACACCTGATCGCGCGGCGTCACCGGCCTGCCCCACCGCGCGGCCTGTCGCGCGGCCTGTCGCTGGTGGAGCTGATGGTCACCGTCACCGTGGCCGGCCTGCTGGCCATGGCGGCTTCGCCGCATCTGGCCGACTACATGAACAACTCGCGCCTGCGCGAAGGCGGCAACGCACTGCAGGCCGAGGCCCTGTTCGCGCAAAGCGAGGCCATCAAACGCAACCGCGTCGTGCGCCTGACGACCTCGGGCTCGACGATCCAGGTGCTGGAGGCGCAGGACACCGCGGCCACCACGCTGCTGCGCGAACGCACGCTGGCCGGCGGCGTGACGGCCGCCGCCGCCACGGTCGATTTCTCGCCGCGCGGCTACCTCGTGGACCGCAGCGTCGCGCCCTCGGTGGAGTTCGTCGCCGCGGCGATCGATCTGTCGCTGCCCGGCGTCACCTGTTCGTCCGACCAGCGCTGCCCCGGCCTGCGCGTCGATGGCGGCGGCGGCATCCGCCTGTGCGGCAACAAGCTCTCGGGGTGCTGACCATGACCGCCACAGCACACGCCCCGGCCCGCTGCGCAACACCCGCCCGGCGCCTGCCGGCGCTGGCGGCGGCCCGCGGCGCCGGCCTCATCGACGGCCTTGTCGCGCTGGCCATCCTGGCCTTCGGCATGTTGGCCATGACCGGCTTCCAGGGCCGCATGATGGCCCAGACCACCGAGGCGCAGTCGCGCCAGGTGGCCACGCAGATGTCCTCCGAACTGCTGGCCACCGTGCTGGTCGACGGCGCCAACGCGGCCTGCTACACGCTGCCGCAGACCGGCGCCTGCACCAACTCCGCCGCCCAGGCCCGCGCCAGCGACTGGCAGGGCCGGGTCGCCAGCTCGTTGCCCGGCACGGTGGCGAGCACCGCCACGCTGGACGCCGCCACCGGCCGCATGACCGTGGTGCTGAGCTGGACCGGCAAGGACAGCGGCGAGGCGCGGCGCCTGGAGGCCGTCACCGATGTGCGCTGACCTCACCAGCCGCCGCGCCGGGCGCGGCCACCGCGGTGCCGCCGCCACGCCAGGCCGCGGCCTGTCGCTCGTCGAGCTGATGGCGGGCATCGTCGTCGCGCTGCTCATCAGCCTGGCGGCGACCAGCGGCGCAATGCTCTTCACCGCCACGCAGCGCCAGGGCATGGGCACCGGCGGCGCGATGATCAACACCAGCACGGCACTGGCGGCGCTGCGCGACGACGTCGCCGCTGCCGGCCTGGGCTTCTTCGGCGACTCGCAGTTCCTGTGCCAGCGCCTGAACCTCAGCGTCGGCACCACCGCGCTGATCGACGGCGCCACCTTCACGCCGCTGTCCATTACCGCGGAGGCCGGCGGCGACCGCATCGACGTGCTCTATGCCACCGAGGTGGCCTCGGGTACCAACGTGCTGCTCAACGCCGCCACCACAGCCAGTGCGGCGCAGCTGCGCTCGCTGCTGCCGGCCGCGGTGGGCCAGGCCGTGCTGCTGGCGCCGCAGACGCCCGGCGACCCCTGCGTCGTGCGCACCGTCACCGCCAACACGCCGGCGTCGCTGGACACGCCGCAAAGCGTGGAGTTCGACAACCTGTCCACCGCGCGCTTCAACCGCGCGGCCTTCACCACCGCCGTCACCTACCCCGACCGCGGCCGCGTCACGCTGCTGGGCGACGTGCGCTGGTCGCGCTTCCGCCTGGTGGGCACCGACCTCACGCTGGAGCGGCCGCTGGCCGGCACCAGTGCCGTGCTGGCACGCAACGTCCTCGCCTTCCGCGCCGAGTACGGCCTGGCCAACGCGGGCACCACGGCGCTGGCCTCCTGGCAGGCGGCCAGCGGCGCGTTCGCCACGCTCACGCCGGCCAACCTGCCGCGCGTGCGCGCGCTGCGCATCGGGCTGGTCACGCGCAGCGCGCAGGCCGAGAAGCGCAACGCCGCCGGCGACTGCGAGGCGAGCACCGCGATGCCCACGTTGTTCGGCACGGCGGTCACGGCCGATGTCGCCGACTGGCAGTGCTACCGCTACCGCAGCTCCACGCTGGTCGTGCCGCTGCGCAACCTCGTGCTGGGAATGGTGCCATGAGGACCTCGCCGCGTAGACCCACTTTCCCGCGCGGGGCGACGCGCGGTGTCACGACGCTGGTCGTGCTGGTGTTGATGTCGGTGATGGTGCTGGGCGGCCTGGCCCTGGCGCGCATGACCGAGACGGGCACGCTGGCCAGCGGCAACAACGCCAGCCGCGAGGTCTCGCTGCAGGCCAGCGAGGTCGGCATCAACACCGCCTTCGCCGCCGTGCGCGCGCTGGCCGGCGAAGAGGTCAACAGCGGCAACTGGTACTGGGCCACGCAGCAGGCGGGCGACGCCTACGGCATCCCCAACGTCGCCTGGGCCTCGGCGCCCGAAGTCGCCGTGGGCAGCTACAGCGTGCGCTACGTCGTCGAGCGCATGTGCAACACCGCGCCGGTGACCGACACGCTGCGGCAGTGCCTGGTGCGGCAGGTGCCGCAACAGGAGTCCAGCCGCGTGGGGGCCGAGGCCGTCGACCCGCCCAACGCGCGCCAGTTCCGCATCACCGTGCGCATCCTCGGCCCGAAAGACTCGGAGACCTGGGTGCAGACGCTGGTCACCAAGGGTTGAGCGCCGCGGCGCCGTTGCAGGGCCGCCCAGCCCTGGGGAGCAAGACGATGAAGACACCCACCCGCGCGATCGCCAGCGTGCTGGCCCTGGCCGGCCTTTGCTGGACCGTGGCCTCGCAGGCCACCAGCCTGGCCGAACTGCCGTTGAAGGCCTCGGTGCTGGCCAAGCCGAACGTCGTCTTCGCGTTCGACAACTCCGGCTCGATGGACTTCGAGATCATCAACTACGGCAACGACGGCTCGGTGTGGTGGAACTACACCGACGGCACCGGCTGGGGCGTGGACGCCACCCACCCGAACCCGTCGCTGCGCACGATCACGGCGCCGTGGTTCTTTCCCGCCGGCACGTCGAGCTCGACCTGGCGCAAGTTCGCCTATCTGTTCCCCAACGGCACCGGCACCGGAACCCGCCAGTACGGCGACAACGCCAACGACCATTTCGCAGTGCTGCCCACGACGCAGTTCGCGGTGACGCGCTGGTCCGGCGTCTACCAGGACGCCGCCGGCACCTACCGCTCGGCGCCGACGGACCCGGCCAGCTCGCCGATGCACAACACGCTGTACTACAACCCGCTCATCACCTACGCCCCGTGGGCGCCGGCGCAGCTGTCCACCGGCGCGGTCACGCCGGCCAACGCCACGACCACCGCCGCCAGGTCGCACCCCATCCTGGGGACCTTCACGTTCAACCTCACGGCCAACGTCGCTGCCAACAACAGCACCGCCCGGGTGTTCACCGCCCTGCCCGGCATGCGCATTCCGGCCGGCGCCTCCATCTCGCAGTGCAGCAGCAGCAACGGCAGCTGCGGCGCCTGGGGCGCCGCGCTGGGCGCCGACATCAACGCCGCCGCCGGCGCCGTGACCCGCGTGTCGATGGCCTACTACCCGGCCACCTACTGGGTGCGCGAGTCGTGCACCGTGCCCGCCACGGTGAGCGTGGGCACCGATGCCTGCACCTACCTTCCCGGCAGCACCTCGGTCACGCTCAAGCGCTACGAGATCAAGGCCGGCAACACCTTCCCGTCGGGGCGCAGCTACGCCGACGAGATGCAGAACTTCGCCAACTGGTTCCAGTACTACCGCAAGCGCAAGCTGATGCTGGCCGGCGCGATGGGCGACACGCTGGAGAACCTCAGCGGCATGCGGCTGGGCGTGGTGCCCTACTCGGCCAACACCACGACGCCGCGCATCTACGACGCCGATGCGGCCACCGCCACCGTCAACCGCCTGCGCGTGGCCGGCATCTTCTACGAGACCGAGGCCAGCGGCGGCACGCCCACGCGCGAGACGCTGAAGTTCGTCAGCGGCCTGTACTCGGGCAACGACTCCACCGGATCCTCCATCGTCCAGTACGCCTGCCAGCGCAACAACGCCTTCGTCGTCACCGACGGTTTCGCCTACGCGAGCGCGGTGTCGACGCCGGCCTACCAGAGCGGCAAGTCCGCCGCCACCTGGGGCAGCGGCGCGCCCTACGAGACGATCTTCGGCAGCTCGCTGGCCGATCTGGCATTGCGCTACTACACCAACAACCCGCGCACCGACCTGGCCACCGGGCGGCTGCCGGCCACGGCCACCGACCTGAACACCGACCTGCACGTCAACACCTACGGCCTGTCGCTCGGTGCGCGCGGCACGGTGTGGCTCGGCGAGAGCACGCCCGTGCCCACCAGCACCAGCGCCTGGCCGGCGCCCGACCTGGACCGCAACCCGACCTCCATCGACGACCTCTGGCACGCCACGATCAACGGGCGCGGCAAGATGTACCTGGCGACGACGCCCGAGGAGACCGCGCTGCGCATCCGCGCCGGCCTGGACGACATCCTGTCGCAGGACGGCGCGCAGGCTTCCATCGGCGTCAGCTCGGTCAACCTCGGACGCGGCGACGATTTCGCCTACCTCGGCAGCTACAACACCCGCGGCTGGAGCGGCGACCTCACGCGCAACGCCGCCAACAACGCCACCGGGGCGATCACGCCATACGACCCGGCCGCGGCCCTGCCGGGCACCTGGTCGGCGAACACGCTGCTGGCGGCGCGCAGCTGGGGCACGCGCCTCATCTTCGGCTCCAACGACGCGGCGGGCCTGGTCTTCACCAGCGCCAACTTCGGTGCCGCCGCCAACCCCGACAACGCCACGTACACCAACGACCAGATCATCGACTACCTGCGCGGCAACCGCAGCGGCGAAGGCAACACCGTGCGCGCGCGCACGAGCCTGATCGGCGCGGTCATCAACGCCGAGCCGGTGGTGTCGCGCACCGAGGGGGTGGTCTACCTCGCCTCGGGCGAAGGCATGCTGCACGCCTTCGACACCGCCACCGGCAGCGAGCTGTGGGCCTACCAGCCGCCCGACACGCTGGCCGCGGTGGGCCAGTCGGCGCAGCGCGGCTGGGTCTTCCGCACCCAGCTGGACGCCACGCCCACCTACGCACAGCTGAGCAGCAGCTCCAAGCTGCTGGTGGGCGGGCTCGGCGCGGCCGGCCGCAGCTACTACGCGCTGGACGTGAGCAACCCGCGGCCGGCCACCGAGGCCGACGCCGCTGCCCAGTACCGGTGGGTCTTCCCGGCCAGCACCGACACCACCAACCGCGCACTGATGGGCTACACCGTCGGCCGGCCCGTGGTGGCCAAGGTGATGGTCGGCGGCACCCCGACCAACGTGGTGCTGGTCAGCTCAGGCTACGACAACGGGCTTTCGATCGGCGACGGCAAGGGCCGCATGTGGATGCTCAACGCCACCACCGGCGCCGTGATGAAGACCTTCCGCACCACCGAGGGCAGCGCCGGCGACGAGGCGGGCCTGGTGCACCTGTCGGCCTTCAAGGACGCCGACGGCAGCGTGCGCTACGTCTACGGTGGCGACCTGAAAGGCAACCTGTGGCGCTTCGACCTGAGCACCGCCGGCGCCGGCACGCACGACGGCACGCTGGTGGCCACCTTCTACGACGCCTCGGGCAACCGCCAGGCGGTCACCTCCGCACCCGAGCTGGTGTGGCAGGGCACCCAGCGCGTGGTGCTCGTGGGCACCGGCCGGCTGCTGGACATCAACGACTTCGGCAGCACCCGCACGCAGACCTTCTACGCCGTGGCTGACGGCAGCACCATCGCCAACGCCCGCTCGACCCTGGTGGCGCGCGCCTACAGCCGGGTCAACGACAACGGCACCGCTGCCTCGACGCCCATCACCGGCCCGGCGCTGGACTGGACCACGCAGCGCGGCTGGTTCATGGACCTGCCCACCGGCGAGCAGGCCAACACGCACCCGGTGGTGACCTACGGCACCATCGCCTTCGTCACCAACAAGCAAGGCGGCTCGGACTGCTCGCAGTCGTCGTACCTGTACCTGGTGAACATCGCCGACGGCATGAAGGTGTCCGGCTCGACCTTCGCCGCGGCGCTGGTCTCCAGCAACGCCACCAGTTCCCGCGTGATCACGCTGCGCGTCGTCGGCGGGCAGGTCTACGGCACCACGCACCGTTCCGACAACACGGTGTTCCAGCGCCAGCTGCCGATCGGCACCACCATCCCGCCGTCGAAGAACGCCTGGCGCGAGCTGCGGCGGTAACAGGCTTCCCCTGAAGGCGGCCCGGCAAAGCCGGTTCCGCGGCGGCCGCTGGGCTTGGCCGGTCGGCAGTCGCAGCGCTACTGCGCGTCCACCGCGGGGAGTTGCTGCGTCGCCTGCAGGTGGGCGTCGTCGTTCCAGCCCACCAGCGTGAAGCCGCGGCCGTTCCACAGCAGCCGGTTGATGCTGGCGTTGCCCAGCTGCCAGGTGCGCGCGTCCCGCAGGCCCAGCCCGGTGGCGGCGCGATACAGACAGTCGAGCACTCCGCCGTGGGCGACCACGGCAATGCACTGGCCGGCATGCCGCGCGGCGATGGCCGCCACCGCCGGCACGCAGCGCGCGCTGAAGGCCTCCAGCGTCTCGCCGCCCCCGGGGGCGAAGCCGGCCTCGCGCTGCCGCCAGCGCCGCGCGTCGTCGGGCCAGCGCGCCTCGATCTCGGTGTAGGTCAGGCCCTCGAAGCGGCCGAAGCCGCGCTCGCGCAGCGCGGTGTCGGCCTGCACCTGCGGCAGGCCCGCGGCGCGGGCCACCGCCTCGGCGGTGGCGCGGGCACGCTGCAGATCGCTGCTGTAGACCGCGGTCAGCCCTTCGGCGGCCAGCGCTTCGGCGGCACGCTCGGCCTGCCAGCGGCCGCGGTCGTTCAACGGTGCATCTGTGAAGCCCTGCACCCTGAGCTCGGTGTTCCACGCCGTCTCGCCGTGGCGCAGCAACACCAGGCGCGCGGGCTCACTCATCGTGGGTCACGAGCAGCCGCCGGTTCAGCGTGTAGGTGCCCGAATGGGTCGCTTCGGCCAACACGTGCCCGGCCAGCGCGCGGCGCACGTCGGGGCCGTCGAACACGCCCTGCAGCGGCAGGCGCGGCAGCGCCACCGCGTACAGCGTGAACACGTAGTGATGCACCAGCGCGTCGTTCCACGGCGGGAACGGGCCGTCGTAGCCGAAGTAGTCGCCAGCCATCGCCGTGTCGCCGGCGAACCAGCGCGTGTAATCGTTGCGCCCATGCCGCGCGCCGCCCGGCGCCGCCGGGCCCGGCTTGCCGCGGGCCACGAAGGCACGGCTGTATTCGCCCTCGGCGATGACCATCGGCTGCGGCGGCAGGTCCACCAGCACCCAGTGGAAGAAGTCGGCGCGGTCCTCGTCGACCGGCAGTTCGATGCCCTCGAGGTTGACGCGCCCGACGCTCACCGGCGCATCGAAGTCGTGGCAGATCAGCACCATCGAGCGCGTCCCGGCAGGCAGGTCGCTCCAGGCCAGGTGCGGGTTGAGGTTGTCACCGAAGGCGGCACGGCCGGCGCCGTCGGGGCGGCCGGCGGCATGGCGCGGCGGGATCGGTTCGCCGCTGGCCCAGCTGTCGCTCCACAGCTTCATGCCCTCACACCCCCCAGACCACCGGCACGCGTTCGTGCGCGGCGCGCTCCAGCAAGTCGATCATCGGCCACAGCCGGCGGCGCAGGCTCACCGGCGGCTCGGCTTCGCCGGCGGTGTCGTCACCGGCCGAGACGGCGCCCGGGTCGGCCGCCCGGCGCTCGGCTTCGTCGATCGCCCGGCGCAGCGCGGCAATTGCCACGGGCATGTCGCCCGGCTCGACGATGCCGCGAGGCGCGGGCTCGCGGCCCAGCAGGCGCAGCACCTGGTCGCCGTGCGGCCCGAGCATGATGACATCGCCGCTGGCGGAACTCTTGAACTTGTAGATCATGGTCGGTGTTTCGCCATCGGCGCGGCGAAACTGCCATTGTGGCCGCAGGTTCGGCCGGGGCACCGGCCGGCAGTGGCCGCGCACCGGGGGTCTGCGTGGCAGAAGTCGAGGCCTCGGGCGCTGCCGCGCGGAGACCCCGACCCGCTAGCCGTGCACGAGACGGATGTAGCGTGCGCCCGCGCCGCCGGCCGGGGCGGGTGCGGCGGGGGCTGCCGGAGCGAGGCAGGCCGCGGCCGCATCCGGTGCGCGCCCCACCTCGGGCTCACCCGCGGCTGGCGCAGCACCGGCCTGCACCAGCCGCTGCTCGAAGCTCAGCGGGTCGAGCGCCGGCGCGTACAGGTAACCCTGCATCTCGGCGCAGCCCTCGCGCACCAGGAACTCGCGCTGCTGCTCGGTCTCCACGCCCTCGGCGATGCAGCGCGTGTCCAGCGCCCGCGCCATCTGCAGGATGGCGCGCACGATGCCGGCGTCGGTCTCGTCGGCCGGCAACCCGCTGACGAAGCTGCGGTCGATCTTCAGCTTGTCGATCGGAAAGCGTTTCAGGTACGACAGGCTGGAGTAGCCGGTGCCGAAGTCGTCGATCGACATGCGCACGCCCAGGCGTTCCAGCGCGTGCAGCCGGGCCAGCGCGTCGTCGGCGTCATGCACCAGGATCGACTCGGTCAGCTCCAACTCCAGCAGGTGCGGCGGCAGCGCGCTCACCGCCAGCACGCCGGCCACCCGCTCGACGAACTGCGTCTGCTGGAACTGCAGCGCCGAGACGTTGACAGCCACCGGCACCGACCAGCCGCGCTGGTGCCACAGCGCAGCCTGCCGCACCGCCTGCGCCAGCACCCAGTCGCCGATGGCCACGATGAAGCCGCTTTCCTCGGCCACCGGGATGAATCGCCCCGGCGGCACGTCGCCCAGTTCGGGGTCGCGCCAGCGCAGCAGCGCTTCGGCGCCGACGATGCAGCCGCTGTCCAGCGCCACCTGGGGCTGGTAGGCCAGGCGGAAGCGCCCGCTGACCAGCGCCTGGCGCATCGCGTGGTCGAGCATCATGTGCGAGCGGCGGTCGACCTCGGCGCGCATCTGGTGCAGCTGCACGTTGGCGCGGCCGGCGTGCTTGACGGCGCGCATCGCCGCCTCGGCGCGGCGCGCCAGTTCGTCGGCGGTGCGCCCGTGCGCGGGGGCCAGCGCGATGCCGATGCTGCAGGTGAGCGTGAACGTCGCGCCCTCCAGCACGCAGGGCTGCCCCACCACGTGCAGCATGCGCCGCGCCGTCGCCTCGGCGGCCTGCGCGTCGGCGGTGGCCAGCAGCACGCCGAACTGGTCGCCGCCGGTGCGCGCCAGGCGGTCGTCGTCGCGCAGGCAGCCGGCCAGGCGCTCGGCCACGTGGCGCAGCACCCGGTCGCCCACCGCATGGCCGAAGCTGGCGTTGATCTGGCGGAAGCGGTCGAGGTCCACCACCAGCAGCGCAAACGGCGAGCCCCGCGCGTGGCCGACCGCCTGCGCGGCTTCGTCCGCCCACTCGGCCATGCGGCGCCGGTTGGGCAGGCCGGTCAGGCTGTCGGTGTGGCTGAGCACCTCGATGCGTTCCTGGGCCGCCAGGCGCTCGGAGAGGTCGCGAAAGGCCCACACCCGCCCCTGCGGCCGGCCACTGCGCCACAAGGGCCGCGTGACACGCTCGAGGACCGAGCCGTCCAGCAGCGACAGGCGGTCGGTGGCGGCCAGCAGCGGCGCCGCCTGCAGCGCCGCCAGGCGCTCGGCGTACTCGGCGCCGGCCTCCACGCTGCGCTGCATCCACGCGCCGATGGCGGCGTCATCGCGGCTGGCCAGCAGTTCGGCCGGCAGGCCCCACATCGCCGCGAAGCGCCGGTTGAAGGCGCGCACGCCACCGGCCAGGTCGGTGACGAGCAGGCCGTCGGCGGTGGACTCGAGCGTCGCTTCGAGCTCGGCGATGCGCGACTCGCGCTCGGCCTGGCGCGCCTCGTCGGCCGCACGGTCCTCCACCATCACCAGGGCCCAGGCCGCGGCCGTGGGCGGTGGTGATGGCGCGCCGCGATGCACGCCGTCCAGGCCCCCGGGGGGGCGCATCAGCGTCACGGTGCGCCGCACCGGGCGCTCGTCGCCGGCGCAGGCCAGCACGGTGTCGCTGTCCAGCGCCAGGCCCTCGTGCCACTGCGCAGGGTCGCCCCAGTCGCACTGCCCGGCCTCGGCCCACCAGATGGCGTCCTCGGGCGAGAACGCCAGCTGTTCGGCGCCCGCGCCGAGCAGCTCGTGCACCGGCCGACCCAACAACCGTGCCGCCGCGGCGTTCACGGCCAGCACGCAGGCCGAGGGCAGCGCCACCAGCCACGCGGCATGCGGCAGCCCCTGCACGAGTGTCGCCGCACCAGCCGGCTGCGCCGGCTGAACTGGCTGAGCCGGCGGCGCCGGCTGAACTGGCTGAGCCGGCGGCGCCGGCTGAACCGGCTGAGCCGGGTGCACTGGCTGCACTGGCTGCATGGCCCGCACCGCGTGTTGAAGCTGTCGCCGGGCCGGCCTCAGGCCGGTTCGGCGGCAGCCAGCGGCCCAGCGGCCACCGCCGGCGGCGGCAGCGGCTCGCAGGGCGCCAGGGGCTCGAAGAAGTAGGCCACGCGCGGGCGCGGGTCCAGGTACTGCAGGGCACCCACCGGCATCTTGGCGGCCGTGAGGCTGCGGCGGATGCCCAGGTCGGGCTCGCGCTCCAGGTCGAGCAGCAGCGCCTCGTGCCGCGGCACGCCGGGCTCGTGCACCAGCACGCGCGGCTTCAGCGGGCGCGACGAGTTCACCGCCACCACCATCGCATAGCGCTCGTCGGTCAGTTGCACCAGCGAGCCGGCGGGGTACACGCCCATCATGCGGATGAAGGCGTTGAGCACCGCCGCGTCGTAGCGCGTGCGGCCGTGCGCGAACAGCATCGCCACCGCCTCGTGCGGCGTGAGCGGCGGCGTGCGGCCGGGCGGGTTGCACAGGTTGTCGTAGCGGTTGACGATGGCCACCACGCGCGCGCCCAGCGCGATGCGGTCGCCGCCCAGGCGCTGCGGGAAGCCGCTGGCATCGGCGTGCTCGTGGTGCTGCGCGATGACGCCCAGCGCGCCCTCGACCAGCGCCATGCGCTTGCCGGCCGCAACCCCGCGGGCCACATGCTCGCGGTAGGCCATCGTCTCGGCGTTCGAGGCGCCGGCCTCGACGTGGCGCGCACGCTCGGGCAGCTCCATCTTGCCCACGTCATGCAGCAGTGCGCCAAGCGCCAGCTCCTGCAGATCGGCACGCGGCAGCCCCAGCGCGCGCGCCAGCAGCATCGCCACCACGGTGACGTTCAGCGCATGCGCCGCGGCGCGGTCGTTGCCGCCGCCGGGCAGCAGGCGCACGCCGATGTCGCCGTCGACCATCAGCTTGTCGGTGAGTGACTGCGCAAGTGCCCCGGCGGCCGCGCCGGCGCGCGCGGGCTCGGCCGCCAGCGCATCGCCGGCCTGTCGCCAGGCCGCCGCGGCTTCGCCGTAGTGGCGCTCGCACTGCTGCTGCGCCTGGCGCTCCGCGGCCAGCGCGGCACGGCGTTGTTCGGCGCGCACCGCGGCCTCGCCGGCCGCTGCGGGCGCGGCTGCCGGCGGGCTTGCCGCGTCGCCGCGGTGGGCGTGGGCATCGGCCTCGCTCGGCAGCAACCCCTGCAGGCCGCCCTCGGCCACGCTCAGCTCCGGGCTCCAGCGCACGCGCTGCAGCTTCAGCCCGCGCAGCGTGGCGATCTGCTGGGCATGGGCGATGCGAAAGCTCGAGCGGGCGAACGGATGCGAGAGCCACCCGCCGTCGAGATGGATGTGCATCCCCACGCGCAGGTCCTCGACGGCGATGGTCGGCGCGCCCGGCGCGGCATCTGCCGCAGGCGCTGCGAGGGGGCGGCTGCTGAACATGTGGGGCACGACTCCGGGGCAATCACGGGGCCTGACGGCATGGCCCACGTCCACCGGGTTTTCGGGCGTGGCGGCACGCAACTTGAGGCACCACACCGCGCCGCGTTCACCGCCGGGGGTGGCGGCGGCCGTGCCATTTCGCACGGCGGGCTGCAACGCCGCGCAGTGGCGCCACAAAGGACCGCCGACGCCACCCCTGCCGGTGGCAGGCCCCGGGTGGTGCCGTGGCGGCGCAGGGGCTTCGCTGGCGGCGCAGGGGCTTCGCTGGCGGCGCGGGGGCTTCGCTGGCGGCGCGGGGGCTTCGCTATCGGCGCTTCATCTCCAGCCACAGGAGGTACAGCCCGCTCAGCGCCACCACCGCTGCACCGGCGACGACAAACGCGTCGGGCACCTGCGCGAAGACGAGCCAGCCCCAGAAGGTCATGTACAGGATCTGCTGGTACAGGAACGGCCCCAGCACCGCGGCCGACGCGTACCGGTGCGCGTGGGCCACCAGCAGATGGCCCAGCCCCCCGGCCAGGCCGCAGGCGAGCACCACCGTCCAGGTGTGAATGCCCACCGGCCACTGCCAGTGCCACACGGCGAACGGTGCGATGGCCACCACCGCGCCCAGCGCCGACAGCCACTGCATCGACTCGGGCGTCTCGCTGGCCGCCATGCGGCGCGTGAGCAGGTTGAACAGCGCGTAGATCGCGGCGTTCAGCAGCGACAGCGCGATCGCCGGGTGGAAGCCCTGGCCGCCCGGGCGCACCACCAGCAGCACGCCGACAAAGCCGCCGCAGATGGCCAGCCAGCGCCGCGCGCCGATGCGCTCGTTCAGCACCAGCGCCGAGACGAGCGCGATCAGGATCGGCACCGAGAACTGGATTGCCGCCACCTCGGCCAGCTGCAAGTACTGCAGCGCGGCGAAGTTCAGCGCCGTCATGCTCACCAGCATCAGCGCGCGCAGGCCCTGCAGCGGCCAGTTCGCCACCCGCACCAGCGCCGCGCCGCGTGTGGGCGCCAGCAGCGCGGCCATCAGCACGGTGTGGGTGGCGAAGCGCAGCCACACCACCTCGGCCACCGGCAGGCTTTGCACCAGCCACTTGGCGCACACGTCGATGACCGAAAAGCACATCGTCGCCAGCGTCACCAGCGCGATGCCGATGCGGCGCTGGCGGGCCGGGTCACCGGTGGCAAGCAACATGACCGTCATGCTATCGGCCGCACCTGCGCGGCCCGTGCCGCGGCAGGCACCGCGGCGGCGCCGGCGGCCCGCGGCCGCACCCGGCCTAGACTCGGCTCCCACCTACCGGGAACGCCCCGACCGCTGATCACACCCGCCACATCCAGGAGGCCACTCATGATTCTCGAAATCGCCGACATCCGCATCCAGCCCGGCCAGCAGGCCGCCTTCGACGATGCCATCCAGCACGGCCTGAAGACCGTGATCGCGCGCGCCAACGGCATGAAGGGCTGGAAGGTCAACCGCAGCATCGAGAGCCCCGAGCGCTACGTGCTGATGATCTTCTGGGAAACGCTGGAGGACCACACCGTGCACTTCCGCGGCGGGCCGCTGTTCGCCCAGTGGCGCGCCATCGTCGGACCGTTCTTCGCGCAGCCGCCGGTGGTGGAGCACTTCAGCCTCGTGGGCAAGAGCTGAAGCGCGGGCGCCGAGCATGAGCCGCACCGAAGCCCTGGCCGCCGCCGCCGCGCATTTCGACGGCGGCGAATTCCTGCGCGACCTGGCGCGCCGCGTGGCCATCCGCACCGAAAGCCAGGACCCGCAAAGCGGCCCGGCGCTGCACGCGTACCTGGCCGACGAGATCGGGCCGTCGCTGGCCGCTCTAGGCTTTCACTTCGAGCTGCACGCCAACCCCGAACCGGCCTACGGCCCGTTCCTCATCGCCTCGCGCCACGAGAGCGATGCGCTGCCCACGGTGCTGGTGTACGGCCACGGCGACGTGATCCGCGGCCAGGACAAGAGCTGGCAGCGCGGCCAGGGGCCCTGGGTGCTGGCCGCCGACGGCGAGCGCCTCTATGGCCGCGGCACCGCCGACAACAAGGGCCAGCACAGCATCAACATCGCCGCGCTGGCGCAGGTGGCGAAGGTGCGTGGCGCGCAGGGCCGGGGGCTGGGCTTCAACGTCAAGTTCCTCGTCGAGACCGGCGAGGAGACCGGCTCGCCGGGGCTGGCCGCGATCTGCATGCGTGAACGTGCCGCGCTGGCCGCCGATGCGCTGATCGCCAGCGACGGCCCGCGCCTCAGGCGCGACCAGCCCACGCTTTTCCTCGGCACGCGCGGCACGGCCAACTTCGACCTCTCGCTCACGCTGCGCGCGGGCGGGCACCACTCGGGCAACTGGGGCGGCTTGTTGCGCAACCCGGGCACGGTGCTGGCCAACGCCATTGCCTCGATGGTCGACGCGCGCGGCCGCATCCTCGTGCCGGCGCTGCTGCCGCCGCCGATTCCGGCCAATGTGCGCGCGGCCCTGGCCGGCGTGGAGTTCGGCGGCGACCCCGGCGACCCGGAGATCGACCGCGACTGGGGCGAGCCCGACCTCACGCCCACCGAGCGGGTGCTGGCCTGGAACACGCTGGAAGTGCTGGCCTACCGCACCGGCAACCCCGACCACCCGGTGAACGCCATCCCGCCCGGCGCGAAGGCGACGATGCACATCCGCTTCGTCGTCGGTACCGATGTCTCGCGCCTGCGTGAGGTGGTGTGCGAGCATCTCGCGGCGCACGGCTTCGGCGACATCGAAGTCAGCGAGCCGATGGTGATGGCAGCGACCCGGCTGGACCCCGACAACCCGTGGGTGCACTTTGTCGTGCAGAGCATGCAGAGGACGACCGGGGCGCCACCGGTGGTGCTGCCCAACCTCGGCGGCTCGCTGCCCAACGACGTGTTCTCGGAGATCCTCGGCCTGCCCACGGTGTGGGTGCCGCACAGCTACCCGGCGTGCTCGCAGCACGCGCCCGACGAACACCTGCTGGCGCCGGTGGTGCGCGAGGGCCTGCAGATCATGACCGGGGTGTTCTGGGATCTGGGGGAACAGGCGGCCACGCTGCCGCGCCGGGCGGCTGCCTGAGGCCCGCGTTGCAGCGCTCTCGCCGGGCGCACCGGGCATGGACAGTGCCCGGCGGTTGCAGCGCAGCGCGCCAAGGCCGAAGCCCTTTCCACCCGTACCGAGCAGCCCGGCCGCACGACAAAGCCGCGTGCAGCACGGCCTCAATCGCGCCCTTCGTTCCACCAGAACCCGTGCCGAGATGAAGACTTCACGCCCCTCACTGCCCGGATCACCCTCGCGCCGCCGCGTGCTGCAAGAGCGTGGCCTGAGGATGTGCTGGCCGCGCCGTCATTCGGCGGCCAGCGCCTGAAGGCGCTCGATCCACCCCGGCGCCTCCTCCAGCCGCCAGGCGTAGTCACGCGACGGCATGCGCTGGCACTTGATGAGGTCGAGCCGCTCGCGCTCCACCGCCTGCATCGAGCGCAGCGCGCTTGTCCGGACCTCGGCGTTCATCGGTGCGGCAACGGCCGTCTCGGCCAGCCAGCGGGCTCGCAGGTATCGCACCGCCAAGGCGACGGCCAGCAGCGGCGCTTCGTCGGGCAGGCGTTCGATCAGCGAAGCGGCGAGCGCCTGCGCTTCGTCCAGCGCCTGTTCGGCGGCCAAGTGTTCACCGGCCAGCGCCAGCGCACAGGCACGCGCCTCGCCAAGTTGCACACCGCGGGCCTGCGTGTCCGCGTCGTCGGGCCAGCGCTGCATGGCCGCCAGCACCGAGGCCGTGGCTTCGCCGAGGTGCCTCAGCGCCTCCTGCGGCGCTCGGTTGGTGGCCAGTTCGCGGCCGGTGGTGATGACGCTGTTCAGATGGCCACGGCGCGCAACGCGTTCGGCCGGGTCGTGCGCGGCGAGCGCGCTCCAGCGCTCGATGGCCCGGGCGCCCCACTCGCGCACGCCGGCCAGATCGCCCAGCGCGCCGGCCGCACGCAGGCGCCACGTGGCCAGCCCGGCGACATCTTCCTGGAAGCGCGCGTTGTCGGGCTGCTCGCCGATCAGGCGGTCCATGATGCGTTGCGACGCCTCGATCTCGCGCAGCATGCCCGGCGGGTCACCGATGCGCCGCAGCGTCTGCGTGGCAACGCCATGCACCCACACCCACACGTGCGGCAGTTCGGCGTGGTCGGGCTGTCGAGCGGCCAGGCGTTCGAGGTGATGACGGGCCTGGCCGACGAAGCGCAGCGCCGCGTCGGCATCGCCCGACATCGAGTGCGGTGAGGCCAGCCGGAGAAAGGTGCGGGCCAGCTCGAGCCGGTGCCGCAGGTCGGGCCGGTCGGGCTCGACGTGGCGCCCGAACAGGGCCGCGGCGTGCAGCAGTTCGGGTTCGGCTTCGGCCAGGCGGCCGTCCTCGGCCAGCACGCCCGCGCGCGCCGACAGCGCCAGCGCCAGCTCGTAGGCCGCCAGATCGTCGCGCTCGTCTTCCTCCACCAGCGGCTCCAGCCACGCTGTCGCCTGCGCGAAGCTGCGCATCGCGCCGGCAGTGTCGCCCAGGTGCGGGCGCGAGTAGCCGTTGCGCTGCACCAGCCCGACGGTGCGATAGGCCATGCCGACTTCGAGCCGCACGCCGCGGTCGGCCGGTGCGGCGCGGGCCATGCGGTCCAGGTAGGTGATGGCGTCGCTCACCAGGCGTTGCCGCACCGCCGTGGAGCCGGCCAGCGGCTCCACCAGGTCGTGGTAGTCGAACAGCACGTGGTGCGCGAGCCGGCGCAGGTCCTCGAAGCGCGCCTGTGCGTCGTCGCGCGCGCGGGCGGCCTGCCGCACCTGCACCAGCGCGATGGCCAGCCCGGCAGCCATGCCCACCGCGCCCAGCGCCACCGCGGCCTGGCCCTGCACGATGGCCGCCACCAGCCCGGTGACGAGGCCGAGCGCGCCCAGCGCCCCGGCCACCACGGCCCAGCGGTTGCGCTGCACGAAGCGCGCCACCACGTAGCCGGCCGACGCCGCACGCGCGCTCACCGGCCGCTGGTCGAGGAAGGCCTGCACGTCGGCGGCCATCGCGTCGACGCTGCCGTAGCGCCGCTCGGGCACCTTCTCCAGTGCCTTCAGCACGATGTTGTCGAGGTCACCCAGCACGCGAGCGCGCAGCGTGCGCCACATCGGCTCGCGCGCTTCGCTGTCGCGCAGGCGGCTGGGCCGCGTGGGCTCTTCGTCGAGCACGCTGCGCGCGGCCTGCAGCGGCGTGGTGGCGGTGCGGCCGGTGGGCCGCGTGCCGGTGAGCATCTGGAACAGCACGACGCCCAGGCTGTAGACGTCGGTGGCGGTGGTCACCGCGTCGCCACGCACCTGCTCGGGGCTGGCGTAGTGCGGCGTGAAGGGCCGCGGGCCTCCCACCGTGGTGAGGCCGTCGTAGCCTTCCTGCGGATCGAGCGCCTTGGCGATGCCGAAGTCCAGCAGCTTGACCTGGCCTTCGTCGTCGACGAGCACGTTGCTGGGCTTCAGGTCGCGGTGCACCAGCAGGCGGCGGTGGGCGTGCGAGACGGCGTCGGCCAGTTGCAGGAAGAGCTGCAGGCGCGCTTCCAGCGACAGGCCGGCACAGGCGCGGTCGATCGGCTGGCCGCTCACCCGCTCCATCACGAAGTAGGGCAAGCCATCGGCGGTGCGCCCGGCATCGAGCAGCCGCGCGATGTGCGGATGCGCCAGCTGTGCCAGCGCCTGCTGCTCCTGCGCGAAGCGCGCCAGCACGGCGGCAGAGTCCATGCCTCGGCGCAGCACCTTGATCGCGGCCTCCGAGCGGTACGCGCCATCGTCGCGCGTGGCCAACCACACGTCGCCCATGCCGCCAGCGCCCAGGCGCGCGGCGATGCGCCACGGGCCGAGGCGCTGGCCGGCGCGGTCGTCGGGCGGCGCGGCAGGTGCGGGTGCCAGCGTGGAAGACGGCATGGCCGCCGCGGCCCCGCCGCTCAGGGCCCCGCCGGTGGCCGACTCGTGGTGGGCCAGCAGCGAACGAAGCTCGCGGACGAAGTGCGCGTCGGCGCGCGTCTGCAGGGCCGCCAGCGCCGCCAGCGCCGCTTCGCGTTCGGGCGGCGGCAACTCGACGAGGCGCTCGAACTCGGCGCGGATGCGCGGCCAGCGGTCGGCGTCGGCACTCATGGCGGGCACGCGCAGCCGTGTTCCGGCTGGGGCCGCGTATCGATCACCGCGCCAGCGCGCGCACCGGCGCGACGAAGGCCTCGAAGCTGGCAGGCACAGGCTGCCCGGCCGGCCAGGCCAGCAGGGCCACGCGCGCGGCGGTGGCAGCGGCCGGGGTGTCGCCGCGCTGGGCCAGCGCCCGAGCGCGTTCGCCGTGCGCCAGCGCCAGCGTCCACGCGCGCGCCGCGTTGTCGTCGTTGCCGGCCATCAGCCGTGCGGCCTCGTCGGCGAGTGCCAAGGCACGCCCGGCGTCGGCTTCGCGCCAGGCGCGGGCGGCCCACACCAGCGTCTCGGCGCGCACGCGGCGCGAGACGAAGGGCCCGGCGCCGCCGGACTGCATCTCGCGCAAGGCTTCGGCAAGGCCGCGGCGCGCGCCCGCGGGGTCGCCGGCCAGCACACGTTGCCGCGCATCGAGCATCGCCAGCGTGCGCAGGCGCTGCTGCCCCGCCTTGTTGCCGGGGTCGGCGGCCAATTGCTCGCGGGCGAAGGCCAGCGCCTCGTCCATGCGCCGGCGCGCCTCGGCGTGGCGGCCGGCCATCGCCAGCGCGCCCGCGAGGCTGCCGCGCGCCACGGCGCGATGGATGCGGAACTGCGCGTCGTCGGGCTTGCTCGCAGCGTTGCGCTCGCGCAGCGCGAGCTGGCGTTCGAAGTCGGCAACGGCGCCTTCGTGGTCGCCGGTCTGCGTGCGCCAGGCCGCACGGTCGCCCAGCACCACCGCCAGGGTGTGCAGCGATTCGACGTTGGCAGGCGAAGGCGCCAGCAGCTCTTCGGCGTAGCCCATGGCCAGGTCGATGTGCCGGCGCGCCTCGGCGAGCCGCCCGAGGTTGGCGTAGCTGATGCTGACGCCCAGCGTGCGCGCGGTGATGACGTGCATGTCCACCGCGCTGGTCAGCGCCGCCCAGTGGCGGGGCGCGCGCTGGCGGGCGAGCGCGGCTTCCACCAGCGGCGGCGCGAGTTGCAGGGCCGCCAGCGCCTGCGCCGGCCGGCCGTGGCGCTGGTGCATGCGCGCCTTGGCGGCAAACAGGTCCAGCCCGTCGGTCATCTCCTCGATGCTGGTGTCGGGGTGCTGCACATACAGCGGCAGCAGTGCAATCGCCTTGTCGAGGTTGGCGTCGGCCTCGGCCAGCTGGCCGGTGGAGATCGTCTCGCTGTCGCCTTGCAGCTCGGCGATGCGGGAGTAGGTGTCGGCCAGCTCGCGGGCCAGCGTGCGGTCGGTGCGCGCGGCGTCGCGCAGGCTGTCGAGGAAGCCGGCCGCGTCGCCCAGCAGCGCCGCGCGCACCTCGGTGGCGCCGCTCAGGTAGCGCAGCTTGTCGTGGTACTTGAACACCAGCCGCCCGGCGAGCTGGCGCACTTCGTTGAAGCGGCGTTCGGCGACGGCACGGGCAGCCTCGGCCGCCGCGCGCGCACTCTCGGCCTCGTGCGCCTGCCACAGCGCCACCGCGGCACCGCCCAGCACGCCCAGCAGCGCCGCGGCCGCCGCTGCGCTGGTCAGCCGATGCCGCGCCAGCAGCTTGCGCGTGCGGTAGGCCCACGACGCCGGCCGTGCGCTGACCGGAAAGCCGCCGAGGTAGGCGCGGATGTCCGCAGCCAGCGCGTCGACGCTGGCGTAGCGCGCCTCGGGGCGCTTCTCCAGCGTCTTGAGCAGGATGTTGTCGAGGTCGCCTTCCAGTTGCCGGCGCGTGCGTTCCCAGCCCGGGGTCGGCAGCGCCAGGCTGCTGGGCCGCGAGGGTTCCTCTTCCAGCACGCAGCGCGCCGCGGCCGCCGGCGTGGTGGCGCTGCGGCCGTACGGGCGCTGGCCGGTGAGCAGCACGTACAGCAGCACGCCCAGGCTGTAGATGTCGGTGGCGGTGGTCACCGGTTCGCCGCGCACCTGCTCGGGGCTGGCGTAGTGCGGCGTGAACGGGCGCTCGCCGGTGGCGGTGAGCGGGTCGCCCGAAGCGTTGTCCTGCACCGGGTCCAGTGCCTTGGCGATGCCGAAGTCCAGCAGCTTCACGCGGCCCTCGTCGTCGACCATCACGTTGCCGGGCTTCAGGTCGCGGTGCACGAGCAGGTTGCGGTGGGCGTGCGCCACCGCGTCGGCCAGTTGCAGGAACAGCTGCAGCCGCTCGGCCAGCGGCCGACCGGCCGAGGCCTCGTGAATGGCGCGGCCCTGCACGCGCTCCATCACGAAGTAGGGCAGGTTGTCGCTGGTGCGGCCGGCGTCCATCAGCCGCGCGATGTGCGGGTGCGCCAGGCGCGCCAGCGCGCGTTGTTCCTGCGCGAAGCGGGCGAGCACGGCATCGGAGTCCATGCCGCGCTTGAGCACCTTGATCGCCGCGGTGCCCTCGAAGGCGCCGTCGGCGCGCTCGGCCAGCCATACCTCGCCCATGCCGCCGCGGCCCAGCGGCGCGGTGATGCGCCAGGCACCCAGCACCTGGCCGATGCGCGTGCCGCCGGCGTGCCCCACCGATGTCTGGGCGGTGCCTTCGGCCGGCGAGGCGACGCGCGAGGCCGGCTCGGTATGGCCCGCGTTGCCCGCGTCGCTTTCGTGCTCGGCCGCCCCGAGGCTCAGCGCCCCACCGGTGGCCGCCTGATCGTGCTGCAACAGCGAGCGAACCTCGGCAGCGAGCGCGGCACCGGCGGGGCCGGCGCGCTCGGTGGCGGCAAGCAGCGCGGTCCGTTCGGGCAGCGCCAGCGGCAGCGCCTGCTCGAACAGCGCACGCACGGCGCTCCAGGGGGGGGTGGGGGTCATGAACGACGAGTCATCGGCAGGGGTTCAGGAGGCGGCGCGCCACCGGCGCCGGCGCCGGCCCGCGGCGGGCCTGGCCATGCACCTACGCAGCCTTCGGCGTGCGCGGGGCTCACACGCACCCGGCTCGATCGGAGCTCGCCCCCCGGCGTCCACAGGCACGCTAGCCGATCCGGCTCCCCCCGGAACGCGGGGGATTTCACGCCCCGGGCCAAAGAACGCGCCGCGGCGATGAGCCGCGCGTCGCCGTCATGCGGCGTAGGCCGATGTGCGCCGCCGAGTCGGGTGGCCGCGTTCAACCGGAAGGACTGCCCCCATGACCTCGAAGCACGATCGAACCGAACCCGCGGCGCGTCGCCGCGCCTTGCTGGCCAGCGCGCTGGCCACGGCCGCTCTGCTGGCCGCTTGCGGTGGCAGCGGCGGCGACAGCGAGGGCGCTGCACCGCCGCCGCCCGCACCCCCCCCGCCGCCGCCGGCCAGCGGCAGCGTGCAGGTCACGGCGTCGCTGGGCGCGGTCTTCAATGCCGACGTCACCGTGAGCTGTGCGCCCACGGGTGCGGTGCTCGGTACTGCCGCCACCGGCAGCACCGGCGCCGTGAACGTGGCCACCACAGGCAGTTGCGCCGGCCCGGTGCTGGTCAGCGTGGCCGGGCGGGCCGACGGCAGCAGCACCTACTTCGACGAAGCGCTCGGCGCGGCGGCGCCGCTGCCGGCCGGCACGCGCTTGCGCGCGCTGGCCCCGAGCCTGGCCAACCCGATGACGGTGGGCGTCACCGCGCTGACCGAGGTGGCTGCCGCACAGGCGCTGGCCACCGCCGGCAGCCTGGCGGCCGTGACCGCCGTGCAGGCCAACGCCGCCAACGCCGCCATCGTCACCCAAGTGCTGGGCGCCGGCGTGACGCTGGACATCCTCGGCGCGCCCACGCTGTGGGGTGCCGCCACTGCCGCAGGCAGCCTGGGCACCTCCGCAGCCGACCGTTATGCCTATTACCTCGGCGCGTTGGCGAAGATGGGCCAGGGCAGCGGTGCGAGCCCGGCGCTGGCCGTGGCCTCGGCGCTGGCCAACGACCTGGCCGACGGCACGATGAACGGCAGCAGCGGTGGCTTCACCTACAGCGGTGCCAACTTCGCGGGCCAGCTCAACGCCGCGCTGGCGGCCATGGCCTCCTTTGCCAGCCCGGCGCTGCAGACGGCGCTGAACATCGTGCCGGTACCGCCGGTGGCGCTGAGCGGCTTCACGCCGGCCAGCGGCACCGTCGGCGCGCAGGTCACGCTCAGCGGCAGCGGCTTCGATGCCGACGGCACGCGCATGGTGGTGAAGTTCAGCAACGACGTCACCGCCACGGTGGTGACCAGCAGCACCAGCCAGCTCGTGGTGCAGGTGCCCGCCGGCGCGGTGAACGGCCCGATCACCGTCACCAACAACGCCACCGGCCGCAACGCCACCACGGCCACGAGCTTCACGGTCACGCCCGTCGTCACCCTGCCGGCGGTGCCCGCGGGGCTGGGCGCCACGCCAGTCAGCGCCACGCAGATCACGCTCAACTGGGCGGCTGCCGTGGGGGCCGAGAGCTACAACATCTATCGCTCCACCGGCGCCGGCGTGGCCACCAGCGCGGGCAACAAGGTCAACACCGGGCCGGTGCTGCTGCCGACCTTCGCCGACAGCGGCCTGGTCGGTTCCACCACCTACTTCTACAAGGTCACGGCGTTCAATGCCGCCGGCGAGAGCGTGGGCTCCACCGAAGCCAGCGCCACCACGCTGGCCACCGGCGCACTGGCCTGGCGCAACGCCACCGCATCGCGCCTGGCGGTGGTGTACGACCGCACGCTGTACCTCAACGGCAAGTTCACGACGCTGCACTTCCCCGGCGTGGTGAGCACCTCGACCGACGGCGCCAGCTGGACCACGGCGCAAACCGGTACCACCGACTCGGTAAAAGACATGGTGTACGGCAACGGCCGCTACCTGGCACTGGCCACAGTGTCGGCAGGCGGCGGCAACGTGAGTTACGTGCTCAGGACTTCGGCCGACGGCCAGGCCTGGACCACGCCCACGCTGCCGGCCGCCGCGGCCACGCTTCGCCTGGCGGCCATCCTGTTTGCCAACGGCAAGTTCACCGCCATCGCGGCGGGCCAAGGCGGCGCGTTCGGCGCCGAGGTGCTCAGCTCCACCGACGGCCTGGCCTGGACCTCACAGACTGCATCGACCTTCTGGAACGACGTGGGCCAGCTCGCCTACGGCAACGGCGTGTACGTGGCCACCGGTGGCGTGGTGCAGGTCTCCACCGACGGCGTCACCTGGACCATGCCGATCACCAGCCAGACCCCGCCCAACCGGTTGAAGTACCTGAACGGCCAGTTCTTCATGGTCGGCAACAACGGGCTCATCCGCACCTCGGCCAACGGCTCGACCTGGACCACCCGCACCTCGGGTACGACGCGCAACCTGAACGACATCGACTTCGGCAACGGCACCTACGCCATCGCCGGTGCGTTCAATGCGCAGACCGTCACCGGCACCCTGCTTACCTCCACCGACGCGGCGACCTGGACGCTGGCCGACCTGACCGCGGTGGCG
>JAEUPC010000093.1 GCA_016789865.1 Rubrivivax sp.
CGACTTGGGCAGCTGGTCAGCGGCGACGGGGATGGTGACACCGCCGCCCCCGCCCCCGCCCCCGCCACCGCCATCGCCACCGCCACCGCCTCCGCCTCCGCCACCGCCTCCGCCACCGCCACCGCCACCGCCACCGCCACCGCCACCGCCACCGCCACCGCCTCCGCCTCCGCCTCCGCCGGCGGTCGGCAACGTGGCCGCGGGGATGGCCATCTACAACAGTTCCTGCACGGGCTGCCATGGCAACAGCAAGGCCAGCGATCCCAAGGTGGCGACGGTGGATGGCCTGGCGTCGGTGTTGAGCAAGGTCGGCAGCCACTCGGCACTGAACGCGAGCCTGACGACGCAGAACCGCCTGGACCTGGCGGCCTACATCGCCAGCGCCAAGTAACCGTCGCACGGCGCCTGGGGGCGGCTGACCGCGCCCGGGCCCCCGCCGCGGTGCGAAGCCACAGAAGTGAAGCATGGCCGCTCAGAGGTGCGCCGGGCACGACGTGGAGCTCGATGTGTCTGGCCGTCGAGCCTGCCGGGGCGGCAGGCACGTCTTGCTGACGCCGCGCGAGTGGATGGTGATCGAGGCGATGCTCATGCCCAACTGCCTGATCTGGGCGGAGTCCGAGCTCGTCGCCTTCCTGGCGCATTGCGGCGTGGGGTCGACGCCGAACGCGGTTCGCATCCACCTGTGCAACCTCCGGCGCAAGCTGGGCGGGGAATTCATCCATACGCTGCCCGGCCGCGGATACCGCATCGCCGTGCCGCTGCCGGCCCGCGCCGCCTGGCCGCGACAGCCGGCCTCGAGGAGAGGGTCATGACGAGGCCGGCCAATCCGTTCACCGGACCGGCGCGGTTCAAGCAGGCGCTGATGGCTGGCGTGGGAAAGGGCATCGGGCCCGGTGCGGCGCCTTCGGCGACCGCGGTCGGGCCTTGCGACCCGGCGCTGCTCGAGCGCGCGGAAGCCGTGCTTGCAGCCCACGTCGGGCCGATCGCGGGCCTGCTCAACCCGCGAAAGCGGCAGGCGCTGCGCGTGCAGCTGGAGCAGCTGCACGCGCAGCGCCCCCGCCCCGGGGCCGCTCCTCGGCCGCCGCGGGCGCCGCAGCGCCGCGCGGCGCTGTTGCGCGCTACGGCGCCACGAACGTGAACACGTCGCCGCCCGAGGCCAGCGGCCCGGAGACGTTGACATTCACCGCGCCGCCGTCGGGCGCGCAGGCGAAGAGCTCGGCCTGGTCGTCGATCACCTGGTCGGCGCGGTAGATGAGGCGCTGGCTGTCGCGGCTCCACACGAAGTTGAAGACACGCCCGTTGGTGACCAGCCTGCCCGAGACCACCGGATTGAGCGAACCGTCGGGGCGCGCGGTGAAGAGCTCGGTGGCGGCCGTGCGCTGAGCGGCGACGTAGCCGATCCAGGCACTGTCGGGCGCCCAGGCAAAGGTGTTCACGCCGACGATGTTGGGGCCCGTGGCCACGGGCCCCGAGACGCGCACGTTGCCCGTACCGTCGGGGCGACTGGTGAACAGCTCGAGGATGTTGTCGGCGATCTGGTCTGCGAGGTAGGCGATGCGCGAGCTGTCCGGCGCCCAGAGGAACTGGAAGACCTGGCCGCCGGTGACGAGCGCGCCCGAGATGCGCACGTTGCCGGTGCCGTCGGGGCCGCTCGTGAACATCTCGAAGACGTTGTCGGTGAGCTGGTCGGCGCGGTAGGCGATGCGCGAGCTGTCCGGCGCCCAGGCGTAGTCGAAGACGTCGCCGTTGCCCTGCACGGCCGACACCGCCGTGTTGGCGGTGCCGTCGGGTCGCGTGCTCAACAGCTCGGCGTGCGCGCCGTCGACGCCGCCGCGGTAGGCGATGCGCGAGCTGTCCGGGGCCCACAGCAGGTCGATGACGCCGAAGGCGCCGGCGGCGAGCGTGCCCGAGACACGGCGGTTCTCCGTGCCGTCGGCGCGGCTGGTGTAGAGCTCGGGCAAGTTCACCGTGCGCTGGTCGGCGCGGTAGGCGATGCGCGAGCTGTCCGGGGCCCAGGCAAAGCCGAAGCGCACCGCACCGCCGGCCGTCATCGGCCCGGAGACGCGCACGTTGTTCGTGCCGTCGGGGCGGCTGGTGAACAGCTCGACGATGCTGGTGGTGAACTGCACGGCGGTGTAGCCGATGCGCGAGCTGTCCGGCGCCCAGGCCATCTCGAAAACGGCGCCGCCGGGCGTGACGAGCGGCCCGGAGGCGCGCACGTTCTCGCTGCCGTCGACGCGGGTCGTGAACAGCTCGAACGTGAGGAACGTGTTCTGGTCGGCGAGGTACGCGACGCGCGAGCTGTCGGGGGCCCAGGCGAGCTGCGACACGATGCTGCCTGCCGGCAGCACGCCGTTGAGCTTGCGCGGCGCGGTCGTGCCGTCCAAGCGCGTGACGTAGAGCTCCCAGACGCCGGCCGTGTCCTGGTCGGCCAGATAGGCGACCCAGGCCCCGTCGCGCGAGACCTGGAACGAGAGCACGGTGCCGCCGGGTTGCAGCGGGCCGTTGAGGCGGATGAGTTCGGTGCCGTCGGCCCTGGCGCGGTAGAGGTCGGCCCGGTTGTTGAGGTCCTTGTCGGCCACGAAGACGACGAAGCCGCCGGGCACCGCCGGCACCGGCGGCGGCGAAGGCGTGCGCCGCGTCGTGACGGTGACGCCTTTCTGTTCCACCGTGCCGTCGTCGTAGGTGAGCGCGACCGCGAAGCCGAGGCCGGCCTCGTTGCCGTCGACAAGCGGTGCCGAGGCCGGCATCACGAAGTGCGCGCGGGCGCTGCCGGCGTCGCGCAGCGGCACGGGCGCACCACTGGTCTGCGACCACTTGAACTGCGTGGGGTTGCCGCGGCCCGCCGAGGAAGGCACGCGCAACACCACCACCTCGCCGGCGGTGGCGCTGACGCGCGCGCTCTCGGTGGGGGGCGCGGCGGCGGGGGGTGCCGAGGAGGCCGGCGGAGCGGCCGCAGGCGGTGCGGCTGGGGCCCCGCCGCTGTCGCCTCCACCGCCGCAGGCGGCGAGCGCGAAGACGCAGCACAGGGCCAATGGGGCCCAACGGCGCGCGCGGATGCGGCGCGAAGATGCTTGGCCGTTGCTCATTGCCTCCTCCTTGTCGAGATGGGCCCGAGATCGGCGCTGACGAGCGCGAGAGAATAGCGCCCGACCCCGCGAATGCATGCCGCGCATTCGCGGGGGGGCCGGGCGGGCCGTCCGCCGCCTGCGGGCCGCCTCAGCGCACCGCGGCCACCGCGCCCAGCAGCTCCTGCGAGCCGCTGGCCAGCAGCCGCGCGTCGCTGCCCAGCGTGACGAAGCGGAACCCCAGCGCGATGCGCGCCAGCGCCACGTCGGCGCGGCCGTTGTGCACGCCGGCCTTCACGCCGTGCGCCTTGGCACGTTCGCCGATGTGGCGGATGGCCTCGGCCACCTTGGGCTCGACGTCGTCGAACACCGGCTTGCAGCCCAGCGCCAGCGAAAGGTCCGACGGGCCGATGTAGATCGCGTCCAGCCCCTCCACCGACAGGATGGCGTCCAGGTTGTCCAGCGCCTGCGCGGTTTCGATCATCGCGAAGGCGACCACGGTGTCGTTGGCCTTGGCGGCGTAGTCGGCGCCGCCGTAGTAGCCGGCGCGAATGGGGCCGAAGCTGCGCGTGCCGCGCGGCGCGTAGTGCGTGTAGGCGACCAGCCGGGCGGCATCGTCGCGCGTGTTGACCATCGGGCAGATCACGCCGTAGGCGCCGGCGTCCAGGCTTTTCATGACGATGCCGGGCTCCAGCCACGGCACGCGCACCACCGGCACCGTGGCCGTGGTGCTGATGGCCTGCAGCATCGGCAGCATCTGCGAGTAGTCGATGACGCCGTGCTGCAGGTCGACCGTGAGGCTGTCCCAGCCCTGGTGGGCCATCACCTCGGCCGCAAATCCGTTGGGGATGGCCAGCCAGCCGTTGAGCACCGGCTTGTCGGCGGCCCACAGCGTGCGCAGGCGGTTTTCTCGCATGGGTTGTGCTCCTTCTGTCTTCCTTCGGGCCGGGATCGACGGGGGTCGTCCACCGACATGCCCGCGGCAGCGCAGGCGCCGCGCATCGGCGCGCCGCCACTGCGTGGCCCATCGTACAAGCGGGCGCGGTCCCGGCGATGCCCGGTGATGTGCGCGGCCCTCGCGGGGCACGCCGGCTGCTTGCTCGCGGCCCGAGATGCGGGCGCGGGCCCGCCCGGCCGCGGGTTCCCACGGGGCGGGCAACGGGGTGGTCACCGCCCTGCGGCGGCTACGATGTCGCGCTCACCAGGCACCTTCTCGCCCATGGAGCCCACCCTCACCGGCCTGCGCTTTGCGCGCCTGCTGCTCACCGGCGCCGCCGGCGGCCTGGGCCGCGTGCTGCGGCCGCGGCTGAAGGCGATCTGCGGCACGCTGCGCGTGAGCGACATCGCCGAACTCGGTGCCGCGGCCGCCGGCGAAGAGCTGGTGCGAATGGACCTGGCCGACAAGGCCGGCGTGCTCGCGCTGCTGCAGGGCGTGGACGCGGTCGTGCACCTGGGCGGCGTCTCCACCGAGCACGCCTTCGAGACCATCCTGCCGGCCAATATCGTCGGCACCTATCACGTCTACGAAGGCGCGCGCCAGGCCGGCACGCGGCGCATCGTCTTTGCCAGCAGCAACCACGTCACCGGCTTCTACAGGCAAAGCGAGACCATCACGCCGCAGGTGCTGCCGCGGCCCGACACCTACTACGGCCTGTCGAAGGCGTTCGGCGAGAACCTGGCGCAGTTCTACTTCGACCGTCATGGCATCGAGACCGTGAGCCTGCGCATCGGCTCCAGCTTCCCGGCGCCGCGCGGGCGGCGCGGCCTTTCCAGCTACCTGAGTTACGACGACCTCGAGCGGCTGGTGGTGGCGGCGCTCACCGCGCCGGTGGTGGGCCACACCGTCATCTACGGCGTCAGCGCCAATCGCTCGCTGTGGTGGGACAACCGCCCGGCCAGCCACCTCGGCTTCACGCCGCGAGACAGCAGCGAGCCCTGGCGCGCCGAGCTGGAAGCGGCGCAGCCGCACATCGACCACACCGACCCGGTGTCCATCTACCAGGGGGGGCCGTTCGTGACGATGGGCCCGTTCTGAACGCGCCGCGGTGAGCCGCGCGGCCACCACGCGCACGCACTCGTGCCGCAGGGCGCGAGAGGCGCTGCCCGCGAAGATCCGAGACACCCCAAGGAGCCCGGCATGGATCAAGGACCGCAGTTCCCGTTCGCGCCCAGCCAGACGCTGCCCGACCCGCGCATCGAGGTGCTCGACGAGCGTTTCCTCGCGCTGCGCCTGATGTCGGGCACGATGGAGATGCTGGCCGGCGGCTTCTACTGGGCCGAAGGGCCGGTGTGGTTCGGCGACGGGCGCTACGTGCTCTTCAGCGACATCCCGAACAACCGCATCCTGCGCTGGGACGACGCGAGCGGGCAGCTGAGCGAGTTCCGCAAGCCGTCGAACCACTCCAACGGGCTGGCGCGTGACACCGCCGGCCGCCTGCTGGCCTGCGAGCACGGCACGCGGCGCGTGACGCGCACCGAGTACGACGGGCGCATCACCGTGCTGGCCGAGCACTACCAGGGCAAGCGGCTGAACTCACCCAACGACATCGTCTGCCAGCACCAGGGCCAAAGTGCCGGCGCCATCTGGTTCACCGACCCGCCGTTCGGCATCCTCGGCTGGTGGGAAGGCGAACCTGCCACGCCCGAGCTGCCGCACGGCGTGTACCGCATCGACCCGCTCAACGGCGAACTCACCTGCGCGCTGGACGACCTGCAGGGCTCCAACGGCCTGGCCTTCAGCCCCGACGAGCGTGTGATGTACGTCGTGGAGAGCCGCGCGAAGCCGCACCGCCTGATCTGGGCCTACGACGTGGCGGGCGACAAGCTCGTCAACAAGCGCCTCTTCGTCAGCGCCAACGGGCCGGGGGCGTTCGACGGCATCGCGGTCGATCAACTTGGCAACGTATGGTGCGGGCTGGGTGGCGATGGTTCGGCCGCGGCCAAGCCCGAAGAGCTGGATGGCGTGCGGGTGTACGACCCGGCCGGGGCGCCGCTGGCGCACATCCACCTGCCCGAGCGCTGCGCGAACCTGTGCTTCGGCGGGCCGAAGCGCAATCGGCTGTTCATGGCGGCGAGCCACTCGCTGTATGCGCTGCATGTGAACGTGCGCGGGGCGGTGGCTTGATGTCGTTTGGGGGCCGTTGCGCTCGTTGACGCAGCTCTCGAAGGGTGGGTGGGTTGTCAAGGCCGGCGGCCGGAGGTCGTGGCGGCTCAGGTGGGGGCGGGCCAGGGTCAGGGCCCCGAGTTGCGAGTAGCGCAGGGCAGCCGGAGCGAAGCGAAGGCCGCCGCAGCCAAGCGCCGACGCTCTGCCGCCCGCTGCCTTGCCGCCCCAACCCGTCGAAGTAGTACGAGAGGCAGACCGCCCAAGCCTCAGCTGTCCACCTTCACATTCCCCTCCTTCACCACCTTGGTCCACTTCGCGATCTCGCCCTTGATGAACGCGGCGAACTTTTCCTGCGTGCCGCCGCCGTCTTCGGCGCCGTAGGTGTCCATGCGCTCCTGCACGTCGGGCATCGCGAGCACGGTGTTGACGTCGCGGTTGATCTTGGCGGCCACCGCGGCGGGCAGCTTGCCGGGGCCGACGAGGCCGTACCAGGTGGTGGCTTCGAAGCCCGCGTAGCCCAGTTCCTGCATCGTCGGCACGTTCGGGTGCCCCTTGGCGCGCCGCGCGCGAGTCTGCGCGATGGCGGTGACCTTGCCGCTCTTCACGTGCGGCGTGGCCGCGGTCATGGTGTCGAAGCTGTACTGGATCTGGCCGCCGATGAGGTCGGTGAGCAGCGGGCCGCTGCCCTTGTACGGCACGTGGATCACGTCCACCTTGGCGGCCAGCTTGAACATCTCCAGCGCCAGGTGCTGCGCCGAGCCGGCCCCGGCCGAGCCGAAGCTCACCTTGCCCGGCTCGGCCTTGGCCGCCGCCACGATGTCGGGCACGGTGAGTGCCTTTTGCTGCGGGTAGGCGATCAGCAGGTTGGGCGTCACGCCCACCAGCACGATGGGCACGAAGTCGCGCTCGGCGTCGTACTTGAGCTTGGGCTGCAGCGCGGGGCCCAGCGCATGGCTGTTGATGTGCGCCATCAGCAGCACGCTGCCGTCGGCCGGCTGCGTGGTGGTGTACTCCGCGGCCAGCACGCCGGCGACGCCGGCCCGGTTCTCCACCAGCACCTGCTGCTTCCACATCTCGGTGAGCTTGGCGCCGACGACACGCGCCAGCGCGTCGGTGCCGCCGCCGGGCGGAAAGCCGACGACGATGCGCACGGGGCCGGTGGGCCACTCCTGTTGCGCGGCCAGGTGCGGCAACGCCAGCGCCGCGGCGGTGCCGGCGGCGGCCTGGATGAGCGTGCGTCGTTGCATGGAGTGCCTCCGTTTCGCTGACTGGGTTGGGGTCGTGTCTGGATGAGGTGACTGCGCGCCGTGCCCGCGGCACGGGCACGCGCGCGCGCTGGATTCAAGCGGCCTGTTGCAGCGGCCGCGGCGCGGCGTGCTCGGCGAAGTGCTCCATCACTGCCTGCACGCCGCTGCCGGCCAGTTCGATGCCGGCCAGCTTCATGCCCATCTCGCAGCCGGCGATGGTGGCCACCAGCGTGAGGTCGTTGCTGTCGCCCAGGTGGCCGATGCGGAACATGCGCCCCCGCACCTTGCCCAGGCCCGTGCCCAGCGAAAGATCGAAGCGCTCGTGGATCAGCCGGCGCAGCGCATCGGCATCCACGCCGGGCGGCGTGATGACGCCGGTGAGCACCGGCGAGTACACGGCGGGGTCGGCACACTGAATGGGCAGGCCCCAGGCGCTGACGGCGGCGCGCACGCCGGCCGCCCAGCGCCGATGGCGCGCAAACACCTGCGGCAGGCCTTCGGCGGCCAGCATGTCCAGCGACTCGTTCAAGCCGTACAGCAAGTTGGTGTTCGGCGTGTAGGGCCAGTAGCCGTCCTTGTTCATCGCGACGATCTCGTCCCACGCGAAGTACGAGCGCGGCAGCGCGGCCCTCTTCGCGGCATCGAGCGCCTTGGGCGAGACGGCGTTGAAGCCGATGCCCGGCGGCAGCATCAGCCCCTTCTGCGAGCCGCCGACGGTGACATCGACGCCCCACTCGTCGTGGCGGTAGTCGGCGCTGGCCAGCCCGGAGATGGTGTCCACCATCAAGAGCGCCGGGTGGCCGGCGGCATCGATCGCGCGGCGCACCGCGGCGATGTCGCTGGTGACGCCGGTGGAGGTTTCGTTGTGCACCACGCACACGGCGCGGATGTGATGCGCGGTGTCTTCGCGCAGCCGCTTCTCGATGAGCGCGGCGTCGGCGCCGCGGCGCCAGCCCGGCGCCGCGGGCAGGTGCTCGTCGGTGCCCTGCCACGCCAGCACCTCGGCCTGCAGCCCAAGCCGCTGAGCCAGCTTGGCCCACAGCGAGGCGAAGTGGCCGGTCTCGAACATCAGCACGTGGTCGCCCGGCGACAACGTGTTGACGAGTGCTGCCTCCCAGGCGCCGGTGCCCGACGAGGGGTAGACGACCACCGGGTGCTGCGTGCGGAACACCGTGCGCAGCCCGGCCAGCACCTTGCGCCCGAGCGAGCCGAACTCCGGCCCGCGGTGGTCGATGGTGGGCAGGCTCATCGCCCGCAGGATGCGGTCGGGCACCGGGCTCGGGCCCGGGATCTGCAGGAAGTGGCGGCCGGTGGGGTGGAAGTCGAGGTGCAGCATGGCAAGCAAGGGCCGGCGAGGGTGGCGGGGCTTGGCGAGCGCCATCTTTGCACCGGCCCCGCCGCCGGCAGCCAGCGTTTTCCCTGCGCCGCGGGCTCCGGGCTGGCGCCTGCGCGGGCGTGACCTCGCCGGCTGCTCAGGCAGTGGAACAACGACGGCCATCCCACGGCTGCCAAGGCGCCGGGGCGCGGTGCCGTGCAGGCAGGGCATCATTGCCGGCATGAGCCTCACTGCCACCGACACGCAAGTCGCGCTCGAACGCCAGCTGCGCCGGCACACGCGCGGCGAGGTGCTGTTCGATGCCGCCTCGCGCGGGCGCTACGCCACCGACGCATCGATCTACCAGATCGTGCCGCAAGGCGTGTTCGTGCCGCAAGACGATGCCGATGTCGCCGCGGCGCTGCAGGTGGCGCGCGAGCTGAAGGTGCCGGTGCTGGCGCGTGGCGCCGGCACCAGCCAGTGCGGGCAGACGGTGGGCGCGGCGCTGGTGATCGACTTCACCAAGCACCTGCGGCGCGTGCTCGGCATCGACGCGGCGAACCGCCGCGCCGTGGTGCAGCCCGGGCTCGTGCTCGACCACCTCAACACGATGCTCAAGCCGCTGGGCCTGTGGTTCCCGGTGGACGTGTCCACCAGCGCGCAGGCCACGCTGGGCGGCATGGCCGGCAACAACAGTTGCGGCAGCCGCAGCATCGCCCACGGCAACATGGTGCACAACGTGGCCGGCGCCAGCGCCTGGCTGGCCGACGGCGCGGTGGCCGAGTTCGGCCCGCTGCCGCAGCTCAACGGGCGCGCGGCCGACATCGCCGCCTTCGTGCGCGGCCTGGCCGAGCAGCATGCGCGCGAGATCGACGCGCACTGGCCCACCGTGCTGCGCCGCGTGGGCGGCTACAACCTGGACATCTTTCGCCCGCGCAGCGAGCGGCCGTACACCGCCGACGGCCAAGTCAACCTGGCGCACCTGCTGGTGGGCAGCGAAGGCACGCTGGCCGTCACCCGGAGCCTGACGCTGCAACTGAGTGCATTGCCGCGGCACAAGGCGCTGGGGGTGGTGAACTTCCCCACCTTCCGCGGCGCGATGGAAGCCGCGCAGCACATCGTGACGCTGCAGCCCACCGCGGTGGAGCTGGTCGACCGCATCATGATCGAGCTGGCGCTGGCCAACCCGGCCTTCGCGCCGGTGATGCGCACGGCGCTGGTCGGCCGGCCGGCGGCCATCCTGCTGGTGGAGTTCGCCGGCGACGACAAGGCGGCGCTGGTGGCGCAGCTCGACCGCCTGGTGCAGCTGGCCGGCGATCGGCTCGGCCTGACCGACGCTGCCGTGGGTGGCGTCGTGCGCATGGAAAGCGAAGCCGCGCAGAAGGCGCTGTGGGAGGTGCGCAAGGCGGGCCTGAACATCATGATGAGCCTGAAGGGCGACGGCAAGCCGGTCAGCTTCATCGAAGACTGCGCGGTGCCGCTGGAACACCTGGCCGACTACACCGACGCGCTGACCGAGGTGTTTGCGCGCCACGGCACGCACGGCACCTGGTACGCACACGCGTCGGTGGGTACGCTGCACGTGCGGCCGATTCTCGACATGCGCCGCGGTGGGGCCGAGGGCGGCGCCGCGCGCATGCGCGCCATCGCCGAGGAGGCCAGCGCGCTCGTGCGCAAGTACAAGGGTGCCTACAGCGGCGAGCACGGCGACGGCCTGTGCCGCGGCGAGTGGATCGAGTGGCAGTTCGGCCGGCGGCTCGACGAAGCCTTTCGCGCCATCAAGCAGCACCTCGACCCGAGCAACCTCTTCAACCCCGGCAAGATCATCGACCCGCCGAAGATGGACGACGCCTCGCTGTTCCGCTTTGCGCCGCCTGCGGCGCCGCGGCCGTATCGTCGCATCGAGATCAAGACGGCGCTGGACTGGTCGGCGTGGAACGTCCAGAACGACCCGGTGACCGAAGCGCTCGGCGCGCCCGGCACCGGTGGCGACAGCACCGGCGGCTTCGCGATGGCCGTGGAGATGTGCAACAACAACGGCCACTGCCGCAAGTTCGACGCCGGCACGATGTGCCCGAGCTTTCGCGTCACGCGTGACGAGCAGCACCTGACGCGCGGGCGCGCCAACACGCTGCGGCTGGCGGTCTCCGGGCAACTCGGGCCCGAGGCGCTCACCGGTGCCGCGGTGGCCGAGGCGCTGGAGCTGTGTGTCGGTTGCAAGGGCTGCAAGCGCGACTGCCCCACCGGCGTGGACATGGCGCGCATGAAGATCGAGGTGGCGGCCCAGCGCCACGCGCGCCACGGCAGCCGCGTGAAAGATCGGTTGCTGGCGAACTTGCCCGACTACGGTCACCGCGCCAGCCGCTTGGCGTGGGCAATGAACCTGCGCGACCGGCTGCCAGGCGCTGCGGCGTTGAGCGAACGATGGCTGGGCCTCTCGGCCCAGCGCCGCTTGCCGCAATGGCGACGCGACACGTTCTGGCGGCAGGTGGATTCGCGCGATGCGGCAGCAGACGACCCGATGCACGGCCCGACACAGGGTGGGGATCAGGGCTCGAACGCTGGTGCTGCGGCGCGCGGCCGCTTCGCCTTCGCCGACCTCGAGGCGACCCTCGCTGCGCAGCGCGAACACGGCCGCGCCGCGGTGCTGTTCGTCGACACCTTCAACGGCCTGTTCGAAAGCGACAACGCACTGGCCGCCGCGCAGGTGCTGCACGCCGCCGGCTACACGCTGCACACGGTGCGCAAGGCCGGCGGGCACCACTGCTGTGGCCGCACGTGGCTGAGCGTGGGCGATGTCGACGAGGCACGCGCGCGGCTCGGTGCGCTGATCGACGCGCTGCACCCGCTGGCCGAAGCCGGCGTGGCCGTCGTCGGCCTCGAACCTTCATGCCTCTTCACGCTGCGCGACGAGGCGCTGGTGCTCGGCCTGGGCCCGCGCGCCGAGGTGGTGGCCGCGCAGGCCCTGATGTTCGAAGAGTTCATCGCGCGCGAGGCGAAGGCCGGCCGCTTCGCGCTGCCGGGGCTCGAGGCGCTCGATCGCCCGCTGCTCGTGCACGGCCACTGCCACCAGAAGGCGTTCGGTGCGATGAACCCGGTGCTCGATGTGCTGCGGCTCATTCCCGACGCCAAGCCCGAGCTGATCGAGAGTTCGTGCTGCGGCATGGCCGGCAGCTTCGGCTACGAAGCCAAGCACCACGCCATCTCGTTGCAGATGGCCGAGCTCAGCCTGCTGCCGGCGGTGCGCGGCGCACCTCAAGCGATCGTCGTGGCCGATGGCACGAGTTGCCGCCACCAGATCGCCGACGGCGCCGGCCGGCAAGCCGTGCACGTGGCGCGGCTGATTGCCTCGTTGCTGCCCTGACACGCTGCACGCCAGCGGCGGCCGCGGGCGGCCGGTGCGGCCCCGGCATGGGGGATAGGAACTTCAAACGCAACTTTTCCCCCTTGAAGTCACTCCGGCAAGGCGCTTGACCACCCGCAGATGGGGTCCTTGGTTTGCGCGGCGGCCTTCTGATGATCGACCGCAGGCCCATGGAGCTTCACCCGCGGCGTTCGCCTGCGG
>JAEUPC010000097.1 GCA_016789865.1 Rubrivivax sp.
GATGAGGTCGGGCAGCCCCACCGCGGTGAGCAGCGAGCCGGCCATGCGCGAGATGTAGGTGCGCCCGCTCAGCGTGAGGATCGGCACGCCCATCCACAGCGCGTCGCTGGCCGTGGTGCCGGCGTTGAACGGGAAGGTGTCGAGCACCAGGTCGGCCAGCGTGAAGCGCGCCAGGTACTCGGCCGGCGAGACGCGCGGCGCGAAGACCAGCCGCTCGGGCGCGATGCCGGCCGACAGCGCGGCGTTCACCATGTGGGCGCGCGCGGTGTCGTTGTCGGCCAGCAGCCACAGCACGCTGCCGGGCACCGCGCCGAGGATGCGCATCCACGCCTCGAACATCTGAGGCGTGAACTTGTGGTTGTTGTTGAACGAGCAGTAGACGAAGGCGTCGTCGGGCAGGCCGTAGCGCGCCCGGGTCGGCGCCGGCGCCACTTCGCGCCGGCGGTCGCTCACCTGGTAGACATGCGGCAGGTAGATCGGCCGCTCGCTGCAGTAGCGCGTGAGCTCCGGCGGCACCACGTAGCGGTCGGCGAGCATCCAGTCCACCCCCGGCAGTGCCGAGGTGCCCGGCAGACCGAGGTAGCTCACCTGCACCGGCGCCGGCCTCATGCCCAGGATCGCCGGCCGCGCGCCGCTGGTCAGCGCCTGCAGGTCCACCAGCACGTCGATGCCCGCCTCGGCGATGCGGCGCGCCGCGGTGGCGTCGTCCACACCGACCAGTGGCACGTGGTGGTCGAAGGCGCGCACCAGCCGCTGGCGCAGCGGCTGCTGTGACGGCGGCGTCCAGTCGAACGCGAAGATCTCGAAGCGCTCGCGGTCGTGCAGTTCGTACAGCTCGGCGGTCAGCAGCCCCACCGCGTGCATGTGCAGGTCGCCCGAAAGGTACGCGATCTTGATGCGCCCTTCGCGCCGGACCGCCAGCTGCCGCCACAGCGGCACCTTCGACGGCGGCCGGGGCACCTTCTCGTGCACGAAGCGCTGCGCAGCCAGCAGCTGCAGCGCCGGGTCGTCGGTGAGCCCCATGGAGGCCAGCAGCGACGTGCCGGTGAGCAGCTGGTAGGAGGTCAGCTCACCCACCGGCTGCTCGGCCGGCCAGGCGCATTGCTTCTGCCGCACGTGCACATAGTGCTGCACGACGTCGGGCTGCGCGGCGTCGAGCTCCAGGCTGGCGCGCATCAGCGCCTCGGCCTCGGGCAGGCGCTTCAGGTTCTCCAGCAGCCGCGCGCTGTTGTTCAGCGCGTGCAGGCGGTGCTCGGGTGTCACCTCGCCAGCGGCCTCGGCATGCACGCGCTGCCAGCAGGCCAGCGCCTCGTCGGCCTCGCCGCGGCGCTCGTGCAGGTGGCCCAGGTTCAGCAGCGCCGGCGCGAAGCCGGGCGCGCGCTGCAGCGCAAGGCGGTAGGCGTGCTCGGCGCCGGCTTCGTCGCCGGCCACCGACAGGCTGGTGCCCCAGTTGAAACAGGCCACCAGCCACAGCGGCGAGTCGCCATGGTGCGCCACCCAGGCGCCATAGGCCGCCGCCGCATCGGCCACGCGGCCGGCGGCGGCCAGCACCTGCACGCGCTGCATCAGCTCGCCCAGCGGCAGGCGCGCGGCGGCCGGCAACGCCGGCGGGGCAGGTGCGGGTGCGGCAGCGGGCGGCTGCACGCTGCGAGCCGCTGCGCAGGCGGCAGCTTCGAGTTCGGGTTCGGCGAGTTCGGGTTCCACTGATGCAGCCATGGCGATACGGCCCGCGGCAAGGGCAGGGTTTCGCCCGGCATGCTAGGCAGCCCGCCCGCTGCGGCCGGCCGCAACAACAGGGGGAAAGCGGTGCTGTTCGCCGTGGCGCGGCGGCGCCGTCCGCCGCTTGCCTCAGCCCTGCGGCCACACGATGGTGAAGCGGCTGCCGGTGCCCGGGGTCGATTCGATTTCAAGCTGCCCACCATGGTGCTGCGCGACGCGGCGGCACAGCGCCAGCCCGAGGCCCGTGCCCTCGTACTTGCGCTGCGTGTGCAGGCGCCGGAAAGGCGTGCCCAGTCCGGCCAGGTGTTGCGGCTCGATGCCGATGCCGTTGTCGGCCACCGAAAGCCGCAGCAGCAGGCCCTCGCGCTCGGCACTCACGCGCACCTGCGGCGGCACGCCGGGGGCGACGAACTTGATCGCGTTGCCCACCAGGTTCTGCAGCGCCAGCGTCAGCAGCGCACGGTGCCCGCGGGCCTGCCCGAGCGGCGGCTGCGAGTGCAGCTGCGCGCCGCTGGCCTGCACGAGCGCTTGCAGGTCGGCGCACACGTCGGCCCACACCGCGTCGAGATCCACTGCCTCGTGCACCGCCGCCTGGGGCTGATCGAGGCGCACGTAGTGCAGCAGGTCGTCCATCATCCGGCGCATGCGCTGGGCGCCCTGGCGCACGTGGCCGAAGTACAGCGCCGCCGGCCCTTCCAGTTGCGCCGCGTGGTCCTGCTCGATCAGACTGCAGAACTGGGTGACGGTGTTCAGCGGCTCGCGCAGGTCGTGCGAGACCATGCGCACGAACTGCTCCAGGCTGCGGTGGCTGACCCGCAGCGCCTGGGCGGTGCGCTCCAGCTCGCGGCGCGAGTCCTCCAGGTCGGTCACGTCGGAGGCGCAGTACAGCACGCCGATGATCTGCCCGTCCTCGTCGCGCGCCGGCTGCATGCTCATGTCCATCAGGCGCCGCCCCTTGGCGGGGTAGTTCACCTCGACCAGCCGGCGCACCAGCCGTCCCTCGCGGGCGGCGGTGAACATCGGGCGCTGCAGGTTCTCCACCACCTCGGGCGGCAGGGTCTCGTCGGGCCGGCGGCCGAGCACCTGCTCGTTGGGCACGCCCCAGTACATGGCGCGCGCCTGGTTCACCCAGCGCAGCGTGCCGTCCAGGTCGGTGAGGGTCACGATGTCGTCGACGCGGCTGCCCACCGCGGCCAGCAGGCGCGACAGCGTGCGCTGGCGCGCCACGGCCACCGCCACCACCTGCGCCGGCAGCACGGCCAGCAGGGCGCCGAAGAAGAACAAGGCATGGTCGATCGGTGCCTGGCCCACGACCCGCACACCCAACGCCAGCGCCAGCGCCAGCAGCAGCACCGCCAACGCCACGGCCGCGAACGCCTCCAGCCGCGGCCGCGCGAACGCCACCACGATGAGCGCCACGCCGATGGCCACGAACGGGAACGGCAGCCACCGGGCGGCCGCCCAGGTCACCGCAGCGGTCGCGGCCAATGTCAGCCATGCCGGCAGCGATGCCAGGCGAATGGTCACCTGCGCCACGCGCCCCGAACGCAGGGCCAGGCCCAGCGGCAGCGTCGCCACCGCCCCGAGCGCCGCGCCGATGTACCCGTCGAACCACACATGCGTGAAGCTCGCGAGGCCCAGCCCGTGCAGCGTGGCCGCCCCCGCCGTGGCCCCCGCCAGCGGCGGCAGCAACGCACCGGCCAGCAGCACACGGGCAAAGGCGCCCTCGTCCCCGGCATAACGCTGCACAAGGCCGGTGCGGCGCACGAGCCACACACCGAGCGCCACCTCCAGCATGCTGGGCGGCACGAAGGCCAGCGCGCGCATCAACGGTTCGCCGTGCGCGAGGTTGGCCACCAGGTGGCCCAGGGCTGCGGCAGCGACCATCGCCACCGCCCGCCCACCGGGGGCACTGGTGACCAGCGCCACCATCAGGCCATTGGCCAGCCAGACCGTGGCCGCCGTGCCGGGCAGGCGGGACACGGCAATCGACAGCCAGGACACCAAGGCATACAGACCGAAGGCCAGCCACAGATCGGTGCGCAGCCGGCGCACCGGCCAGACTTCGGCGGAGAGGTCGTTGTCTTGCATCAGGCGTGTGCGCGGTGAGCCCGCACCGTGCACGGGTGAGCAGGGGCCGGGTGCGCGCGGCCTGCGCTGCGGGCGACCAATTCCTTGTCCCGGGGGTGGTGCGGCATCCCGACCGATGCTCGCGGGCTAGGCACCCGGCCCGGTCTCGGCGGCGCCTCAGCAGGCCGACGGATGCTCAGCCGGGCGCATTGCGCCGGGCCACCCAGTACGCCGCGCCTTCGGGGCCGTAGCGCTCGGCATGCGGAACCTCGCGCGCCAGCGAGAAGCGCTGACCCGGCAGGAGGTGCAGTGCCTGCCCGCCGTGCGACAGCCACATCTCGCCGCGCACCACCACCGCCTCGACGTCGAAGGGGTGCGTGTGCGTGTCCAGCACGGTGCCGGGCGCCCACTCGCGCTCGACCACCTCGTCGAAGCCGGCGGCCAGCGCATCGGCGCGGAAGGCGGCGAGGCTGGAGGTGTCGAAGAGGGTCGCCATGTGGTCGGCTCCAGGGCATGTGGCGCGCGCGCCGGCTTGCAACGGTCGCGCGCAGCGTGGGGAGATCGGGCAGGGCGAATGGGCGGGGCAAAGGGCAGAGGCACCTGAGCCTACCGCCGCGCGGGGCCCGGCGCCCGATTGCGCCTTGTCATGTCGTGGCCATCGCCTGGCCCTAGACTGGCCCGGTTCCTGCAATCTGGTACGGCAACATCGGCGCGACCGGCGCCGCCGCCGCACCGCCGCGCACGGTCCACCGGGCCCGCCATGAGCATCCGCCATCTCGACGACCTCTTCGACCCGGCCTCGGTGGCCGTGATCGGCGCTTCCACGCGCGCCGGCAGCGTGGGCTACACGGTGTGGCGCAACCTCAAGGCCGGCGGCTTTGCCGGGCCGCTGTGGCCGGTGAACAGCGGCCACGCCTCGGTGCAAGGCGACAAGGCCTATGCGCGCGTGGCCGATCTGCCCGCCACGCCGGCCCTGGCCGTCATCTGCACACCGCCGGCCACCGTGCCGGGGCTGATCGCCGAACTCGGCGAGCGCGGCACACGCGCCGCCATCGTCACCACCGCCGGGCTCACCGCCGAGCAGCGTCAGGCGATGCTCGACACCGCGCGCCGCTATGTGCTGCGCATCCTCGGGCCCAACTGCCTGGGGTTGCTGTCGCCGCCGGTCAAGCTCAACGCCAGCTTCGCGCCCGACCACATCGCCGCCGGGCCGCTGGCCTTCGTGTCGCAAAGCGGGGCGCTGGCCACCGCGATGCTCGACTGGGCGCGCGCGCGCGGCATCGGTTTCTCGCGCGTGGTGTCGTTGGGCGAAGGCAGCGACGTCGACTTCGGCGACATGATCGACTGGCTGGCCAGCGATGCGGCCACGCGCGCGGTGTTGCTGTACGCCGAGTCGCTGACCGCCGCGCGCAAGTTCATGAGCGCGGCGCGCGCGGCAGCGCGCAACAAGCCGGTGCTGGTGGTCAAGGCCGGCCGCAGCATGGCGGGGCAGATGGCCGCTGCGTCGCACACCGGCGCGCTGGCCGGCAGCGATCAGGTGTTCGACGCCGCCATCCGCCGCGCCGGCATGCTGCGCGTCGATTCGCTGCAGGACCTGTTCGTGGCCGCCGAGACGCTGGCGCGCTTCAAGCCCTCGCTGCGCGGCGGCAGTGCCGAGTCGATCGCCCGCGTCACGCTGGTCACCAACGGCGGCGGCGCCGGTGTGCTGGGCGCCGATGCCGCCGCCCAGCTCGGCCTGGAACTCGCCACGCTGTCGCCCGAAACGCTGGCCGCGCTGGAGGCCGGCCTGCCGGCCAACTGGTCGCGCGCCAACCCGGTGGACATCATCGGTGATGCACCGGTGGAGCGTTATGTGCACACGCTGAAGACGCTGCTCACCGCGCCCGAGACCGGCACCGTGCTGTTCATGCACGCGCCCACGGCCATCGTGCCGGCGCGCGAGATCGCCGCGGCGCTGGTGCCGGTGCTGGCCGAATCGCCCGGCCGGCTGGCCAGCGTGTGGCTCGGCCACGGCGCGGTGGCCGAGGCACGCAGCCTGTTCAACGTGGCCGGCATCCCGGTGTACGACACGCCCGAGCAGGCCGTGAAGGCGCTGGCCATGCTCGCCAACTACCGCCGCAACCAGGACCAGCTGCTCGAGGCGCCGGCCGACCCGCCACCGCCGCCGCCGGGCACCGAGACCGCCAGCGCCGAGGATGAGGCCCGCTCGGTGCGCGAGCTCGTCGACGCCGCGCTGGCCGCCGGCCGCGAGATGCTCACCGAGCCCGAGGCCAAGGCGCTGCTGAAGGCCGCCGGCATCCCGGTGGTGCCCACGCGCAGCGTGATCGCCACGCCGATCGCCGCCGCGGCGGCGGCCACGGCGCTGGGCTTCCCGGTGGTGCTGAAGATCCTCAGCCCGCAGATCACGCACAAGAGCGACGTCGGCGGCGTGGTGCTCGACCTCGGCTCGCCGGCCGAGGTGGTGGAGGCCGCCACGCGCATGCTCCAGCGCGTGTCCGAGCGCCGGCCCGAGGCCACGGTGGAAGGCTTCACGCTGCAGCCGATGGTGCGCCGGCCGAAGGCGCTGGAGCTGATCGCCGGCACGCATGTCGACGCGCTGTTCGGCCCGGTCATCCTGTTCGGCGCCGGCGGCACGCGCGTCGAGGTGGTGGCCGACCGTGCCATCGGGCTGCCGCCGTTGAACGAGCCGCTGGCCCGTGCGCTGGTCGCGCGCACGCAGGTGTCCCGGCTGCTGGCCGGCTGGCGCGACGTGCCGCCGGCCGACGCCGCCGCGCTGCACGGCGTGCTGATCGCGCTGTCGCGGCTGCTCACCGACGAGCCGCGCATCGCCGAGCTCGACATCAACCCGCTGCTGGCCGACGCCGAGGGCGTGATCGCGCTCGATGCCCGCGTGCGCGTGAGCGCGGCGGCCCCCGGCGGCGCGGCGAAGTTCGCCATCCGGCCCTACCCGGCCGAGCTGACCGAGAGCTATGTCTGGGACGCGCCGGAAGCCGCCGGCGGCCCGCGCACCGTGACGCTGCGGCCCATCCGCCCCGAGGACGAGGCGCGCCACCTGCAGCTGCTGGAGAAGGTGAGCCCGGAAGACATCCGCATGCGCATCTTCTACTCGCGCCGCAGCATCGAACGCACCGAGCTCGCGCGGCTGACCCAGATCGACTACGAACGCGAGATGGCCTTCGTCGCCGTGGCACCGGTACCCGGCAGCGAGACCGGCGAACAGGAGACGCTGGGTGTGGTGCGCACCGTCACCGACCCGGACAACCGCGACGCCGAGTTCGGCATCCTGGTGCGCAGCGACCTGCAAGGCGCGCGGCTCGGCCGCCGGCTGCTGACGAAGATCATCGCGTACCAGAAGGCACGCGGCACGCAGCGCATCGTGGCCACCGTGCTGCGCGAGAACGCGCGCATGCTGGCGCTGGCCAAGGAGCTGGGCTTCCAGCCCGACGCCGTGGCGCCCGAACCCGGCACCGTGAAGATCGCCCTCGTTCTCAACGACTAGCCGCCTGCGCAGCCGGGCGCCCTGACGCAGGAACCGAAACAGCATGAACGACGCGGCCTCGACGCCCGCCCCCGAGGCCGCCAGCGGCGCGGGCCTGCCGCTTGACGGCCTGCGCGTCGTCGAGTTCACGCACATGGTGATGGGCCCCACCTGCGGCATGATCCTCGGCGACCTCGGCGCCGAGGTCATCAAGGTCGAGCCGCTGGCCGGCGACAGCACGCGCAACCTGCTGGGCGCCGGCGCCGGCTTCTTCGGCCTGTTCAACCGCAACAAGAAGAGCCTGGCCGTCGATGTGAAGCAGCCCGCCGGCCGCGAGATCGTGCTCAAGCTCGTCGCCCAGGCCGACGTGTTCAGCGAGAACTTCAAGGGCGGCACGATGGCCAAGCTGGGCTTGGGCTACGCATCGCTCAGGCAGCTCAACCCGCGGCTGGTCTACGTCTCGCACAAGGGCTTTCTGCCCGGGCCCTACGAGCACCGCACGGCGCTGGACGAAGTGGTGCAGATGATGGGCGGCCTGGCCTACATGACCGGCCCCGAAGGCCGGCCGCTGCGCGCCGGCTCCAGCGTCAACGACATCATGGGCGGCATGTTCGGCGCCATCGGCGCGCTCGCTGCGCTGGCCGAGCGCCAGCGCAGCGGCCGCGGCCAGGAGGTGCAAAGCGCGTTGTTCGAGAACACCGTGCTGCTGGTGGCCCAGCACATGATGCAGTTCGCCGTCACCGGCCAGCCGGCCGCGCCGATGCCCAGCCGCATCAGCGCCTGGGCGGTGTACGACGTGTTCACAGTCAAGGGCGGCGAGCAGATCTTCCTGGCCGCGGTCAGCGACACGCAATGGGCGCTGCTGTGCAGCGAGTTCGGCTTTGCCGACCTGCGCGCCGACGCACGGCTGGCCAGCAACAACGACCGCGTGCGCGCACGCGAGTGGATGATGCCGGTCCTGCGCGAGCGCTTCGCCGCCTTCGACAGCGCCGAACTCGCCGCGCGCTTCGACAAACGCGGGCTGCCCTACGCACCGATCACGCGGCCCGAAGACCTCTTCGAAGACCCGCACCTCGCTGCCACCGGCGGCCTGGCCCCGGTCACGCTGCCGGCCAGCGCCAGCGCCGCCGGCCACCAAGTGCACACGCACGCCGCGCTGCTGCCGCTGGCGCTGGGCGGCCGCCGGCTGCCGCTGCGCATGGGGCCGCCGGCGCTGGGCGAGCACACGCGCGCGCTGCTGGCTGAACTCGGCTATGACGAGCGCGAGGTGGCCCGCCTGCTGGAAGCGCAGGTGATTCGAGCCCAACCCGAGGCCGCGACAATGCCTCGATGAACGACCCCGCCGCCGCGGGCCGCCCGGCGCTGAACCCCACGGCCTTCGCGACGCTGCTGTTCATCGCGCTGCTGTTCGGCGCCAACCATGTGGCCGCGCGCCTGGCGTTCGACCATGGCGTCGACGTCGTCACCGCGGTGGCCGTGCGCAGCGGCCTGACGGCCGTGGTGGTGGCGTTGATCGTCTGGCAGCAACGCGTGCCGCTGCTGCTCGAAGCGCGGCATCGCTGGTCGCTGCCGGCCATCGGCGTGCTGATCGCGCTGCAGAGCTATTGCCTGTATTCGTCGGTGGCGCGCCTGCCGGTGGCGCTGGCGCTGCTGGCGTTCAACCTGTACCCGTTGACCACTGCGCTGTGGGCCTGGGCGCTGTACGGGCACCGTGCCGAGCGGCGCGTGTGGGTCGCGATGCCGGTCATCCTGGCCGGCTTGGCGTTGGCGCTGGACGTGGCCGGCGCCGCTTCCGGCCTGGGCGCCAGCGCGCAGTGGGCACGCATCGGCGCCGGGGTGGCCTTCGCGGTCGCCGCAGCGGTGATCTTCGGCCTGGCGCTGGTGCTCACGCAGCACGAGACCGGCCGGCTCGACGGCCGCCTGCGCACCGCCACCACGATGGGCCTGGTGGGCGTGCTGGCCGCCGCGGCCGGCGTGGCGCAAGGCGGCTTCCACCTGCCCCACGCCGCCGCCGGCTGGTGGGGCCTGGCGGCGCTGACGGTGCTGTACGGCACCGCCTTCACGATCATGTTCACCGTGCTGCCGCGGCTGGGCGTGGTGGGCAACTCGGCGATCATGAACGTCGAGCCGATCTTCGCGCTGGCGCTGGCCTGGGCGCTGCTGGGCCAACGCATCGCGGCGGTGCAGGTGGCCGGCGGTCTGCTGGTGGTGGCGTGCGTGGTGTGGTTGGGGCTGCGGCGGCGTTAGCGTGCCATTCGCGTGCCATGCGCGCGTCATTCGAGCGCCATTCGCACGCCGTCGGCGCGCCAAGGGGCGGGCCGCGCGGCCCCTTCCGCGCCCGGGCATCCGGGTAAGTCCCAGCGGTCGCCCCTGGGCCGGCTGGACGACGATCGGCACCCTCGGCGGTAACGGCCCAACGACGCACCGCCAACCGGTGCAGCCGCTGGCTGCGCCACCGCCCCCAGCGACCCGACGGTCGAGCCCACGCAGGAGAGAGCGCATGTCCCCGACCCCCCAACTTTCCCACCGGTCCCGCCTGCCCCTGTGGCTGGCCGGCGCCGCACTGGCCCTGGGCAGCGTTGCTGCGCTGGCCCAACCGAAGAAGGAAGTCACCATCGCGCACCAGGACATGCTGGTGCCGTTCCGTCTGGTGATGGAAAGCGGTGAGCTCGAAAAGGCCACCGGCTACAAGATCAACTGGCGCATGTTCGGCGGCGGCGGCGACGTCATCAAGGCCATGGCCAGCGGCGACGTGCACATCGGCGAGGCCGGTTCCAGCCCGATCGTGGCCGCCGCCAGCCAGGGGCAGGACATCAAGCTGTTCTGGATCCTCGACGACATCGCCGACGCCGAGGCGCTCATCTCGCGCAACGGCAGCGGCGTCAATTCGCTCAAGGACCTGAAGGGCAAGAAGGTCGCCACGCCCTTCGTCAGCACCGCGCATTACCAGCTGATGGCGATCATGAAGGTCGAAGGCGTCGACGCCAAGGGCGTCAACGTGATGAACATGCGCCCGCCCGAGATCGCCGCCGCCTGGGAGCGTGGCGACATCGACGCCGCGTTCATCTGGGACCCGGTGCTCAGCAAGATCAAGGGCAACGGCAAGGTCATCCACACCTCCAAGACCATCGGCGCCAAGGGCTTCCCCACCTTCGACGGCTTGATCGTCAATGCCAAGTGGGCCACCGAGCACGAAGGCTTCATGGTCGCGCTGGTGAAAGCGCTGGCCAAGGCCGACGCCGACTACCGCGCCAACAAGGCCAAGTGGACGGTCGACAGCCCGATGGTGAAGGCAGTGGCCAAGTGGACCAAGGCCGACGCCAAGGATGTGCCGGCGGCGATGGCGCTGTACACCTTCCCGACCATCGAAGAGCAGTTGAGCGCGAAGTGGCTGGGCGGCGCCGCCGTGAAGGCGATGTCGAGTACCGCCGCGTTCCTGAAGGAACAGGGCCGCATCACCGAGGTCAAGCCAGACTACAAGGCCTTCGTCACCGATGCCTACCTGAAGAAGGCGGCGGGCAAGTGATACCGGCCGGTGCCTGAACAGGCAGGCACCGCCAAGCAGGGGCTGCGGCGGCACGCAGCCCCTTTTCGTTTGCCCATCGGCACCTTCTTCCCCCCCTCTTTCGCGCCCTTTCTTCGCCCCATGCCCACGCTGGACATCCGCGCGCTGACGGTGAACTACGCCGTCAAGGGCGGCACGCTGGCCGCGCTGTCGGCGGTGAACCTGACGATGCGCGAGGGCGACTTCGTCGTCGCGCTGGGCGCCTCGGGCTGCGGCAAGACGACGCTGCTGAACTGCCTGGCCGGCTTTCTCAGCGCTTCCACCGGCGAGATATTGCTCGATGGGCAGCCGGTGGCCGGCCCCGGCGCCGACCGCGGCGTGGTGTTCCAGAAGCACGCGCTGATGCCGTGGCTGAACGTGCGGGACAACGTGTCGCTGGGCCTGCGGCTGCGCGGTGTGGGCCCGGCCGAGCGCGAACGCATCGCGCGCGACAAGCTCGCGCTGGTGGGCCTGGCCGATTTCGCCGATCGCGCGGTGTACGAACTTTCGGGCGGCATGCAGCAGCGCGTGGGCATCGCGCGCGCCCTGGCCAGCGACCCTGCGGTGCTGCTGATGGACGAGCCGATGGGCGCGCTGGACGCCTTCACCCGCGAACAGGTGCAGGAGATCCTGCTGCGCGCCTGGGCGGCCAGCCACAAGATGGTGTTCTTCATCACGCACTCGGTGGAGGAAGCCCTCTTCCTCGGCACGCGCCTGGTGGTGATGAGCCCGAGCCCGGGGCGCATCACGCACACCTACGACGACCTGCCGTTCTCGCGCCAGTTCCTCGCGCACGGCGACGCGCGGCGCGTGAAGAGCGAGCCCGAATTCATCCGCCTGCGCGAGGAGGTGCTGGCGCACGTGCATCACCGTGAGTCAACGGTGCCGGCGCCCACCCCCGTGGAGGCCACCCGTGGCTGAACCGAGCGCGCCGGCCCCCAAGACCAGCCGCTTCAAGGTGCCCGGCGAAGGCAACAGCGCGCTGATCAGCGTCGTCACCATCGTCGCCATCGTCGCGCTGTGGGCGCTGGTGTCGAACCTGGGCTGGATCAAGCCACTGTTCCTGCCCACGCCGCAGACGGTGTTCAAGGTCTTCGTCGAGTACCTCACCGGCCAGGCCAACGACAAGCCGCTGTGGGAACACTTCGTCGCCAGCATCCTGCGCGTGGCCGCCGCCTTCTGGCTGGCGGTGATCACCGCGGTGCCGGTGGGCATCGCGATGGGCATGAGCCGCGTCGCGCGCGGCATCTTCGACGCGCCGATCGAGTTTTACCGGCCGCTGCCGCCGCTTTCGTACCTGCCGCTGATCATCATCTGGTTCGGCATCGAAGAGCTGCCCAAGGTGCTGCTGATCTACCTCGCCTGTTTCGCGCCGCTGGCCCTGGCCGCGCGCTCGGGCATGAAAAGCGCGAGCCAGGAGCAGATCAACGCGGCGTATTCGATGGGCGCGAGCTACGGCCAGGTCATCCGCCACGTCATCCTGCCGGCCGCGCTGCCCGAGATCCTGGTGGGCATGCGCATTGCCATCGGCTTCGGCTGGACGACGCTGGTGGCCGCCGAGATGGTGGCCGCCAACGTGGGCTTGGGCCAGATGGTGCTCAACGCCGCCAACTTCCTGCGCACCGACATCGTGATGATGGGCATCGTCGTGATCGGCGTGGTCGCCTATCTCTTCGACCTGTTCATGCGGCAGGTGGAGAAGTGGGCGGTGCCCTGGAAGGGCAAGATGTAGCGTTGCCGCCGAAGTGGCGGCTCATACGGCTTCGCGACCCATCGAATGGTCAGGGCGACAGACCGTGGCGGGATCGGGCCGCCGGGGTGCCCTGCTCCGCGAATGTCCTCTTGCGGCGGCCCAGCTTCGCGGGTTCCCCGCATGCCCCCTTGATTTCGCTGCGCAGGGCACCCCATCGTCCCGATCCGGCACCCGCGTCGGGACTGGCTCACGAAGACCCACCCAGGTGCCACCGAGGACGGCAGGTGGTCGACGCAGCGAAACAGAGGATGCACTCAGGGGTCCAGCGAAGCTGGGCCGCTGAAAGAGGACATTCGCGGAGCCGACCACCCGGCGTCCTCGGCGCCACCACCTCGTCGAAGGCCTTTCCGCGTTTTCGAACGGCAAATGCGTATCAGGCGGCAGCCGCCGGCAGCCTGATCGTCACCCGCTCGCCGCGCTCGACCGCCACGCGCTCTGCGGCCACGCCCAGCGCCCGCGCCAGCCACTGCAGCAGCAGCCAGGCCAGCGTGTCGCGTGCCGGGGGGGCCGAGGCAGGTTCGCTGCTCATCGACGCCACGGCGAGGACGGTGGCCGGCGCAGCGGCCTCGATCGCCAGCCGCACCGTGCGGCCCTGCTGCAGCGCATGCTCCACCATCAGGTCCAGCAGGTGTTTCAACGCCGCCGGGTTGGCGGTGACCATCACGCTGCCCGCCGGGCCATGCAGCTCGACGCCCAGGCGGCCGGCCTCCGCGCTCCACTCGGCCACGGTCTGCAACAGCGCCAGGCCGAGGTCCACGCTCTCGCGGCGCAGCTGCTGCACGCGGCCGACGATGTGCGCAAGTTCCTGCAGCTGCAGACCCAGGCGCTCCAGCCGTTCCACCTCGCCTTGCAGCGCCGGGTTGCCCGGCACGCCTTCACCCCGCGGCAACGAGGCGATGCCGGCGGCCAGCCGCTCACCCAGTGCCGCCAGCAACGGCACCGGCAGCGTGCCCGCGGCCCCCGGCACCCTCGCGGCCCCAGGCATCGGTGCGGCAGGTTCCGTCGGGTCGGTCAGGTACACGGTGCGCAGCACGGGTTGAGTGGGGGGTGATGTGCCGCCGGCCCGTCGCGCGGGGAGGCTGGGCTGGACGGTGGTGGCCGGGCCGGTCATGTCATTGGTTGCTCGCCGCCAGCACTTCGGGCAGGTCGGTCAGTCCCTGCAGCATCTTCTCGATGCCGTCCTGGCGCAGCGTGCGCATGCCTGCGGCCAGCGCCTGCGCTTGCAGTTCGGCAGCCCCGGCGTGGTGGCGGATGCTCTCGCGCACCGCGTCGTCGGCGCGCATCAATTCGTGCAGACCCAGGCGCCCGTGGTACCCATGGTGCTCGCAGTGCACGCAGCCGGCGTGGCGCCACTGGCGCACGCGGCCCTGCGCGTCGCCATGTTCGGCGCGCCAGCGGGCCACCAGCTCGGCAGAACTCTCGGCGGAACCCTCGGCCGAGCCCTCCGCTCGGTGGCCGCCGGCGCTGGCCAGGTAGTCGGCGGCCAGCGCCGCCAGCGCCTCGTCGCTCAGCGGCTCGCCGACGCGGCAGTGCGGGCACAGCCGCCGCACCAGCCGCTGCGCGAGGATGGCCAGCAGCGAGTCGGAGAACATGAACGGGTCCAGGCCGATCTCCAGCAGCCGCGTGATGCTCTCCGGCGCCGAATTGGTGTGCAGCGTCGAGAGCACCAGATGCCCGGTGAGCGAGGCCTCGATGGCGATGCGCGCGGTCTCCTCGTCGCGCATCTCGCCGATCATCACCACGTCGGGGTCGGCGCGCAGGAAGGTGCGCATGGCCTGCGCGAAGGTCCAGCCGATGCGCGAGTTCACCTGCACCTGGCGCAGGCCCTCCTGCACGATCTCCACCGGGTCTTCGGCGGTCCAGATCTTGCGCTTGTCGGTGTTGAGTTCGCGCAGCACCGAATGCAGCGTGGTCGTCTTGCCGCAGCCGGTGGGGCCGCAGATGAGCACCAGGCCGTAGGGCTTGGCGATCACCTCGCGCAGCGCGGCCAGGTTGGCCGGCGCCAGGCCGATGTCGTCGATGGGCATCGGCTTCAAGCCCGACAGGATGCGCAGCACCACGTCTTCCAGCCCGCCGTGCGTGGGCACCGTGACGACGCGCAACTCGACCTTCGGGCCGCCGAAGCGCGCAAACGGAATCTTGCCGTCCTGCGGCTTGCGGTGCTCGGAGATGTCCAGCTCGGCCATGATCTTCAGCCGCGCCACGAGCGCGTAGCGCAGCCGTGCGGGCAGCTCCAGGCAGGGCACGAGTTCGCCGTCGATGCGCAGCCGCACGCGCACGGGCCTGGGTGGCGGCGCGGTCTCGATGTGGATGTCCGAGGCGCGCAGCCGCACCGCCTCGGTGATCAGCGCGTTCACCATGCGCACGAGCGTGTTGTCGCTCTCGGCGACGCGCTGCTCGTCGTCGCCGCCGCTGCCGGCCGCGGCCAGCTCGGCGGCCAGCTCGCGCAGGTCGGTGCGCAGCGCGGCCACGGCCGGCACCGCCGGCCCCGCGCCGGCGGCCGCCGCGCCGTCGAAGGGTTCGGCTCCCAACGCGGGCACCACCACGCCGTAGGCGCGCAGCACCGCCGCGGCGAGGGCCTGCGGCGCCGCGGCCACCGGCTGGATGCGCGCGCCGGCGGCGAAGCGCAGCTCTTCCAGCAGCGCGCGGTTCCACGGGTCGGCCATCGCCACCACCAGGCGCTCGTCGCGTTCGGCCAGGGGCAGTGCCTGCGCGCGCTCGGCCAGCGCGCGCGGCACGCGCTGCAAGGCGGCCGGCTCGGGCGTGAACTCGCGCAGGTCGACCATCGGCACGCCCATCCAGTCAGACAGGGCCACCGCCAACTGCTGCGCCCGCAGCGCGCCGGCCTGCACCAGCAACTGGCCGACCAGCATGTGCGGCTCGCCGCGCTCGCGCCGGTCGGCCTGCTCCTGCAGGGCCTGCGCCAGCGCCTTGGGCGAGATCTGGCCCGCATCGACCAGCGCCATGCCCAGGTGCCGCGCGTGGCGCTGCGGCGGCCGGTCCAGCGCCGCCCACAGCTCGGCCACGTTGCGCGGCGCCGGCGCGTTCGGCGGCCCGGCGCGCCCCAGCCAGCGCAGCAGCGGCAGCGAGCGCGGCGGCACGTGCCAAGTCTCCTGCGCGCCGTCGGGCAACTGCACGTCGAGCCACAGGCCGCCGTGCGGCGCGCTGTGCGTGCCGGTGCACGACACGGTGAGCGCCTCCAGCGCGGGCAGGCCGATAGTCAGCGCCCGCCCGTTGGCCGCACCCCCCGGGGCCGCATCGACCGCCGGCCGCGCACGCCGCGGCGTGGAAAGACGCAGCAGCCGCACCGCGGCCCGCGGCACGTTCTCGCTGCCGGCGTCACTGTGCAGGTGGTACTCGTGGCCCTCGTGCGGCGCGGGCTGCAACTCGCCGCGCAGCACGCGGCCGTCGTCGGTGTGCAACTCACAGGCGCCGCCGACGAGGACTTCGATGCGCGGCTCGGCGCGCGGTTCGGTTCTGGCGGGCGACTCGATCACGATGGGCTCGAAACTGCTGGGCCTCGGTTCGTTGAGGGCAGCTTACGCCCCGGGCCGCCGGGCCGCGGCGACGCATTTCACGGCCCGGCCTGCGGCACACGGCCATTCGCACCAGGGTTGAGCGGGCTCAAGCGCAGGCGCGGGCCGCGCGGCACTTGGTCACTCGGTCACGCCCGGCGACCGGTGGGCTGAGCGATTGCCGGCGCATCTGCGCATCGCGGCACGGCGCGCCGCCCGGTTGCTCGGGGGTTCGACCTGCTCGCTATCGACCCGGCCGTGCCGTCAGTTCACGCTCGGCAGCCAGGTCGCGACCTTCGGGAACAGCAGCAGGATCGCCACCGCCACCAGTTGCAGGATCATGAACTGCACCATGCCGGCGTAGATGTCCTTCAGCTCCCACTGCGGCACCACGCCCTTCAGGAAGTAGGCCGACAACGCCACCGGTGGGCTGAGCCAGGCGGTCTGCAGCGTCACCGCCACCAGGGTGCAGAACCAGATCAGGTCGATCTTGGCCGCGGTGACGATGGGCAGCACGATGGGGATCAC
>JAEUPC010000002.1 GCA_016789865.1 Rubrivivax sp.
CTCGTTCGCCACGCACCTGCTGCAAGGCGGCTACGACATCCGCACCGTGCAGGAACTGCTCGGCCACATCGACGTGAGCACGACGATGATCTACACGCATGTGCTGCGGCTGGGCGGCGGCGGGGTGCGCAGCCCGCTCGATGTGCTGGGCGGGGCGCCGGGCAGCGCTGCGCCGGGTGCGGCGCTGATTGGTGGGGCCGGCGGCTTTGCACCGGTGGGCGGCATGGGCGCGATGGAAGAGCGCTTCCATCCTTCGCGGCCGTATTCACCCGATCACCGGAACGACCACCGGCCAGATCAGCACCGAAGCCCGGGTGCCGACATGCGCCACGGCGCAGCGGTGGCCCGTGGCCGGCCGCCAGCGCGGCGCGTGGAAGAGCCGGCCGGGTGCTACGTGGTGGAACCGGTGGAGTAGGTTGTGCGGGAAATGGCGCAAGGAGCGGCTCGTTCACCACCATGGTTTCCCCGCTCCCCGGCTACGCCGAGCTGCATTGCCGCAGCAACTTCAGCTTCCTCACCGGCGCCTCGCACCCTGAGGAACTGGTGGCGCGCGCGCATGCGTTGCGCTACGCCGCGCTGGCCATCACCGACGAGTGTTCGCTCGCCGGTGTGGTGCGCGCCCATGCCGAGGCCCGGCGGCTGGGCCTGCACTTCATCGTCGGGGCCGAGATGCGGCTGTCGCGCGCGGCCAGGCCGCCGGCGAGCGTGCCCGCGCACGCGCCGGCGCTGGCCGCGAAGGCGCCGCTGGTGGTGGTGCAGCCGCCCCCGGCGGCGCGGTCAGCCTCGCTGGCCTCGCCGGCCTCCGCCACCCGGCCGCCATCCACCCCGGCCATGGGCGCAGCCCCCCAGCCCGATGCCCAACCCGGCAGCAAGCCGGACACCAAGCGCGCCGCCAAGGCGCGCCGCAAGGTGCCGCCGGCGATGAGCGCGGCCACTGCCGCGGTGGCCGCCGCCGCGATCCCCACCGAGCCCGGCGGCGTCGCGCCCACCACCGCCGAGGCGCAGGGCCCGCACCTCGTGCTGCTGGCGCAGACGCGCCGCGGCTACGGCAACCTCTCGCAGTGGATCACCGTGGCGCGCCGCCGCGCCGGCAAGGGCGCGTACCTGGCGCTGATGTCCGACCTCGAAGGCCGCGTGCCGCACCTGCCCACGCTGGCCGGCCTGCCCGACTGCCTGGCGCTGCTGCTCACACCCTCGGTTCTCGGCACCGCGCAGCCGTTCGAAACGCTGCTGGCGCAGGCGCTGTGGCTGAAGACCTGGTTCGGCAGCGGCCCCGAGGGTCGCGCCGCACTCGCGCTGCCGCAGCTGCTGCACGCGCACGATGCGCTCCTGGCCGACATCACCGAGCAGGTGTCGCTGCTCACCGGCGTGCCCATCGTCGCCGTGGGCAGCGTGCTGATGCACGCGCGCTCGCGCAAGCCGCTGCAGGACGTACTCACCGCGACAAGGCTGAACAAGCCGGTGGCCGACTGCGGCTTCGCGCTGGAACCCAACGCCGAAGCGCACCTGCGCTCGCGCACCCGCCTCACGCAGCTGTTCCGCCCCGAGTGGCTGCAAGCCAGCGTGCAGTGGGCGGCGCGCTGCGCGTTTTCGCTCGACGAGCTGCGCTACGAATACCCGGAAGAGATCGTGCCCGCCGGCCACACGCCGGCCACCTGGCTGCGCCAGCTCACGGAAGACGGCGCCACGAAGCGCTTTGCGCATCTGCCCGGCGGTGTGCCGCCGGCGGTGCGCGCGACCCTCGAGCACGAGCTGGCGCTGATCACCGAGCTGCGCTACGAGCCCTACTTCCTCACCGTGGCCGACCTCGTGCAATGGGCGCGCGCGCAGGGCATCCTGTGCCAGGGCCGCGGCAGCGCGGCCAACTCGGCGGTGTGTTATTGCCTGGGCGTGACGGAAGTCGACCCGGCGCGCATGACGCTCTTGTTCGAGCGCTTCGTCAGCCGCGAGCGCAACGAGCCGCCGGACATCGACGTCGACTTCGAGCACCAGCGCCGCGAAGAGGTGATCCAGTACGTCTACCGCAAGTACGGCCGGCACCGTGCCGCGCTGACCGCGGTGGTCATCAGCTACCGGCCGCGCAGCGCGCTGCGCGACATGGGCCGCGCGCTCAACATCGACCTCGACCGCATCGACGCGGTGAGCAAGAGCCAGCACTGGTTCGACGGCCGCCGCATCCAGCCCGAGCGCCTGGCCGAGAACGGCTTCGACCCCGAATCGCCGATCTGCAAGCTGTGGGTGGAGCTCACCACGCAGCTCATCGGCTTTCCGCGGCACCTCTCGCAGCACCCCGGCGGCTTCGTCATCGCGCGTGACGACCTGGCGCGCCTGGTGCCGGTGGAAAACGCCGCGATGGAAGACCGCAGCGTCATCCAGTGGGACAAGGACGATCTCGATGCGCTGGGCCTGTTGAAGGTGGACCTGCTGGCGCTGGGCATGCTCAGCGCCATCCAGCGCGCGCTCGTCTTCATCGCGCAGAAGAAGGGTGACCCGGCGCCGGGCCGCCCCAAGCCGGGTCAGCTCCCCTCGGGGGACGACGCCGAAGGCGTCAAGGGGCCGATCATTCGCGAGTTCCGCATGCAGGACGTGCCCGCCGAAGACCCGGCCGTCTACGACATGCTGTGCGCCGGCGACAGCGTGGGCACCTTCCAGGTCGAAAGCCGCGCGCAGATGAGCATGCTGCCGCGGCTCAAACCCCGCAACTTCTACGACCTGGTCATCGAGGTCGCCATCGTGCGCCCCGGCCCCATCCAGGGCGGCATGGTCCACCCCTACCTGCGCCGCCGCAGCGGCGAAGAGCCGGTGGACTACCCCAGCGACGAAGTGCGGCAGGCGCTCTCGCGCACGCTGGGCGTGCCCATCTTCCAGGAGCAGGTGATGCAGCTGGCGATCCTCGCCGCCGACTTCACCCCCGGCGAGGCCGACGCACTGCGCCGCGCGATGGCGGCGTGGAAGCGCAAGGGTGGCCTCGGCCCCTTCTACGAGCGGCTGGTGGGCCGCATGGTCGAGAAGGGCTACCCACCCGAATTCGCCGAACGCATCTTCAAGCAGATCGAAGGTTTTGGCGAATACGGCTTCCCCGAAAGCCACGCGGCGAGCTTTGCGCTCCTCGTCTACGTGAGTGCGTGGATCAAGCGCCACCACCCCGACGCCTTCCTCGCCGCGCTCTTGAACAGCCAGCCGATGGGCTTCTACGCGCCGGCGCAACTGGTGCGCGACGCCAAGGAGCACGGCGTGCAGGTGCGGCCGGTGGATGTGACGGTGAGCGGGTGGACGAGCGAGATCGAGCGGCCTTCGGAAGCCACGCCAGAACCCTCGACAACTGAGCCGCTCGCGTGCGGGCCAGGTACCGCAGCGCACACGGCGGCGCACACGGCGGCGCCCCCCGGCCTGTGGCCCGTGCGTCTGGGCTTCAGCCGCATCAGCGGCTTCACTGAAGACGCCGCCACACGCCTCGTCGCCGCGCGCCATCAAGCCCCGTTCACCAGCCCCGAAGACCTCACCCGCCGCGCCGCGCTGGACGCCCATTCGTTATCGCTGCTGGCCGGTGCCAACGCACTGGCGCCACTCACCGGCCACCGCCACCAGGCCGCCTGGGCCGTGGCCGGCATCGACACGCGCGCCACGCCGATGCTGGCCAGGACGCGCACGCACGAAGAGCACGCCGAGCTTGCCGCGCCGGGCCTCGCCGACATCGTGCTCGCCGACTACCGCGCCACGGGCCTGAGCCTCGCGCAGCACCCCGTTGCCCTGCTGCGCGATGAACTCACCGCCTTCAAGGTGCAACCGGCCGCCGTGCTGCGCACCTACCCGCACGGGCGGCTCGCGCGCGCCAGCGGCATCGTCACCCACCGCCAGCGGCCGGAAACCGCCAAGGGCGTGGTCTTCGTGACGCTGGAAGACGAGACCGGCGCCGTCAACGTCATCGTCTGGCCCGCGGTGGCCGAGGCGCAGCGCAAGCCGCTGCTGGCCAGCACGCTGATGACGGTGTTCGGCATCTGGCAGCGCGAAGGCGAGGTGCGCCACCTCGTGGCGCGCAAGCTGGTCGATCACTCGGGGTTGCTGGTGGGGTTGGCTTCGCGGAGCAGGAATTTCCGGTGAGCGTCGAGGTGCTCAGGGTGGTGCGGCATCGTCGGTGCTGCGTGGGGGCCGCTGCGCGTGAGCCTTGGCACTCCGGCCAGTCGCAGCCGCACCGCGGCGCAGTCTTGCGGCCATGTCAGCTCTTGCATGGCGTAATGATGCCGAGGTGGCGCCGGTGTCGTGCTGGTGCGATTGCGGACGCGGGGGGTTGCCGTGGCGCCGCCGGGGACCGCGGTTGCGCAGCACTAGCGGCCCGGCGTGCCGATGGCTCGCGGTGCCGCATCGCGCTCCGTCAGCTGCCGCAGGCGCCACAGGTTCACCGGTGCCAGCGACAGATGCAGCGTCAGGACCGGCAACAACCCGGCCCCCGCGCCGTAAGCGATGAACGCGACGTTGGCGCACACGGCCAGGACGTGCCATGGCAGTCTCCTCTGGGCGGTTGGGGCCGAGTGCCCGGCCTTCGGGCATCGAAGGCGTGAGGAGACTGTGGGGCGGGGTGTTATTGCATCGTTAGTCGGGCCGCCGGCGGCCCGCGGCGCCGTCAAGGATCAGCGGCGGCGCAGCGGCAGCCGTTGGCCGATGAGCTGTGTCTGGCCCAGGCAGTGCCGTTGGATGTTCGGGTTGGCGGCCGAGCCGAAGCGCTGGAACAGCGTGATGGCGCCGCCGTGGCCTTCTTCGGCCGTCAGCTCAGCGCGCCCGCACAATCCGAGGGTCAGTCGGGCGCCGAACGCCGCTCGACAGGGAGCAGGGAGGCAGCCATCTCCGACAGCGACGCTTCCGCGCCGCCCGGATCCGAGCAACGCGTACATTTGCTCGGGGCTGCGCGCATCGAGCGGCCGGCCGCGGCGCCGCACGTGCTCGAACGCAAGGACGCCGCCCTGCTGACCTTGCTTGCGCTGGACGGCCCCACGGCGGCGGCGCGGGCCGCCGCGCTGCTGTGGCCCGATACGGCCGCCCAGCAGGCACGCAACAACCTGCGGCAGCGCCTGTTCAGGCTGCGCCGGGCCGCCGGGAGCGTCGTGGTCGCCACAGGCCCGATGCTCAAGCTCGCACAGGCCCCGTGGGTGGACATCGTGCGCCTCGATGACCTGCTCACTGCCGACGCGGGCGCCGCCACCGGCGACCTGCTCGGCGGCCTGGACTACAGCGACACGGAGGGCCTCGAGCAATGGGTGCAGGCGGCCCGTGCCCGCTGCCACGCCACACGGCTGAACATCCTGGCGCGGCGGGCCAGCGAGCTGGAGGCGCAGCACGAGATCGCCGCCGCGCTGGTCTACGCGCAGCGCATGCTCGCGCACGACCCGCTGCTGGAGCACGCGCACCGGCGTCTGATGCGGCTGCACTACCTGCGCGGCGACCGCGCCGCGGCGTTGGCCGCCTTCCAGCGCTGCCGCGAAGCGCTGCACGTCGAACTCGGCACGCAGCCCGACGGCGAGACGATGCAACTGGCGGCGCTGATCGAGTCCAGCCATCCGCTGCCGCAGCCCGCGCCGCCGGCCAGGGCGCCGGCCACGCTGCGGCCGCCGCGGCTGGTCGGGCGCGACAGCGAGTGGCAGCGGCTCGAATCGGCACGGCGCGCCGGCCATGCGGCGCTTGTCATCGGCGAGCCTGGTGTGGGCAAGACCCGCCTGCTCGCCGACTTCACCGCGGCGCGCGGCACCGTGCCACCCGTAGGCGCCCGGCCGGGCGACGCGCGCCTGCCGTATGCGCTGCTGGCCAGGCTCGTGCGCGGCCTCCTCGCAACGCTCGGCCCACCCGGCACCGCGTGGGCCGTGTCGGAACTGGCCCGCGTCGTACCCGAACTGGGCCCCGCCACGCCAGGCCCGCTGCTGCCCCTGCGGCTGCGCCAGGCCTTGCACCAGGCTCTTGCCGAGGGGCTCGCCGCGGGGCTCGCGCTCGTGGCCCTGGACGACCTGCATCACGCCGACGAGGCCACGCTGGACCTACTGCTGCCGCTCATCGCGGCGGCGCATGCCGGTGGGCCGGCCTGGCTGCTGGCCGTGCGCGCCGCCGAGATGCCGCCGGCCCTCGCCGCGTGGGCCGACGCGACCGCGGCCGACGGGCAACTCGATCGCTTGCCGCTCGAGCCGTTGCCGCTGCCGGCGGTGCAGCAGCTGCTCGAGTCGCTCGCCGTCCCCGGGCTCGACGCGGCGCAATGGGCCGCAGCGCTGACCCGCCACACCGGCGGCAACCCGATGTTCCTGCTGGAGACGCTTATCGCGATGCTGGGCGAAGGCGCCGGCCGCTGGCCGGTGCGCGACGGACCACCAGTGCTGCCCGGCTGGCCGGCCTCCACACGGATCGGCGCGCTGATCGAACAGCGCCTGCAGCGGCTCAGCCCGGGCGCGCTGAAGCTGGCGCGCACCGCGGCCCTGGCCGGCTCCGACTTCAGCGCCGAGCTGGCCGCCGCCGTGCTCGGCCGGCACGTGCTCGACATCGCCGACGACTGGCGCGAACTCGAGGCGGCGCAGGTCATCCGCGACGACGCCTTCGCGCACGATCTCATCCTCGAAGGCACGTTGCGCTCCATCCCCGCGCCGATCGCCGGCGCAATGCACCGCGATCTGGCCGAGGCGCTGCGGCAGCGGCGCGCGCCACCAGCCCGCGTGGCTGCCCATTGGGCCGAGGCCGGCGAGTGGGCGCAGGCGGCGCTCGCCTTCCGCGAAGCCGCCGGCGCAGCCTTTGCCGCTGCCCGCCCCGCCGACGAGGTGCAGCTGTGGCAACGGGCCATCGATTGCCACGAGCGCGCCGGCGACCGTGCCGGCGCCTTCCGCGCCCGCCACGCCAGCTTTGAGGCGGTGATGGCAGCGCAGCCGCTCGAACAGGCGGATGCGCTGGCCGAGCGCCTCGCCGGCGATGCGCGCGACGACAGCGAAACGCTCGATGCGCGCCTGGCCCAGGCCTGGGTGGCGCTCGGCGCCGGCGATGCGTCACGGGCGCACGACCTGGCGACGCAGGCGCAGGCGTTGGCGCGGTTGCTCGCCAGGCCGGCGAACGAGTTCGACGCCACCCGCACGCAGGCGCTGGCCTTGGCGCAACTGCGCCGCGCTGCGGAAGGCGCCGCAGCATTGGAGCCGCTTGGCACCTGGGTCGAGGCCCACGGCAATGCGACACAGCAGCACCGCTACTGGTCCGACCTGGCCTACGTGCTCAACCTGGCGAATCGCCGCCGCGAAGCGGCCAAAGCATGGACCCGTGCCATCGAGACCGCACGGCTGCTGGGCGATCAGCAGGAAGAGGCCACTTGCACCACCAACCTCACCGGCATTGCCGGCCAGCTCGGGCAGCCGGCTCAGGCGCTGCAGTACGCCGAGCGCGCACAGCGGCTGCAGGCACGTCTCGGCGAGGCGCAGGGCATCGGCGCCGGCGCGGTGGACATGAACCTCGCACTCTTCGAAGCACTTCACGGGCGCTTCGACCGCGCGCTGGCGCTCTTCGAAGCGGTGCTCGAACGGTTCCGCGGCGGCAGCGCCACGAGCTGGCAGGCCGCCTGCGAGCACAACTTCGCCGTGACCTGGCTGCAACTGGGACAGACCGCTCGCGCCGGGCGCCAGCTGACGCCGGTCTCCGAGCGGGCGTTGCTGTCGACGCGCGCCCGGCGCCTTGTCGTCGAGGGGCGGATCGGGCGCGCGCTCGGCCGCTCGGCGTTGCCGCGGCTGCGCGAGGCGATGGCACTGCTCGGCGAGCGCGGCGACCCGTACACGCGCATGGTGGCAGAGCTGGACGAGAGCCGCGAGCTCGAGCCCGACCTGGCGGCGCGGCAGTGCCTGCGCGTCGCTGACGAGGCCGACGCGCTGGAGCATTTCGCCGCCGGCATGCGGGCCCGCGTGCTGGCCGTGGAGGCGATGCTGCGTGGCGCGGACCCGCCGGCGGCGCTGCCGCTGGCGCAGGAAGTCCGCGCACGCCTGCCGGACTGCGCCGCCGGCGACTTCTACGCCCCCGAGGCGATGTGGATCGTGCAGCAAGCGCTGGCGGCCGGCGGCGACCCGGCCGGCGCCGCCGCGCTGCTCGTGCAGGCGCGCGCCTGGGTGACGCGGACCGCCCTGCCGCACGTGCCACCATCGTTTCGCGAGAGCTTCCTGCAGCGCAACCCGGTCAACCGGGCCCTGCTGATCAACGCCCCTGAAGTCCCCTGAAGCCTCCCCCCATTGAAGGGCGTTCGCGCGCCCAGGCACTGGGGCAGCAGCGCCGGTAACGCTTTGGGAACGCACGCCCCGCGACAGTGGCGGCGAGCCGGGCACTCCGAGCCCGGACATCGACACTGTCATCCCGGGGAGGTCATGGTGGAACAGGTCAATCGATCGAGGCAACGCAGGCGGACGATCTGGGTGGCGCTGGCAGCGCTCTCGTTGGCCGGCTGCGGCGGAGGTGGCGGCAGCGACCCGCCGGTCGGTGAGGGCGCTGCACCTGCACCTGCACCTGCACCTGCACCTGCACCTGCACCTGCACCTGCACCTGCACCGGGACCTGGACCTGGACCTGGACCTGGACCTGGACCTGGACCTGGACCTGGACCTGGACCTGGACCTGGACCTGACCCTGCGCCCGCACCGGGACCCGCGGCGAGTCCAACCACCAAGCGAATCAGCGCCAGCAATCGGCACACCCTGCTGTTGCGGGCGGATGGTCAGCTTCTATTGCTGGGCGGACAGATGAACGGCGGCTCAGCAGGGGTCAGCGTCCCAGGAACTTCGGCGAGGACGGTGTCGGGGTTACCGGCGCTCGCGGCGGTCGTCGCCGAAACGAACGCCGTTGGCGGCATGACGCTCGCCGTGACGCCGACGGGGGCCGCGTGGGGATGGGGAAACAACGCCGACCGAGGCCTCGGCGTGCCGTACTCGGCCTCCAATCCGATCACGCAGGTGAACACTCCGGTGGGCGTGGGCTTGTTGGGTGCGGTGGTCGAGGCCGCACCGTGCGGAACGACATCGTTCGGCCTGCGCAGCGACGGCACGGTCTGGCATCTGCCGAGCCTGGTCGCCGCGGGCGGCGCACCTTCGGCCAGCCTGGTTGTCGGCCTCCCTGCCATCGCCAGCATGGGCAGAAGCGGCACGGCCCTGGTGGGTTGCAGCTTGCCGCTCGTCGGGCGCGACAAGACGGTCTGGGAGATGACAACCGCGCCGGGAGGTGGCGGCACCGGAGTCCTACGGGCCTGGAACACCACGGTCAGGCAGATCACCGGCCTGCCGGCGATCGAGCAGGTGTCGTGCACCGGCAACCAGGAAGACCGGGGCACCTGCCTCGCGGCGGCATCCGACGGAACGGTGTGGGCGTGGGGTGCGCAGGCCGGCACCTTCGTCGGCGACTACACGAGCCCGGGGCGCACTTTGCCGATCCAGTTGCCGGCGCCGGTGAACGTGGCCGACGTGCACATCGGCGGCGCCTGCACTCTGGCGCGCCTGCGCACGGGCGAGGTGTGGGCGCTCCAGGAATGCAGGACCTTCTTCGACCCCGTCAACCCGGGTGTCCAGGCGGGGTTGTTCCCGGGGCTCGCAGGCGTGGTCGAACTCTCCGTCGGCAACGAGCATGCGGTTGTGCTGAAGGCCGATGGCTCGGTCTGGAGCTTCGGCCGCAACGTGCTCGGCGCGTTCGGGGACGGCCTCGCGGGCAATGCGAGCAACGTGCCGGTTCGAGCGGTCGGCATCAACCTGAACTGAAGGGCAGAGGGCCGACAGGCGTCAGCACTCACCATCTCCTCTTTCGATCACACGCGTTGAGGGCTGTCTCCATGCTGCTTCGACCCACGCCACTGAGCCGCGCCATCACCGCCTTTGCGATCTTGGCCGCGTCTGTCGCCTTCTCGAGCACAGTGCGTGCGCAGGCCGGGAGAGCCTCGCTCACCCTGTGCAACGACAGCCAGCGGCACACCCTCAATGCGGCGGTCGTGCACCGGAACATCGGGCTGGGCGGCATGCTCAACGGCTACCCTTGGACCGGGGCAGGCTGGCAGTCCATCCGACCAGGCGCCTGCAGCCTGGTCCTGAGCAACTTCGGCGCAGACGACCTCATCTGGCTACGCCTGGAAGCCAAGAACAGGGTTCTGCCCGCGACTTCGCAGTCGAACATCTGGACCGGGGTGCAGGTGCGCGAGTCCGGTGACCACTACTGCATCAATCCGCAGAACAAGTTCAGCTGGAGACGGCGCGATGACCACTCGCTGCAGCGTTGCGCCGAAGACGCCGGGCTCGCCGTGTTCCCGGTGCTGATCCGGGTGACGAAGAACACCGACCTCACCTTACGCACGAACCCGGACTCAGCGGTCGAGACGCTGAAGCCCGAAACGGTAAGCATCGACTACCAGACCTGGCTGGCACAGACCCCGGAGGGCTATCCACCGGGCCCGGCGCAGTTGCCGCACGACCAGGTTCCGCTGACGTTCAAGCAGGTCTTCGATATCGGGCCCGAGGTGGAGATCGCCCGGGTCTTCGACGCGGAACCCGCGCGCCGCGACAACGTGCAGCAGCACCTGCTTCAGTTGAAGCGAGCGGGTGCGCAGATGGTCCAGTGCTTCTACGGCCCGTTCTCCGCGGGCGGCGTAGGCGGTGACGTTGGAGGGTGGTTCTGGCAAGGCCGCGTGCACGCGACACAGGCGGCCCTGTCGCGTATCGCGCTCAACCATCCGCTGCTGCGCCTGGGCGACACAGCGAACGGCTGCCCGCCCAACTACGCCCTTGCGCGGGCGGCCCGACTTGCCGCACTGACTTCCGCGCGCAAGATGGCGCTGCGGGGTGCGACCGGGGTTTCAACGCCGCACCAAGATGTGGACCCGTCCCCGGCGCCCGCGCAACGCCCGACCGCCGCGACCACGCCCAGCGTGGATGACAGTGCCAAGCTTCTGAAGCAGTTCGTGCGCCCGTTCAAACCCTACGACTTCGTCAGGGTGCCGAAGAGCGAGACGACGCTGCTGGCACTGGCCGAGCGGATCAGGGCGGCGCAGCAATCCGTCCTGGGCTGCAAGTACGGCGATGCGACGTACCACGAGTTCTGGCATCAGAGTCCGCCGCCGCAGATCGACGAGCTGATCCTGGCCGACCGGCACCGGTTCCTCAGCGGCGGCATCCGTACCCGGAAGGCCCGCACCGAGTGCCCGAGGACGGAGCGCGAAGCCAGGACGGCGGTCGGTGACCACGCAACGAGCGCGCGTTGATCTGCGGGTCACGGCTCCGCGATGAAGGCACGAGACAGGCAGACCACCGCCACTGCGGGACACCGCTTTGCGAGCGAGGCTGCGCGATGCGCTGTGCCGCCCGGTGTGTAGGGCGCGCAGCGGCCGGTCGTTTGCGCTCGCTGCCTTGGCGCTGGCAACCGCAGGCCCGGGCCATGCGCAAATCGCCTGGATCGGCAAGCCGACGATCGGCGACAACCTGCGGCGCGACCTCGCGCAGGTGGCCGACGCCTGGCGGCGCCTGCGCGACCAGGCCCCCGCGGCGCAGGCCTTCGCGGCGGAGAACGTCGCCGCGCGCAAGGCCTTCTTCGCCGCCGCACCCGACAGCGAGGCGCGCGCGGTGGCGGGCCGGCGCTTCGCGGAACTGTTGCATCAGAAGGACAAGTTCAACGTCGTGATCGCCATCAGCGGCCTCGATGCGTTGGGGGTCCTTCTGAGTGCCAGCGGCACGCAGATCGACGGCGGCGGTCCAGAGGCTGTGCGTCCCGCGTTCCGACTCTGGGTCGCCGCCGTGTCGCGCGACGTGCTCGCGGCGGTTCCCGACAGGGCGAGAGTCGCCGCAGCGCTGGTCCGCCACGACGATGCCTACCAGGTCTATCGGGCGGAGCACGATCAAGTCGAGATCCAGGCTCACCTCGAGTCGTTGGCAGACGCCCAGGGCGCATAGGAACTTCAACGGCCTCTTGGCTGCCCGAGTCACGCCTGCGCGGGCGGTCGATCCGGCCCGGAGGGCTTGGAACTGGCGCCTGGGCTTGAGCAGCTGCGCCCAGCTGATGCGGTGCGGCCGGGCATGGGCGGTCTCGACTTCGCACTCGGGTGGCGCCCCCCAGCTTCAGTGGCCGCCTGTGCGGGTGATGCAGAAACCGCGGCAACTCGGCGCCGGTGCTGGCTTCGGTGTGGGCGATGAAGCTGGCCGCGTGCTGCTGCACCCGGCGGTACAGCGTGGTCTGCTCCGGGCGGTGGCGCTCGTAGTGAAGCGGGGCGCGATCCGGCGCCCGTTGGGGCTGCCGGCCAGTGGCTTGCACGCCGGGCTCTCGAAGGGATGTGCCCGCACGGTCTCTTCACGGTCGCAAGCAGCCAGCCGCGCCAAGCGCGCCACGAGCCCTCAACCCGCACCCTTGATGATCTTCAGCACCTCGCGAAAGCGCGGATGCGCGCAATCGCCCAGCCACTCGAAGAGCACCATCTCGTGCGTCACGATGGTGGCCCCGGCGCGGCTCAGGCGCGCCATGGCCGCGGCGTGGTCGGCCGGGCGGCGCGAGCCACTGGCGCTGGACACCACCCAGACACGCTCGCCGGCGCGCAGCAGGCCGAGCGCCGTCTGCATCATGCACACATGCGCTTCGCACCCGGCGACGACGACCTCGCGGCGGCCTTGCGGCTTCGCAGCGCCGAGGGTGTCGAGCAGGCCGTCAGCGCAGGCGTCGAAGTGCGTCTTGGCCAGCGTCACCGGGCATTCGGATCGGATCGACTCGACATTCGGTCCGAGGCCGGCGGGGTTCTGCTCGGTACCGATGACCGGGATGCCCAGCGAGTGCGCCGCCTGCGCGAGCAGCACGCCGTGGGCGACCACGGCCTGGGCGTCATGGATGGCGGGCATCAGCCGCGCCTGGTAGTCCACCAGCACCAGCACGGCGGCGCCGGCCTGCATGGCTGCCATCGCTTCCTTCGCTTCCATCTGCCGCGTCCCTTCCATCGGTTCCATCGTCAAGCCTCTTGGCCGCCGGTTGCGCGGCTCAGCAGTTGCCCGAGGTAGGCGTCGAACAGTTCCCGCGACCCCTGCTTGAACATGCGGATGCGGCCCGTGTGGCTGAGCACGAGCAGGCCCACGGTGTGGGCGAAGAGCGCGGTCACCTCCGCCAGCGCGAGCTTGCTCGGCAGCCCCAGCGCCTGCAGCGCATCCTGGGTCGGCTGCAGCGCGGCGCGCAGGCGCGCGTTGAGCTGCTCGTTCAGCTGCGGCGTCAACCCGCGCGGCTTCATGCCCTGGAAGAGGTAGAAGCCGAGGTCCAGATCGCGCGGGTTCTCGCGGTAGAAGTCGAAGAAGGCGGTGGCCGCGCGCTGCACGCGCTCGGCCTCGCTGCGGCGGCCGGCAGCCGCACGCTCGACGCTGTCGTTCAGCCGCTCCAGCGACTCGGCCAGCAGCGCCCCGTAGACCTCTTCCTTGCTGGCGAAGTAGCTGTACAGCGCGCCGACGGTGTAGCCGGCACGTTGGGCAATCTCGCGCATGCTGGTCTTGTCCATGCCGAGCTCGAAAAAGGCCGTGCGTGCGGCGTCGAGCACCGACCGGCGGCGCGCGTCGGCCGGCGCCTGCGGGCCAAGCTCCCGCGCGGCGGCTCTGCCTGCCTTGTTGGCCAGGCGGCGAGGGCTGATCGACGACGCGGCCATGCCCGCAGTGTAGACGTTGACGCGCTGGATTGAACAGTGTTCAATGCCGGCGATCCGCCGCCCTCTCGGCGCCAGTTCGTCGCCAGATCGCCGCCAGATCGCCGCCAGATCGCCGCCAGATCGACGCCAGATCGCCGCCCGTTCACCCTGGAGTCCGCCATGCCCGCGTTTGCCTCCGCCTCACCCGCCCCTGCGACCCAGGTCCCGCTGATGTCCGGCGATGCCTACCGCGAATCGCTGCGCCGCTACAAGCCGAAGGTCTTCGTCGACGGGCGCGAGGTGGCCAGCGTCGCCGACGAGCTGGCGCTGCGCCCCGGCGTCAACGCGCTGGCGTTCACCTACGACGCCGCGCTGCGCCCCGAGCTCGCGCCGATCGCCCTGGCCACGCAGTCGCGGCGGCAGCGCGTGGTCAACCGCATGCTGCACGTCGACGAGTCGGCCGGCGACCTGCTGAACAAGCTGGAGATGGTGCGCCTGCTGTGCCAGGAGACCGGCTGCGCGCAGCGCTACCTGGCGCACGACGCGCTCAACGGCCTGGCGCAGGCAGTGGCCCGCATCGACGACGCACGGGGCACCACCGAGCACCGTGCCCGCTTCGACGCCTACCTGGCCCACGCCCAGGACAACGACCTGTCGCTGGGCATCGCGATGACCGATGCCAAGGGCGACCGCAGCAAGAAGCCGCACCAGCAGGCCCAACCCGACACCTACGTGCACATCGTCGAGCGCAGCGCCAAGGGCATCGTCATCAGCGGCACCAAGGCCATCGTCACCGGCGGGCCGTACATGCACGAGTTCCTCGTCATGCCCAGCCGCCACATGGGGCCCGAAGACGCCGCCTTCGCGGTGTGCTGCGCCGTGCGAGTGGACGCGCCCGGCATCACCATCGTCTCGCGCCCCGCCGGGCGCCCTGGCGAGAAGCTGGAGCATGGCGATGCGCTCTTTTCGCGCAAGTACGGCCAGGCCACCGCGGTGGTGATCTTCGAGCGCGTCTTCGTGCCGTGGGAGCGCGTGTTCTACGCCGACGAGTGGGAGCTGAGCCACGTGCTGACCTACAGCTACGCCACGCACCACCGCCACACCTGCATCGCGGCGCGGGCGGGCTTCGGCGACCTGCTGATCGGCGCCGGCGCGCTGATGTGCGAGGCCAACGGGCTGGACCCGGGCACCCAGAGCAGCCTGCGCGAGCCGATGGTCGAACTCATCACCATCATCGAGGGCTTCTTCGCCTGCGGCGTGGCCGCCAGCGTGTACGCGGAGAGAGACCCGCACAGCGGCACGTTCATGCCCGAGCCGGTGTTCGCCAACATCGGCAAGCTGCTGCTGGCCACCAAGATCTACGACATGCACCGCCTCGCGCACGAGGTCTCGGGCGGGCTCATCGTCGCGCTGCCCGGCCCGGACGAGGACCACAACCCCGCCACGGCCGCCAAGCTCTCCGAGGTGCTGCAGGCCGCGCCCGGCATCCCGTACGACAAGCGCATCCAGGCGGCGCGCTTCATCGAGGACCTCACGGCGTCGTACCAGGGCGGCTGGTACTCGGTCATCAGCCTGCATGGCGGCGGTTCGCCCGCGGCGATGAAGCAGGAGATCTGGCGCAACTATCCGCTCGGTTCCAAGGTGGACCTGGTGGAACGGCTGCTCGAACGCGGCGTGTTGCACGACGAACATCGCGCCATCACGCGGAACCGGCAGCCCGGAAAGTGCTGCGACACGGGATGCACCGCCCCCGGCCAGCCGGTGATGGTGCCGCTGCCGGAAAGCCGCAAGGGCGGGGCTGCCGGCTGAGGGAGTACCAACCAGGCCCTGCGCGGACGAATGGGCATCATCGTCCCGTCTACATGGAAACCCTTCTCGGCGTCTGCCTCCTTTCTGCCAATCTAGCCGCTCCGCGGACCACCAGGAGCGGTCGACATGAAATCGGAGGGATCGCAAGCCGCGAGCCACGGCTCGGCCTTCAGTCTCAAGATGGCGCTGGTTGTCGCCCTTGCCGTATTGATCACCATCGCGGCGGTGGCCGCCATCGAGGAGGTGGCGAAGGTGTCCGACGCGCTCCATCGTTGGGCCTCGCTCATCCAGCATTCGTTCGTGACGTTGCTGGTCGTGTTTGTCTTCCACGCCATCGACAAGTTCCAGACGGAGAAGAGCACGGCAGGAATCCTGGGCGACATCCAGGTCGAACTGGAATCACAGTTGCGCAAGGTGATTCCCTATGGAGTTGCCGCCAAGGAGCTTGGTCTGGTTGGCCTGTACCCGTCGAGAAGACATGCGATGGAGGCGGTGCGCGAACGCATCCAGCGCGCCGAAAAGAAGATCCGGCTCCTGGGCGTGGCGTTCAAGGAGCAGCTCGAACTGTCACGGGATGCCGGGGGCATCAGCGCCGAACTGCGCAACTTCGCGGTTCGGCACGCCGGTGAGGACGGCATGCAGATTCTCGTGCTGCATCCACTGACCAGCCCGGCGGTTTTTCGGGCGTTTCTCGAGACGCCCGCTTCGATCGTCGCGCAAATACTCCGGTACCACGCCCAGGACCCGGCAGCTCCGGGGGCTGCGACCTACTTCGACACGCAGCTGTTCGCCGACTGCAACCTCACACGCCTGAACCTGGATGGCAACGAAAGCCAGCTGGCCAAATGTGTTCGCTACTATCGACGCGACCCAACCCTGTGGATGATCCTCATCGACGACGAGGTGTTTGTCGAGTCGTACACCTTCGGGCGCAGCGATGACCAGAAGGAAGCGTCGCAGAACACGATGCGGCTCGGCGGCCACATGCCGGTATTCAGGTTCCGAGGCTACGACATTGCGCCGTACAAGATCCTGGATGACCACTTCACCCGCCTATGGGCCACATCCACCGACAGCTTGCCGGACCTGGCGCGGCAGTTGGACCCGGCCAAGCGCGAGCAGAACATCAACGACTGGGTCTTCGACCAGCGCCGTGAGTGGTTGAACAAGGTGGCCGCGGCGCTTGCTGACCTGGAGGCTCGCAAGAAGCCCTAACGGCGAGAGGATGAGCCATGGTCCAGAAGACACCCTGGGGGCACTGGGAGACATTCGCAGAGGGCCCAGGCTACAAGCTCAAGCGCCTGCACATCGACTGTGGCGAGTGCTTCTCGCTGCAGTACCACGAGCATCGCGAGGAGCATTGGGTCGTCGTCGAGGGTGCGGGCACCTACACGCATGGTTGGAGCGAGTCCGCCCTGAAGGAGCCTGAAGGTGTCGGGCCAGGCATGCACATCCATGTCCCGGCCCGTTACCTGCACCGCCTGACGGCGGCGCAGCACTCGCCCCTGGTCGTTGTGGAGGTTCAAACCGGCGAGCGATGCGAGGAGGCCGACATCGTCCGATTGGCCGACAAATACAAGCGCTCGTGACCGTCGAATCAGGCGCCTGCCGCCATGCGCCAGGCCACAAGAGGTGGCGCAAGGGCGCAAGGGCGCAAGGGCGCAAGGGCATCGGGGGCCGATGCTCGTCGCCGAGCACGGCGAGTGGCAATGCGCGATCCCGCCGACCTGATTGCTCTGGGGAGGCCGGCGTTCCGCAGGCGGTGCCAACGTTCCGTCCCCGTCGAAGCCTCACGGCGGCGGCGTGTTCGTCACCACGAGCGTTCCCACCCGGTAGGTGTGGAAGTTCCTCTCGTCCAGCACGCCCACGCCGCTGATGAGTGCGAAGTCCTTCCACGGGTTGCCGCCCGAGAGCCCGACGCGGATCTCGTAAGTGCCCAACGCGGTTGGTGCGGTGATCGTCCGCGTCTGGGCGAATGGTCCCGGCGCCCATGTCGCCGAGGTGGTGAAGTGGTCATCGACCGATGCCGCCGGCACGCTGTTGACGCTCAGGTGCATGAACTGCATCAGGTTGGCCGCCATCGGCATGCGGTACCAGTTCAGGTTGATGCCCACCCGGGCGCCGGGCAGCGCGTAGTAGGTGGACGGCGTGGCGAGTTCCGCGCGCGTGGTCAGCGGCACGGCCGAGACCGTCGGCAACGGCACGTTGCCCGTCTGCACGTAGCTCAGCACGGCGTCCTTCCAGTGGTTCATGGCGATCAGGCGGCCGGAGTCGTTCGGGTGAACGCCGTCACTCACGTACATCGTGCCCAGCACCCCGGTGAGCGACGGCACGAAGAAGACCTTGTAGAAGATGCCGCTGCTGTTGGCGGCCTTCGCCTGCACCATCTGCTGGATCTTGCTGTACACGGTGGGCATCGGGTCCGATGAACGCTCGAAGTTGGAGACGAACACTGCGGTGCGCGAGTTGCGCGCGTGGATCATGTCGACAATCGTCGCGATGCGGCCGACCACCGCGTCCTGCGCGGCCGGGTCGTTGGGGAAGTACCCGTCGTTCACGCCGATGTTGAGCAGCACAATGTCCGGCGTGACCTGGTCCACCCAGCCGTTGATCTGGGAGATGACATGGCTGGTGTTCCAGCCGCTGCGGCCGACTTGCGGTGCCGTCACCGGGCTGACGACGACCGGCTCGTTGGCGTTCATGTAGCCGAACACCTGCGAGTTCCTGCCGCTGGCGCTCAAGGCCTGGGTGATGGTCTGGTAGCCGGGGAAGGTGGCCAGGTTCTCGGTGTTCGAGTCCCCCACCGGCATGATTCGCCAGGAGTTGCCGATCTGCGGTGACGGGCTGGCGCTGGTGGCCACCGTGACCGTGAACGACTGCGTCGCCGCCAGCCCGCCGGGGTCGGCCACGCGCGCCGTGACGGCGTGGCTGCCGGTCTGCGTGGAGGTCGGCGTCCAGGTGATCTGGCCTCCGGTGGCGTTGATCGTCATGCCGGCCGGGGCCTGCGTGAGCGAGTAGCTGAGCGGGTCGCCGTTCGCATCGGTGGCCGTCACGCGGTAAGAGTAGGCGGCGCCCACCGTGGCGCCGGTGACCGGCGAGGACGTGATCTGCGGGGCCACGTTGGCGCTGGCCACGGTCACCGTGAACGACTGCGTCGCTGCCAGCCCTCCGGGGTCGGCCACGCGGGCCGTGACGGCGTGGCTGCCGGTCTGCGCGGAGGTGGGTGTCCAGGCAATCTGGCCGCTCGTCGAGTTGATCGACATGCCCGCGGGTGCCTGCGTGAGCGAGTAGCTGAGCGGGTCGCCGTTCGCATCGGTGGCCGTCACGCGGTAGGCATAGGCGGTGCCCACCGCGGCGCTTGTGACCGGGGTGGAGGTGATCTGCGGCGCCACGTTGGCGCTGGCCACCGTCACTGTGAACGACTGCGTCGCCGCCAGGCCGCCCGGGTCGACCACGCGCGCGGTCACGGCGTGGCTGCCGGCCTGCGTGGACCCGGGTGTCCAGCCGATCTGGCCGCTGGTCGAGTTGATCGTCATGCCGGCAGGTGCCTGCGTGAGCGAGTAGGTCAGCGTGTCGCCGTTCGCATCGGTGGCCGTCACCCGGTACGCGTAGGCTGCACCCACGGTGGCGCTGGTGATCGGTGTCGAAGTGATCTGCGGCGCGACGTTGGAAGACGTGACGCTGACGGTGAACGACTGCGTTGCCGCCAGCCCACCCGGGTCGGCCACGCGCGCGGTCACGGCGTGGTTGCCGGCCTGCGCGGACCCAGGCGTCCAGGCGATCTGGCCGCTTGCCGAGTGGATCGACATGCCGGCCGGCGCCTGCGTGAGCGAGTAGCTCAGGGTGTCGCCATTCGCATCGGTGGCCGTCACGGTGTAGGCGTAGGCCAGGCCCACCGCGGCGGCAGTGACCGGTGTGGAGGTGATCTGCGGCGCCACGTTGCCGCTGGAGACGGCGATGGTGAACGACTGCGTCGCGGCCAATCCGGCCGGATCGGCCACGCGCACGGTCACAGAGCGGTTGCCCGTTTGCGCAGACGTGGGCGTCCAGGCGATCTGGCCGCTGGTCGCGTTGATCGTCATGCCGCTGGGCGCGCGCGTCAGCGAATACCGCAGCGTGTCGCCGTTGGCATCGGAGGCCGTCACCCGGTAGGCATAGGCCACGCCCACCCGTGCGGTGGTCACCGGCGTGGAGGTGATCTGCGGCGCCACGTTGCCGCCGGACGAGACCGTGAGCGTGCCCACCTTGTAGCGGCGGTCGTTGCCCGGGTCGGTGACGCCGGCGCCCATGGCCAGCGCGATGTCGGCCCAGGGATTGCCGCCCGACAGCCCGACCCGCACGTCGTAGGTGCCTGCGGTCAGCGTGGCAGGCAAGGTGATGGTGCGCGTCTGCGAAAAGGGCCCGGCCGTCCAGGTGGCCGAAGTCGTCATGTGGTCGTCCACTGACCACAGGGCACCGCCCGAACCCACCAGGTGCATGAACTGCAGGTAGTTCGCCGCCATCGGCAGGCGGTACCAGTTCAGCGTGATCGCCACCGTGCCCCCGGGAGCTGCGGAGTAGGTGGTCGGGGTGGCCAGGTCCACGCGTGTCTGGGAGGGCGCCTGCGCCCACACCGGAAAGGCCAGGGCCGCTGCGGCGGCCAGGAAGATGGCGAGCAGGCGCTTGATCATCGAAGCCTCCCTGAAGTCGGCGCCCGCCCGGCTGTCTCATGCCCGAAGAAGTTCGCGGGGCGTAACCCTCAACAGCATATGCCCGCTGGCGAGCGACTGCCACCGCCATGCCCTGCTTGCGGGGGGGGGGGGTGGCCGGCGCTCGGCGTCGGCGCGCGCGGCCCTCGGGTTTCGTCAGGTGTAAGCTCCCGGCCAGACGTCAGGCGTCTACTCGACTTCTTTGGCAGGACGCGGGCCGCGCATCGCCGTTTCTCGCTGGTTGGCGCCGCGGCCCTGGTTTCCCCGTCCGACCCTCATTTCCCCGGCAGGAGACGATCCATGAGCAAGCGTGATGTGGTGGTGTTGAGCGCGGTGCGCTCGGCAGTCGGCAGCTTCGGCGGCAGCCTCGCAGACACCGAGCCGGCCGAACTGGCCGGCATGGTGATGAAAGAGGCCGTCAAGCGCAGCGGCGTCGACCCCAAGGTCATCAACTACGTGACGGTGGGCAACACCATCCCCACCGAGAGCCGCTTCCCCTACGTTGCGCGCGTGGCCGCCATCCAGGCCGGTCTGCCCATGGACAGCGTGGCGATGTCGGTGAACCGGCTTTGCAGCTCGGGCCTGCAGGGCATCGTGACGACGGCGCAGAACATCCTGCTCGGTGACTGCGACTACGGCGTCGGCGGTGGCGTCGAGGTGATGAGCCGCGGCGGCTACCTCAGCACCGCCATGCGCACCGGCGCGCGCATGGGCGACACCAAGGTACTGGACATGATGGTGGCGACGCTCACCGACCCGTTCGGCGTCGGCCATATGGGCATCACCGCCGAGAACCTGGCCGCCAAGTGGGGCATCACCCGCGAGCAGCAGGACGCGCTGGCCGTGGAGAGCCAGCGCCGCGCCGGCGTGGCCATCGCCGAGGGCCGCTTCAAGAGCCAGATCGTGCCCATCGTCAAGGAGACGAAGAAGGGCCCGGTCACCTTCGACACCGACGAGTACGTGAAGGCCAGCACCACGATGGAGACGCTGGCCAAGCTGAAGCCGGCGTTCAAGAAGGACGGCACGGTCACCGCGGGCAACGCCAGCGGCATCAACGACGGTGCGGCCTTCTTCGTGCTGGCCGATGCCGAGGTGGCCGCCAAGGCCGGTTATGGCAAGCCGCTGGCGCGCCTGGTGAGCTACGCGGTGGCGGGCGTGCCCAACGAGATCATGGGCGAGGGGCCGATCCCGGCCTCGAAGCTGGCGCTGAAGAAGGCCGGCCTGTCGGTCAGCCAGATGGACGTGGTCGAGAGCAACGAGGCCTTCGCCGCGCAAGCCATCGCCGTCTCGCGCGGGCTCGAGCTCGACCCGGCCAAGACCAACGCCAACGGCGGCGCCATCGCGCTGGGCCACCCGATCGGCTGCTCGGGCGCATTCATCGCCACCAAGGCGCTGTACGAGCTGCAGCGCGTCAACGGCCGCTACGCGCTGGTCACGATGTGCATCGGCGGCGGGCAGGGCATCGCGGCGGTGTTCGAGCGGCTCTGATCGTCGCGCCGGGCGCACGCCGCGCTCGAAGGGTGCCAGGGGCCCCGCGCCAACGCGGGGCCCTTTTTCGTTTCCGGGCCACGTCGCGGGCCCGTCGGGCTTCGGCGTCGGCATCATCCGTCATCGGCATGATGACCCGGGCTGCCGCGCATGCCCGAATCGCTGCGGCCGTGGCCCCCCAGAGCCCCTGTGTTGCGCGGGCCTTGCGGGGTGGCCCGCCGGCCCGCAGGGCAGCGGCCCGAACCATCGAGAGCAGGAGCGAGGTCCATGCGCCCCGACATCAAGAGCACCGCCCTCAACGGCACGGCCAACCTGGCGCTGGTTGCGCCGGTGAAGCCGGGCTTCATCCCCGGCGCCGACACCGTCACCTACGCGCGCCGGCTGGAGGCGCTGCTGAAGACGCTGATGGCCATCCGCGTGGGCGGCCGCGAGACGGCGCGCTTCACCACGCCATTCCCCGACGCCGTCGGGCGCCTGGGCCTCCTGCAGTCGTTTCGCTACGCGGTGATTCCGCCGCGCGTGGGCTCGCGTGGCGAAGACCCGCTGCCGCCCGGCGTGCTGGTTGCCGGCACCTACCGCCTGTACCTCAACGTCGTCTTCGACGGCGGCTGGGAGCCGTACATGCGCGTCATCTACCGCGACCTGGGCTACCTGCTCGATGCGATCTTCTGCAACACGGCGGGCTACCGCCTGAGCACGCAGCACAGCTACGACGCCTACTGCCGCTGGGTGCGCGACCACGAGGTGCCCGCCGGCATCCTCTACACCGAGAGCGCCGGTTCGGTGCTCGACACGCGCTATGCCGAGGCGGTGGAGCGCTGCCAGCGCGAGCAGGCCGACCCCGCCGCCGCACGCCGCGCGATCGCCGGCTACGCGCTGCCCGCGCCGATCGACACGCCCACTGCGTTGAAGAATCTGGCCGCCGCGGCGCCCGAGGTGCGGCGCGAAGTGGTGGCCAACAACCTGCGCGCGCTGAAGGGCCTGTACGACCTGCGTGTGCTGCATCCCCGAAACCAGGAGCGTGACGACGAACGCCTGCTCAATTTCGCGCAGCGCGCGATGCCCGAATTCCGCGCCTTCCTCACGCAGGCGCAGGCCGAGCCCGGGCTGCAGCCGCACCGCGACCATGTGCGCTGGCTGCTCGGCCCGCCCACGGGCGAGGGGCCGCCGGCCGGCAAGCCGGCGCGCTTCGACCCCGCCGACATCCAACGCGGCATCCATCAGCGCTGCGAAGGCGTCACGCACGGGAGCCTGCTGCTGCTGCGCGTAAGCAGCGCAGCGCAGGCCCGCCAGTGGGTCGGCCGGCTGGGCCGCGACACTGCGCAGCACGCTACTGCGCTCGGCGAGCCACTGACCTGGAACATCGCCTTCACTGCCAACGGGCTGCGCGCGCTGGGCGTGCCGCCCTCGCGCATCGACCGCTTCCCGCAGGAGTTCATCGAGGGCATGGAAGCGCGCGCCGGCCTGCTGGGCGACGTGCGCACCAACCACCCCGAACATTGGCGGCGGCCAAGGCTGCGTGTGCCCGCTTCGCAGGCCGCCGCTGCGCAGGCCGCCGCTGCGCAGGCCGCCACGTCGCCGGCCGCGCCGCCGCCGCCGATCGAGGTGGATCTCGGCGCCGTGCACATCGTGCTGCAGTACCGGCTCGCGTCGAAGAGCGAAGCCGACCGCCCGCTGCACAGCGCGCTGCAAGAGCTCGCCGAGGCCATCGACCCGGCGCGCGATGGCGTGCTGCTCCTGGCCGCCGAACCGATGCGCAGCTACGCCCAGCAGCCCGGCGGCGGCACCGTCACCGAGCACTTCGGTTTCCAGGACGGCTTCAGCCAGCCCGAGCCGCGGCATGGCACCGCGCCGGCGCCGGCTTTCCGCGCCTGGGACAACAGCGTCCAGCCCGGCGAGCTGTATCTCGGCCACCCGGGTGACCGCGACCCGGGGCGCTTCCCCGATGTGGCCGACCGGTTGATGGACAACGGCAGCTTCCTCGTCGTGCGCAAGCTGCGCCAGCATGTCGGCCGCTGGCAGGCGATGCTGGCGCGCGCCGCGGCGGCCGGCGACCCGCAATACCCCCAGCGCCCGGCCGCCGAGCAGCGCGCCGCGCGCGACGCCATCGCCGCCAGGCTGATGGGCCGCCGCCACGACGGCACCGTGCTTGCCGACGACGCCGTGGGGACCAGCAACGACTTCAACTACGACGCCGACCCGCACGGCGCACGCTGCCCGTTCGCGGCGCACATCCGCCGCGCCAACCCGCGTTCGCCGTGGCGCGCCGAGCAGGGGCGCAAGCTGCCGCGCATCCTGCGCCGCGGCATGTCGTACGGGCCGCGCTGGGCTGGCGAAGGCACGCCCGACGCCGAGGCCGAACGCGGCCTCATCTTCATGGCCTACTGCGCGAGCCTGGCCGAGCAGTTCGAGACCCTGCAGCGCTGGGTGGCCGGCGGCAACAGCAGCGGCGTGCACTCGTCGCACAGCGACCCGATGCTCGGCGTGCCGGTCACGGGCACGCCGCGCCTCATGCAGTGGGCCGAGGCCGATGGCCGCGTCGTCACCGTCGACCTGGGCGACCTGCCGATGGTCGATCTGGAATGGGGCCTGTACCTCTTCGCGCCCTCGCTCACGGGGCTCGAGGCGCTGGCGGCCGGGTTCGACGCCGACACGCCCGCGCCTCCGGCGGCCACCTGCCCGCTGAAGGGCGAGCGCTACCGGCCCGCCGGCCCCGCGTTCGACGAACGCAAGCTCATGCTGCAAGGCCGCCGCGACGACAAGGACACGCTGTGGCGTGCCGTCAACGCCTGCGGCGGCCGGCTGCAGACGGCCTACGGCCAGCTCGAAGGGCGCAAGGCAAAGGTGCGCACGGTGCTGCGCGACGGCGGCACGCGGCATTCGGTGTGCGGCTACGGCCGCCGCTTCGCCGCCGGTGTAGGGCCGGGCTTCCTCGGCATGGACGACCCCGATCACCAGCGCCTGGCCGAGGACTCCGGCATCAAGGCGGCCATCGCCGCCATCGACGAGCCGAAGGCCTTTGCCACCGCGCGCGCGGTGGCCGCCGGTGTGCTCGACACGGTGCTGAAGAACCTGGCCGCCGTCGGCCAGCCGGCCACCATCGACCTCGTGCGCCTGAGCGAAGCGGTGATCCTGCGGCTGTACCGCGCGTGGTGGGGCCTGCCCGACGCCGAAGGCAAGTTCATGCAGGAAGGCTACAGCGCCCAGACGCATCTGGACGACAGCGCCCAGGCGCACTGCCCGCGCGACTTCGTCTACGTGGCCCGGCTGAACTTCGGTGCGCACCCGTCGCCCACCGAAGTCGATCTCGGCGTGAAGCGCGGACAGGCCATCCAGCGCGCGGTGCGCAAGTACCTCGAGGCCACGCCCCCCGAGCAGCTGGTCGGCCTGTCGAAGTTCATTCACGAGGCCCTCGTGCAGAGCCACCCGAAGCGCAAGAAGGCGTTCGAAGAAGCGGTGTGGACCATCGGCGGCACGATGCTCGGCTTCGGCCCTTCGACGCACCAGCACTTCGTGCAGGTGGTGCGCGACTGGATCGACCCCTCGCGCACCGGCGGCACGACGCTGTGGGACCTGCAGGCGCTGCTGTGGGCCCAGGGTGCGGCTGCGGCGCCCACGCTGGCCGGCGCGCACCGGGTGCTGCGCGAGCCGCTGGTGGCGCAGATGCGGCGCGAGCCGGTGCCGGGCGTCATCTGGCGCGAGAAGCCCGGCACGAAGAAAGGCCGCAACGCACCCGAGCCGCCCAAGCTCGTGCTCGGCCTGCATGGGCTGATGGACGACCCCGACGCCGAGCTGCTGATGTTCGGCGGCACGATGGATCGCCGGCACCCGCTGTTCGGCAAGCATGCCTGCCCCGGCCACGGCATGGCCATCGGCGTGCTGCTCGGCGTGCTGTCGGCGCTGCTCACCGCCGGGCGGCTGAAGCGCACGCCGTCGTCGACGATCGTGATGGTCGAGCGCTGAGGGTGCCGACCTGCAGCGCCGACGAGCCGCGCTGACGAACCGCGCTGACGAACCGCGCTGACGAACCGCGCTGACGAGCCGCGGTGAGGGCGCAGGCGGCGGCGCTACAGGCCCGCAAGCAGTTGCCGGGCCTGCTCGGCGTGCCAGGCCATGCCCAGCGGCTCGAAGGCCGACAGCGCCGCGTCGGCTTCTCGCCGCGCGGTGGCGCGGTCCTCCGCAGCCAGCGCCAGGTCGGCGGCGCACAGGCGGTTGGCTGCGGCCTCGTGCAACGACTCGCGCCAGGTGGCGATGCGCGTGGCGCGGGCCAGCCAGTGCTGCGCGCGTTCGGGCCGGCGCCACTGGGCGGCGTCGCGCGCCAGCGCGCGGCAGGCCTGGGCCACGCCGATCACGTCGCCGGCGCGGGCGCGCAGCAGCGCGCGCGCGCCATGCTCGCGGGCCAGCGCCCGCTCGCCGCGGGCGAACCAGGCCTCGGTGAGCCAGCCGTGGTCGAGCGAACGGAACAGGCCGCTTTCGCGCGGCACCAGCCAACGCGTGCTTTCGGCCAGACGATCGACCGCGTGCTCGTCGCCAGTGGCCACCCAGCCGGCGTAGGCCGCCGTGGCGCGGCCCTGGCAGAACTGGAACAGGCTGTGCGTGCGTTCGGCGATGGCCGTGGACTCGTCGGCTGCGGCCACGGCCTCGGCCCAGCGCCCCTGCCAGGTGAGGATGACGGCGCGCCAGCCCTGGATGGATGCGCCGATCTGATGCCCGGCACCCTGGCCCTGCAGCAGCGCCCAGGCGTCGTCGAGCAGCTCCGCGGCCGGCCCGAAATTGCCGCGGTCGCCATGCACCGAGGCCAGGCAAACCAGCGAATAGGCCAGGCCCACCGGCGCCTTGCTGCCGCGGCGGTGCGCGCGCTTCACCGCCACCGCATGGGCCAGCAGCGGCTCGGCGCTGCCGTAGTGGCTGGCCGCGGCCAGCGCCTGGCCCAGCGTGGCGCCGATCTGCACCGCCAGCGGGTCGGTGCCGTCGCCGGCCAGCGCCGCGGCGCGTTCACAGTGGCGCACGGCATCGCGCGCCTGGCCCAGCGCGTAGAGGATGTAGCCGAGCCAGTACTCGGCGCGGGCGCGCTGCGAAGGGTCGGGCTGGCCGGTGGCCAGCCGGACCGCGCGCTCGAACACCGGCAGGTCCTTGCGTGCGGCGTCGAACACGCACACCAGGCCCAGCTTGTTGGCGATCTGCAGCCAGCGCGCCGTGCGGGCGGCGGCCGGGCCGCCGGCACCACCGGCAACATCGGCGTCGGCGGCACCCTCGGATCCGTCTTCGATGCCCAGCGCCTCCAGGTGCGCCAGCGCGGCGTGGTACAGCGCCTTCGCGCGGTCCAGCGCCGACAGTGCGGCGGCGCGGTCGCCGCCGCTTTCGGCGTGCAGCGCGGCCTCGGCGCTGCGCCCGGCGGCGCCCAGGTGGTAGGCCAGCGCCTCGTGCGGGTCTTCGCTGGCCTGGCTGGCGTGGCGCGCCAGCGCATCGGCCACACGGCCATGCAGCACGCGGCGCTCGTGCAGGCCCACCGAGTCGTAGATGACGTCGCGCGCCAGGCCATGCTTGAAGCGCAGCGACGCACCCGCCGGCTCGGGGTACAGCAGGTCCTGCTCGGCCAGCTCGCGCAGGGCCTCGTCGTCCGGCGCCAGCCCGGTCACGGCGCGCAGCAGCCATGTCGGCACCACGTTGCCGATGACCGCCAGCTGCCGCACGAGGGCCGCCAGCCCGGCCGGCAGCCGCGCCACGCGCGACTCGATCAGCAATTGCAGCCACGCGGCGCCGGCCTGCTGGCCCGGCTGGCGCACGCGTTCGTGCCGGGCCGAGTGGCACAGCTCCTCGATGAACAGCGGGTTGCCGCCGGAGTGCCGGTAGATCTCGTCGGCGAGGAACGGGTCGGCCTGGGGCAGCAGCGCGCGGATGCTGAGCGCGCCCTCTTCGGCCGAAAGCGGCGCGAGCTCGAGGACCTCGACATGGCGCATCGACACCTCGCCGGCGTCGACGCTGCGGTGGGAACTCAGCACGAACAGCCCCAGCGCCGGCGTGGCGGCCACCGTGGCCGTGAGCGTGGCCAACGCCTGGCGCGTTGCGGCATCGGCCCAATGCCAGTCGTCCAGGAAGAGCACCAGCGGCTGACGTGCGGCGCAGGCCACCAGCACTTCGGCAGCGGCTTGCGAGACGGCTTCGAGGCCGACGAGGGCCGCCGAGGCCGGTGGGCGCTGGGCGGCGCAAGCGGTGCTTCCCGGATCGCCGCCAGTCCCCACCGCCGGGCCACCCACCAGCGGCTGCAGCGTGGTGGCGAGCCGGTCGAGCCCCAGCCGCTGCAGCGCCGCAGCAAGGGCCGATGGCGTGGCGATGCGCGTGGCCATGCGGTCGCAGGTGTCGTCGGTCTCGCCGGTTTCGCCGGCATCGCCGGCATCACCGGCATCACCGGCATCACCGGCATCACCACGCCCACGGTCATCGTCACGGCCGCGATCTCGGCCGCGATCTCGGCCGCGTTCGCCATCGTCCTCGCCACGGCCGCCCTCATCGGCCTGCGCCGAGCTGCTTTCCACGTGGGCAGCACCCGCGGTCACGGCGTGGCCCGCGCCGCCCTCGGCGCCCGGGGCGCCGAGGTGCAGCGCGGCGCGCAGCAGCTGCACCCAGGGCGCCAGCGGCGCCGCGTCGAGCTCGCTGTCGCAGCGGGCCTCCAGCAGCCGGCAGCCCTTGCGCTCGGCCTGTCGCAGGAACTCGGCGGCCAGGCGCGTCTTGCCCACGCCCGGCGGGCCGACGATGGCCACCTGCCGCAGTGCGCCGCCCAGCGCTTCGCCCAGCCGCTGATCGAGCCGCTGCAGCTCGCGCGTGCGGCCGACGAAGACGTGCGCGGCGCCGCGCGCCGGCCCGGGCGGGTGCAGTGCACGCGGCTGGGCCCGCCCCTCGATCGGCCAGCACTCGATCGGCCGCTCGTGGCCGTGTGCGTGCACGGCTCGCGCCGCGCCGGTGGCGAAGAATGCCCGGTCGCGGCCGAGCGTCTCGTCGCTGACCAGCACCTCGTCGCGGCCGGCCGCGGCCGACAGGCGCGAGGCGATGTTGGGCACCATGCCCAGAAGCTCGAGCCGGCCGATGACGACGTTGCCCTCCTGCACCAGCACCAGCCCGGCGTGCACGCCGCTGTGCAGCCTGAGCTTCAGGCGCCGGTTGCTGGAAGCCGGCGCGGCCAGCGCGCGCACCGCGGCGCGCAGCTGCAGCGCGGCCTCCACTGCGCGGCGGCCGTCGCCTTCGCGCGGCTGCGGATGGCCGAACACGGCCAGCATGCCGTCGCCCTGGATGCGCACCACCGTGCCGCCGTGGCGTGCGACCACGCCTTCGTAGGCTTCGCGCAGCTGGCCCAGCAGCTCGGCGTACTCCTCGGCTTCCAGCGCGGCCGACAGCGCCGTCGAATCGCACAGGTCGCAGAACAGCACCGCAAGCCGTTGGCGGCGCGCCGGCGGCTGGGTCTTCGACGGCGGATCGGCGCGGTCGGTGCGTGCGGGCTCGTCGGGCGGTGCCGGGGGCATCGGGGCGGGGCGGGTGGGCACAACGATTCTGCCGCCTGCCCCGCGCGCATCCGCTGCTGGCTAACCCACCCGAATCGCGGGGCCGCGGCGCGCGCCCCATCGCGCGCCCCAGCGTGTGGGCGCGCCGGTACCTTGGCACGCCTGGCTTGGTGCCGCCGCCGGCGACCCAGGCGCCGGCACCGAAGCTGCCTGGCTCCGGAGGCCAGGCTCAAGCCGCGGCCCGCAGCGCGGTGCCGCCCTCGTCAGCGCCGCGCCGGGCCGTGTCCACGCAGTGCACCAGCGCTTCGATCAGCGCCGTGCCGTGCAGGGCCGATTCGCCGCGGATCAGCCCGCCCACATCCACCGGCTCGCGCGGCCCCACGCCCAGCGCCACGCGCACGGCGAGCATGTCGGTGCTGTCGTCCACCAGCAACACCGTGCGGGCCAGCGCCCGCCGCTGCATCAGCAGGCCCAGTTCGTAGGCCGTGCCGCCGCGCTGCGCGGTGAAGCCGCGCAGGTCCAGCACCACCGCGTCGCTGGAGTCCAGCAGCAACTGCACGGCGTCCTTCCACAGGTCGTCGAAGCAGAAGAACTCGTTGACGCGGTAGCGGCCGTCGGGGTCGGGGTGCTCGTCGAGCGCGGCCACGCGCTTGTGCAGCTCGTGCACGCTGGGCACGAAGGTGTCGCGCAGGCGTCGGCGCAGGAACTGCGCCGCCTTGGCCGGGTCGATGGTGCGCGCGGCGGTGTCGGGGCCGCCGATCAGCACGATCGGGCCGACGAAGCGCCAGCGGTACTCGATCTCGTCGAGCAGGCGCTCGCTGCGCCCGTCCTTGGAGAACACGCGCAGCACCAGCAGCCGCTTGTTGGCCGCGATCGGCCGCACCAGGTAGCGCGTGGCCAGCCAGTAGCCCAGCAGCGCCAGCACCGTGGCGCCCAGCAGCCAGCGCGACAGCGGGTCGAACAGCTGGGCCTCGTTGACCAGGGTCTCGATGGCGATCACCACGCCGGCGATGGCCAGCATCCAGGCGAAGACCTGGAACTGGGCGTCGGAGAAGAGCTTGCGCTCGTAGGCCAGGCCGATCCAGCTGAGGGCGAAGGTGGCCGGCAACCAGGCCAGGGCGAGGCACGCCAGCGCGCCGGGCACCACTGCCCAGTCGGGCAGCGCGCCCAGCAGGGCCATCGCCAGCACCGCGGCGGTGAACAGCCACGCGAACAGGCCCACGGCGATCATCGGCACCACGATGCGCTTGATGCGGTCGACCATCGTCACGTAGCACGCGCCGATGGCCAGCGCCGCGCCCACGCTGCCGGCCACCAGCACCTGTGCCACGCTGATGCGGTAGCCCTGCACCTGCGCCTTGGCCGGACCCTCCTCACCGAGCAGGCCGATCACCACCAGCAGCCCGAAGGTGCCCAGCGCGCCGCCCGCCCACGCCGTCTTGCGATGGCCGGCCAGCCAGGCGCGCGCGCCCGTCCACCACGATGCCGGAGTCCACTCGCGCAGTGCCACGGCGGCCAACGTCAGCAGCGGCACGCCGGCCAGCGCCCACAGCAGCCGCGGGTCTTCGTTCTCGCCGCCGGCCAGGCCGTTGATGATGACGATCTGCATCGCCACCGAGGCGAACGCCCACGGCGCGATCCACACCCAGAACAGGTGCGCGAAGTTCGCCGCCGACACGCCCAGCAGCACCACCGGCGCGGTGAGCGCGGTGAACATCGCCACCGACACCGCGTGCGACAGGACGTTGTAGCGGGCGCTGCCATAACCCCAGGCCAGGCCCGCGGCCAGCGAGTACAGCAGCACCATCGTGACGAGGATGGCAAGCACCAGGCGGCGCTGGCCTTCCATCGCGGCCAGCAGCCGCGGCGCCGACCACGGCGGCTCATCGTCGAGCGCGGCCAGCCCCAGCGCCTTGCGCGAGGCGGCGCCCATGAAGCCCAGCAGCCGCCGCCGATAGCGCCTGAGCACCCAGCCGGCGGCCAGCTGGGCCGCGACCACGGTGGCGATGCCCAGCCACACCAGCACCTGCGTCAACTCCTTGGCGAAGTTGTCTTCGGCCGCCGGCGGGGCTGGTGCGGCCGGCGCCGTCGATGCAGCCAAGGCGCCATGCGCCGCGGTGACAGCCCAAGCCGCGCCCGGCGTTGCGGGCTCGCCGGCGACACGGGCCGCCGCGGCGCCGAGGAGATCGGCCAGCGGCTCGATCACGGCTGCGAGCAGGGCGGCATCCATCAACCGTGCCTGCCAGGGTGGGTGCCGCTGCGCGCGCGCCGGTGTTCGCCGCCGGCGCCGGCTGTCACCTCGTGCCGCCGGCGCGCCGCAGCAGCGCCCACAGCAGGATGGCGCCGAAGGTCGCCGTGCCGATGCCGCCCAGCGTGAAGCCGCCGAACTTGAGCGTGAAGTCGCCCGTGCCCAGCACCAGCGTGATGGCCACCAGCACGAGGTTGCGGTTGTCGCTGAAGTCGACCTTGTTGTCGACCCAGATCTTGGCGCCGGCCACCGCGATGAGGCCGAACACGACGATCGACACGCCGCCCATCACCGCCAGCGGAATGGCCTGGATCAACGCGCCGAACTTCGGGCTGAAGCCCAGCAGGATGGCGATCAGCGCGGCGACGATGAACGTGGCGGTGGAATAGATCTTCGTCGCCGCCATCACGCCGATGTTCTCGGCATAGGTCGTGACGCCGGTGCCGCCGCCGGCGCCCGAGACCATGGTGGCGATGCCGTCGCCGACGAAGGCGCGGCCCATCAGCGGGTCGAGGTTGCGGCCGGTCATCGCGCTCACCGCCTTCACGTGGCCGAGGTTTTCGGCCACGAGGATGATGGCCACCGGCGCGATGAGCAGCATCGCGTTGGCGCTGAACTCGGGCGAGGCGAACTTCGGCGCCCCGAACCACGCCGCGCCGGCGATGCCCGAAAGATCGAGCGGCTTGCCCAGGCCCGCGCCGTTGGTCAGCACGGCGTAGATCACGCTGGCGACGATGAGGCCCACCAGGATCAGCAGGCGTTGCGTCATGCCGCGCGTGAACACCGCCACCGCCGCCACGCTGACGAAGGTGACGGCCTGCATCCAGGCGTCGAACGGCGTGGGCGCCATGTTCTTCACCGGGATGCCGGCCAGGTTCAGGCCGATCACCGCGACGACGGCGCCGGTGACCACCGGCGGCATCAGGGTCTCGATCCACTTCGTGCCGGTGCCCATCACCACCAGACCGATGAGCGTGTAGAACACGCCGCACGCGATGATGCCGCCCAGCGCCACCGCGATGCTGGCGTTGGCTCCCTTGCCGGCAAAGCCGGTGGCCGCGATGACCACGCCGATGAAGGCGAAGCTGGAACCCAGGTAGCTGGGCACCTTGCCGCCGGTGACGACGAAGAAGATGAGCGTGCCGATGCCGCTCATCAGGATGGCCACGTTGGGGTCGAAGCCCATCAGGATCGGCGCC
>JAEUPC010000033.1 GCA_016789865.1 Rubrivivax sp.
GTGAGCATCGTGGACCACAGCTTCACCGGCACGCCGCGGTACTTCTTGCCGGCCATGTCCTTCGGGCTCAGCACCTTCTCCTTGCTGGTGAGGTGGCGCGTGCCCTGGAACAGGTTGCCGACGATGCGCATGCCGCCGGCGACGACGAGGTCCTTGTTCACCGCCTGCAGCGCGGCCGAGGTGCGCGGGTCGGTGGCTCGCAGCGCGTGCTCGGCGTCGCGGTAGGCGAACGGCGTGTTGAACACCGCCGTCGTCGGCAGGATCTTGCCCAGCGACGCGAAGTCGTGGTGGCCCATCGCGATGGCGCCGCTCTTCACGCCGTCGACCATCTCGCCCACGCCACCCAGCTGCGAGTTGGCGAACACCTGGATCTCGACGCGGCCGGCGGTGCGCTCCTTCACGAGCTTGGCCACCTCGTCGGCGTAGAGCGTCTGCGGGGCGTTGGCCACGCCCACGTGCGCGTAGCGCAGCTTGACCTGCGCCTGCACGGTGCCGGCCGCGAGGCCCAGCACGGCTGCTGCAGCGGCGGCCAGGCTCAGCGTCTTCAGGCTCAGTATCTTCAGGCTCAGTATCTTCAGGCTCACGCTGCGGGTGGATCGAGTCATGCTTCTCTCCTGGTTGTCGTGGGGAATGTGCTGGGGATGTGTTGTGGAACGGGCGGGTGCGAGGGATCGATCTTTGCCTCAGATCTGCCGCTTGTCGTACAGGGTGAACACGGCCGAGGTGTCGAGTTCGGAATGGCCGGCCTCAATGAGCCGGCGGTACAGCGCCAGCGACTGCTGCAGCATCGGCGCGGGCGTGCCCAGGTCGCCGGCGTACGCGCTCACCATTTCCAGGTCCTTGCGCAGCTGGCGCGCATAACCCTGCGGCGCGAAGTCGCGCGCCACCATGCGCGGGTACAGGCGCTGCAGCAGCGAGCCGTCGGCGTGGCCGCCGGCCAGGCACTCGGGCAGCCGCGCGGCGTCGATGCCGGCGGCTTCGGCCATCGAGGCGGCTTCGGCCATCACCACGTGCAGGCAGCCGACGATGAGCTGGTTGAGCATCTTCGCCGCCAGCCCCGCGCCCACCGGGCCCATGTGCGTGAAACGCGCCGCCACGTCGGCCATGAAGGGCTTCAGGCGCTCGATGTCGGCGGCGTCGCCGCCGGCCATCACGGTGAGCGTGCCCGTGCCACTGGCCGGCGGGCCGCCGGAGACCGGCGCATCCACCCACGCACTGCCAGTCTGCTCGCGCAGCCGGCGCGCGTAGCCGCGGCCCTGCTCCACCGCCACCGTGGAGAAGTCGACCAGCAGCTGCGGCGAGCGCATCGCGCCGGCCGCGCCGCCCTCGCCGAACATGGCTTCCTCCACCGCGTAGGGCGTGGGCAGGTTCAGCACCACCAGGTCGGCTCCAGCCACGGCGTCGGCGGCGCTGGTGGCTACACGCGCGCCCACGCCGCGGGCCAGCTCCAGTTGCGCCGGCGCGATGTCGAACACCGCGATCGGGTAGCTCAGGCCCCGCAGGCGCTTGACCATCGGCCAGCCCATCAGACCGATGCCGATGCAGGCCAGCGCCGCCTTGTCCATCGGCTCAGCTCCCGGCGCCACGGTCGTCATCGATGCGGTAGACGCGCAGCGCGTTGCCGCGGAACATCGCGCGCCGCTCTGATTCGCTGAAGCCCTGGGTGATCTCGTCGAAGCCGCCGAAGATTTCCGCGAACGTGCCGCACAGGCCATCGACCGGGAAGTTGCTTGCGAACATGCAGCGCGCGGGCCCGAACAGTTCGATCGTCGACAGCACGACCTCGCGGTTGGCCGCCGCCGTCCACGCCTGGCCCGGCACGCCGATGCCCGAGATCTTCACGCTCACGTTCGGGCAGGGCGCCAGCGTCGCCATCGCGCGCCGCCATGCCGCCAGACCCCCGGCGCTGCGGTCGGCCGGCAGGCCAGTGTGGTTCAGCAAGATCGGTGTGGCCTCGAATTCCGCGGCGAGCCGCGCCGCCTCGTGCAGGTGCCACCAGGGCGTCTGCAGCTCGAAGTGCAGGCCCAGCGGCGCCAGCCGCGCGAAGCCGGCGCGCCATGCGGCATCCGCAGTGCCGCCCGGCTCGGCGTGGCCTGGCTCGCGGTGCGCGCGCGGCTTGTGGCGCACGCCGCGCAAGAAGGGGCGCGCGGCGTGGCACTCCAGCAGCGCCGGCGCCTCGGGCCGGTCGAGCCACGCGGCGGCGATGGCCACGCTGGGCAGGCCGTGCTCGCGGCGCAGCGTGTCGACGTAGGCCATCTCGCCATCCAGGTCTGCCGGGTTCCACTCGGTCTCGATGTAGACGCTGTGCGACACCTCGAACGCTTGCGAACCTGTGCTGGCGTCGGCACGGTAGTGCGGTGGCAGGTACGGCCGGCGCAGCGCGCGGTAGTCGCCGTAGCGGAACGCGATGGGCGGCTCGTCGCACAGCCACGGGTGGTAGTTGCGTGTCGGGTCCCAGAAGTGCTGGTGCGCGTCGACGATGGCAAAGCCCAGGGCCATGCGGCACGGTACCGGGCCGACCCATGCATTGCCAATGCGCTTTGCTGAAGCATCCATGCCGATCCAGGCATGCTGCTGCGCAGCACTCCCTCCCGCTGGGAAAGAGGCGGCCGGGCCATCCCCGCGGGCTCGTTGGCCACGGCCTGCCGGCTCTCCCGAACGTTGGCTACGGCCTGCGTTCAGCCCGCCGGCGACTGCAGCCGTTGGATCTTTCGGCATGGATCCATGCCAGGCGCGATGGGCAACGCGGCGGCGGTGCCGCCCGCTTCCGCACGCCGAAGGAGCTTGCACGCCTGCGCCGCGCCCCGAACCACGGCGCCATGCCTGCGTGGCGCCGGCATTTGAGGCGATGATCGCGTCTGGCCCGCGCCCCGACGCCGGCCCCTTCCACCCCCGCCTTTCGCCGACCCGGCCCGCCGACCGTGAGCACCCCTCCCCCAGCCCCCGCCCCAGCGCCCACCGTGATCGCACCGCCCGGCGGCGATGCCACCTTCATGAACCACACCTTGCCCATCGGCTCGGTGGTGGGCGGGCTGCAGATCACCGGGCTCATCGGCGAAGGCGGCTTCGGCATCGTCTACCTCGCCTTCGACACCACGCTGCAGCGGCAGGTGGCGCTCAAGGAGTACATGCCCAGTTCGCTGGCCTCGCGCAACCCGGGCTCGGCCGACATCTCGGTGAAGTCGCCGCGCTTCCTCGACACCTTCAACGCGGGCCTGCGCAGCTTCGTCAACGAGGCGCGGCTGCTGGCGCATTTCGACCACCCGTCGCTGGTGAAGGTGCACCAGTTCTGGCAAGCCAATCGCACCGCCTACATGGTGATGCCCTACTACCAGGGGCCGACCTTGAAGGCACATGTGGCCACGCTGGCTGCCGGCGGCCGCCGGGCCGACGAAGGCATGCTGCGGCAGTGGCTGCAGCCGCTCATGGACGCCCTGGCGACGATGCACGCCGAGAACTGCTTCCACCGCGACATCGCCCCGGACAACATCCTGCTCACCCACAACGGCCCGCTGCTGCTGGACTTCGGCGCGGCGCGCCGCGTCATCAGCGACATGACCCAGGCGCTGACCGTGATCCTCAAGCCCGGCTACGCGCCCATCGAGCAGTACGGCGACGTGGCGACCATGACGCAGGGCGCCTGGACCGACCTGTACGCGCTGGCCAGCGTCATCTACTACTGCATCACAGGGCACTCGCCGATCACCTCGGTGGAGCGGGTGATGGGCGACCCGCTGCCGCGGCTTTCACGCGTGGCCGCGGGGCAGTACAGCAACACGTTCCTGGTTGCCGTCGACGCGGCGCTGGCCGTGCGGCCCGGCGACCGGCCGCAAAGCGTGGCCGAGTTTCGCGACCTGCTCGAAGGCCGGGCCCAGCCGCGGCCGCTGTCCAGCGCCGCGCCTGCAGCCCCGCCGCCCATCGGCGAACCCCCGGCAGTGCCCGCGGCCTACGCGCTGGACCAGACGCTGCTGCGCACCTCTCCCACCCGCGGCGCCCCGGGCGGCCCCGGCTATGCGCCGACCCTGCCGATGACCACGCCGCCGGGCGCTGCGGGTGCCTATGCACCCACGGTTCTGGCGGAGTCGGGTCCAGCGCCTGCGCACGGCGCGGCAGCCGCGCCCACCCCACCGGCCGCACCGGTGCCCCCGCCACCCCGCCCCGCGCCGCGGGCCGCGCCCGAAGCGGTGGCAGCAGAACCCGCATCGCCGGCCCAAGGCGGCCGCCGCGGGCTGGTGTTCGCCGGCGTTGCGGCCGCAGCGGCCCTCGCCGCCGGCGGCGTGTTCGTGGTTCGGCGCGGCGAAACGGCCATCGGCGCCGGCGCCGGTTCTGCCGGCCCAGCCCGGCCGCCAGAGGCACCACCGGCCGCCGCCCGCACCACGACACCCACGGCCCCGCCAGCGGGCGCTGCCACGCAGCCGCAGCCCCCAGTCGGCTCGGCGACCCCACCGCCGCCGCCGCAACGGGCCGCGCCCAACCACTCGCGACCGGCCGCGCCGCCGCCCGCCGCAGTGCCGCCGGCCGCACCCGCGGCCCGCAGCGAAGCGCGCCCGGCGCAACGGCCACCGACCCGTCCTGCGCCACCACCACCGCCGCGCCCCCGACCGGCGCCCGCGGAAACTCGGCCGGCAGCGCCGGCGGGTGGGGGCACCGCAGCGTTTCCGGTGCCCGGTGGCTCGCCCGGCGCGCCCGCACCGAACCCGGGGCCCGCAACCAGCACCGCCCCGCCTGCGCCGCCACCAGCCACCGCGCAGCCCGCGAATCGGCCGGCCGAAGCGCCGCCGCGCGCGCCCGCCGCGCCACCGGCAAACGCGCGCTGCGCCGAGTTGTTGAAGAAGGGCAACCTGGGCACGCTCACGCTCGACGAAGCCGCCTTCCTGCGCAAGGAGTGCCGCTGAGGCGAGGGCCCCTGACGAGGGGGTGTGCACTGCGGGGACCAGGCCCGACCGCGGCCATCTCGGCCATCGCGGCCATCGCGGCCATCGCGGCCATTGCGGCAATCGCGGCGAGCGCGAGGGGCGCGGCAGGCGCCCAGCGCGCCCGGCGTCGCCGGGCTATTCGAGCCAGACCTTGGCGCGCGACTCCGGCACGCCGAACAGCAGGTCGACCCTGCCGTCGTCGGTGAAGAAGACCTGGAACTCGCCGCTTCGGAACTGATAGTTCCAAAGCGGCTTGCTCGTGTCGGGCGTGTAGCTCGCGGTGGGGTAGCCCAGCGCCATGGCGACCTGCTCGCGCGTCATGCCGCGCATCACCTTGCGCTTGAGGACGGCATCGCGCACCTTGGGCGCCATTGCCTGCAACCGCGCCGCCGGGTCGTCCTTGAGCACATAGCGCGCGGCAAAGGTGTCCATGTCGATGGTGCGGCTGTAGTCGTTGCCGATGCCCAGCTTCTTGCCTTCGATTTCCACCAGCAACCGCCAGCGGCCGAACCCGGTGAACTTCACCGGCGTGCCGGCAGGCACGATCTTCTTGTAGCCGTCGTCGTAGTTCTGGTCGCTGATCCAGCTGCCGTTGCTCAGCATCGAGCAGCACAGGAAGCCGTCGTAGGGCGCGGCCTTCTGGGCAAAGGCCGTGGGGGCGGCTGCAAGGACGAGGGTGGTCGCGGCGGCGACGGTGCGCAGAGGGGAAAGTCGGCGGGCGTGCATGGCAGTTGCGGCGAGCGGCGTGCGGCGTGCCAGCCCAGTCTACTGCCCGGGTCCCCGCGGCAGGCAAGCCACGGGCGGTGCACCTCGTCGGGCGGGGGGAGCCGGCGCGCCGCATGCCACGGCAGCCGCCGCAACGGCTGCCGCCGCCGGCGCCGGGTTCAGGCCAGCCTGAGCGCCACCACCCCGGCGACGATGACGCAGGCCCCCAACGCGCGCTGCGCGCCGAAGCGCTCCTTCAGCAGCCACGTCGACAGCCCCACCGCGAACAGCACCGAGGTCTCGCGCAGCGCCGCCACGCTGGCCACCGGCGCCTTCGTCATCGCCCACAGCGCGATCGAATAACTGCCGATCGACGCGGCGCCGCCCAGCGCCGCCAGCAGCCAGCGACGCCGGGCATAGGCCACGATGGCGCACCGGCCTTCGGCGCTGCGCCGCCACCACACCCCGGCCGGATAGGCGAAGCCGTCGAGCACGAACAGCCACAGCACGTAGGCCCACACGCTGCCGCCGGCGCGGGTTTCGGCGCGCACGCCCAGGCCGTCGGTGAAGGTATAGCAGGCGATGCAGCAGGCATTGCCCAGCGCGAATGCCAGCGCCTTGCGGTGGTGCAGCGCCTCGCCCGGATGCGCCAGCCCCACCAGCGCCACGCCCAGCGTGATGCCGAGGATGCCGGTCCACGCCGCCGCGCCGGGTGCCTCGCCGAGCACCGCGCCGCTGCCCAGCGCCACCAGCAGCGGCGCGGTGCCGCGCATGATGGGGTAGGTCATGCCCATCTCGCCGTGCTGGTAGGCCCCGGCCAGCGCGATGTAGTAGCCGATGTGGATGACCAGCGAGGTGGCCATGAACGGCAACGCCGCGGCGGTTGGCAGCCCCGCCCACAGGGCGAAGGGCAAGGCCACCACCGCGCCCATCAGGTGCACGAGCGCGGTGTCCAGCGGCTTGTCGCCGCTGCTCTTGACCAGCGCGTTCCACGCTGCGTGCAGCACCGCGCCGGCCAGCACGGCCAGCACGATGGTCCAGGTCAAGTGACCACCCGCCAGTCGTTGGCCTCGCCACAGCCAAGTGGCCGCCGCGGAACCGGCTCTGCCGGGCCGCTGGCGGGCCTTGCAGGCCGCGCCGGGCCCAAGGGCCCGGCTCCTCGCCAGGCGCGAAAGGTCCACTGGACCTTTCGCGTCCGGGCTCGGCCCCCCTGGGGGGGAGGCGACCGAAGGTCGCTTCGGGGGGGGGGCCGGTTCATGGCTTGACCTCGTCCAGATCGCCCAGCTGCGAGGTGCGCAGCCGGGTGCTGGCCAGCACGCCGGCCGATTCGAGGATCGGGTAGGCCACGCCGCACAGGTGCGAGTTGATGCGCTTCAACTCGCTGATGAGGTCCAGGTGCAGCGAGCTCGTCTCGATGCTCTGCGCGGTGTTGTCCTGCAGCCGCGCGATGTGGTTGGCGGCGTACTCGTGCTCGAGGTCGCGGAAGCGCGCCTTCTCCTCCAGCAGCTTGCGCGCATCGCGCACGTGGCCGTCGAGGAACACGCTCATCGCCAGCCGCAGGTTGGCCACCAGGCGCTCGTGCAGGTGGCAGATCTCGGCCATGCCGGCTTCGCTGAAGCTGCGGTTCTTGCGGATCTTCTTGTCCTCCACGTCCTGCAGCACGCGCTCGATGATGTCGGCCACCTGCTCCATGTTGATCGTGAAGCTGACGATGTCGGTCCAGCGGCGGCCCTCGCGTTCGCTCAGTGCCTCCTTCGAGATCTGCGTCAGGTAGAACTTGATCGCCGAGTACAGCTCGTCGACCTGGTCGTCCATGCGGCGCAGCCGCTCGGCCAGCTCCAGGTCGTTGGCGCGGATCACGTCCAGCAGGCCGCGCAGCATCGTCTCCACCACGTCGGCCTGATGCATGGCCTCGCGCGCCGCGCAGCTGATGGCCAGCGACGGCGTGCCGAGCACCGCGCCGTCGAGGTGGCTGCGGCGCTTGTGCGTGCCCTCGCGCGGGTCGGGCAGGCCGCGCTCGGTGAGCTTGGCCACCACGCCGGTGAAGCCCACGCAGGTGAGCGCCAGCACCACGTTGAACAGCAGGTGGAAGCCCACCACCTGGTGGTGCACTTCGGGCACCCACTCGCGCACATGCGGCAGCGCGCCCACGATGTACGGCAGCAGCGCAATCGTCAGCATCGCGCCGATCAGCTTGAACAGCAGGTTGCCGAACGGCACGCGCCGCGCCGCCGGCGTGGCGCCGCTGGTGGCGAAGAAGGCCAGCAGCGCACTGCCGATGTTGGCGCCGACGATGAGCCCGAAAGCCACCTGCACCGGCACCAGCCCCGAGGTGGCCAGCGTCGCCGTCAGCAGCACGATGGCCAGGCTCGAGTAGGCCAGCACGGTGAGCACCGCCCCCACCAGGATGTCCAGCAGCACCTCGTTGGGCAGCGAGACGATCAGCGCGCGCACCGCCGGCGTCTCGATCATCGGCTTGGTGCTGGCGACGATGAGCTGCAGCGCCAGCGTGATCAGCCCCAGGCCGATCAGCACGCGCCCGGCGCGGCCGGTGTCGCTGTTCTGCCGCGACACGAACATCACCACGCCCACGAAGATGAGCAGCGGCGACACCCAGCTCAGGTCGAACGAGTACACCGCCGCCATCAGCGCCGTGCCGACATCGGCGCCCAGCATCACCGCCAGCGCCGCCGAGGTCGTCACCAGCCCCTGCCCGGCGAACGAGGCCAGCATCAGGCAGGTGGCCATGCTCGACTGCACCAGGCTGGTGACCCCGATGCCCGCGAGCACCGAAGTGCCGCGATTGCTGAACGAGCGCGCCAGCACCACGCGCAGGTTCTCGCCCAGGAGCCGCATCATCCCTGTGCGGACGATGGACGTGCCCCACACGAGCAGGGCGATGGCGGCGAGGAGATTGAGCAGATGGATCACGGGGAGGGCGGCAATCGTAGTGGTCGCCCGGCGTGGCATGGGGCGGCCCGGCCGACGAGCCGTGGACTCCTTGGTGACAAAGGTCGTCGGGCCATCTGGGCGGCCCGCACCTTGGTCATATCGGCTTGCAGATTGTCTACAAAGCGACGGCCCCAGCCGCCGAAGGCGTTCGATGCTGCCATCAGGTGGCCAGCGTGTTCTTGTGCAACCGCCCGGCCTGCATGATCACCGACAGGTGCTCGCCTTGCCCGGCCAGCAGTTCGAGCCTGGCCAGCGGGTTGCCATCGACGACCAGCAGGTCGGCGATCGCGCCCGGCGCCACGACACCCAGCTGGCCGCTCATGCGCACCACCTCGGCTCCCACCAGCGTGGCCTGGCGGATGATCTCGATCGGTGAAAGCACCTCGCGGCGCAGCAGGAACTCGCGGCCTTGCTCGCCTTGCAACTGGCCCAGCAGATCGGTGCCGTAGGCCACCGGCACGCCGGCGCGCTTGCAGATCTCCAGCGAACGCAGTCCGCCCTCGATGACCAGCTCGTTTTTCGCCAGGCTCTCGGTCGACATGCCGAACTCGCGCGCCCGCTCGCGCATCGCGTAGTAGGTGACGAGGTTGGCGACGAGAAACGCGCCCTTGTCCTTCATCAGCCGCGCCGCGGGCTCGTCGATCAGGTTGCCGTGTTCGATGGTGCGCACGCCCTGGCTTACCGCACGCGTGATCGCCTCGGGCGTGTAGGCATGCGCCTGCACATAGCGGCCGAAGGCATGCGCCTCTTCCACCGCGGCGGCGATCTCGCCGATCGAGAACTGCAGGCTGTCCAGCGGGTCGTAGGGGCTGGCCACGCCGCCCGAGACCATGATCTTCACCTGGTCCACGCCCTGACGCAGCTGCTCGCGCACCGCGCCGCGCAGCGCATCCACGCCGTCGGCCACGCCCAGGCAGAAACGCAGCGCGTTGCAGCAGTGGCACAGGCTGCGCCAGCCGCCGCCGGCGTCGGTGTCGGTGCGCCGGCGGGCGTCGGAGTGGCCGCCGGTGGGCCCCAGCGCGCGGCCCGCGATGAACAGCCGCGGCCCGGGCAGCAGCCCCTGGGCGACGCTGTCGCGCAGGCCCCAGTCGGCGCCGCCGGTGTCGCGCACGGTGGTGAAGCCGCGGTCGAGCATCGCCTTCATCAACGCCGCGGCACGCGCCGTCATCATCGTCAGCGGCACGGCCTCCAGCAGCCGCAGGTTCACCTCCGAGAGCATGACGTGCACGTGCGAGTCGATCAGGCCGGGCATCAGCGTGCGGCCCTTGCAGTCGACCAACCGGGCCGAAGGGGCCTTGATCGGCCGGCTCGACACCTCGCGGATCCGCTCGCCCTCGACCAGCACGGACACGCCGTCCTGCAGTTCCTCGGCGTGCGGGTCTAGCAGCTTGGCGTTCGTGAACAGGGTCTGCGTCATGCGCGGAACTCCACGTGCGCGGGCGTGCGGGCCGGCGCGCCGGCGGGGGTGATGGCAGCCGTGCCGGTGGCCGCCCGGCCGCGCCACGGGCTCACCACGGTATCGAGTACGTCTTCTGGTTCGTGAACGCCTTGCAGCACTCCTGCACGCCTTCCTTGATGCCCAGGCCCGAGTCCTTGATGCCGCCGAAGGGCGTCACCTCCAGCCGGTAGCCGGGCACCTCCCACACGTTCACCGAGCCGACATTCGCTTCCTTCACGAAGCGCATGATGTCGTCCAGCCGGTTGGTGCAGATGCCGCTGGAAAGCCCGAACGCGGTGCTGTTGACCTGCGCGATGGCGTCGTCGAGGTTCTTGAAGGTCATCACCGGCGACACGGGGCCGAAGGTCTCCTGCTTGACGACCTCCATCTCGCCCTTCACGCGGTCGACGAGTGTGGGCGAATAGAGCGCCCCCTCGCGCCGGTTGCCGTGCAGCAGGCGCGCGCCGGCGGCCACCGCGTCGTTCACGCGGCGCTCGAACAGCTTGGCGGCCGCCTCGTCGATGACGGTGCCCATGTCCACCTTCGGGTCCAGCGGGTCGCCGCAGCTCCACGCCGCCGTCTTCGCGCGCAGCGCCTCGGTGAAGTCCGCCGCCACCTTCTCGTGCACGAAGATGCGCTTGACCGCCGTGCAGCGCTGGCCGCTGTTCTTGTAGCTGCCGTTGGCGGCCAGGTCGGCGGCCTTGGCCAGGTCGGCGTCGTCCATCACGACGATCGGGTCGTTGCCGCCGAGCTCCAGGATCTGCCGCTTGTAGACCGCCTTGGCCGCGATGTACTTGCCGATGGCCACGCCGCCGGTGAAGGTGACGATGTCGGCGTGCTCGTTGGTGAGCATCTCGTCGGCAATCTCGCGCGGGTCGCCGGTGATCACGCTGAGCATCGGCGGCGGCAGCCCGGCCTCGTAGAGCACGTCGGCCAGCACGATGGCGGCCAGCGGCGTCTTCTCGGTGGGCTTCAGCACCATGCGGTTGTTCGTGGCCACCGACGGCGCCACCTTGTGGATCACCTGGTTCAACGGGTGGTTGAACGGCGTGATGGCCGAGATGACGCCCATCATCGGCTCGCGCATGGTGTGCACGCGCCGGCTCTTGCCGTGGTGCGTGAGGTCGCAGCTGAAGCTCTGGCCGTCGTCCAGCAGCGCCTGCTGGCCTGCGAACAGCAGCACGTCGGAAGCGCGCCCCACCTCGTACAGCGTGTCCTTGATGCACAGGCCCGATTCCAGCGTGATGAGCCGCGCGATCGCTTCCTTGCGCGCGGCGATCAGGTCACCGGCCTTGTTCAGGATGCGGAAGCGCTCGTAGCGCGTGAGGGTGGGCTTGTACTCGCGGGCAATCTTGAACGCGCGCCGCACATCCTCGACCGTGGCCTTGGGCACCGTGGCCACCACCTCGCCGGTGTAGGGGTAGCGCACCTCGATCACGCGTTCGGGGCTGGCGGCATGCACTTTCTCGCCGGCGATGCGCATGGCCTCGCGCTGGGGGGCGTCGACCACCGGTGCGGCCGGAATGCGGGCATTCATGGGAAATCGTCTCCTGCAGGCAGGCGCCCATGCTACCGGCGAAATTGCAGATTGTCTACAAAAGACAAACTGGACCCCGAAGCAGGGCGCAGTTCCACTGGCGCGGTACAACTGCCCCTCATGTCTGCCCCTGCCCCTGCCCCGCCGCACGCCGCGGCGCCCACCGCCACCGGCCCGAGCCGCCTGTTCTCGCCCGCCCGCCTCGGCCCGCTGCTGCTGGCCAACCGCATCGTCGTCGCACCGATGTGCCAGTACTCGTGCGAAGAGGGGCTGGCCGGCGACTGGCACCTCATGCACATCGGCCAGCTCGCGCTGTCGGGCGCGGGCCTGTTCATCCTCGAGGCCACCGCCGTCACGCGCGAGGGCCGCATCACGCCAGGCTGCCTGGGCCTGTGGAACGACGAACACGAGGCCGCGCTCGGCCGCGTGCTGGGCGTGGTGCGCCGGCACTCCGAGATGCCCGTCGGCATCCAGCTTGCGCATGCCGGCCGCAAGGGCTCCAGCGAAGTCCCCTGGCGCGGCGGCATGCTGATCCCGCCCGATCCCGCTTCACTGGGCGGCTGGGTGCCGGTGGCCCCCTCGGCGTTGCCGCACGCCGAAGGCGAGGCGGCCCCGGCCACGCTCGACGAAGCCGGCCTCGCGCGCATCCGCCAGGGCTTTGCCGACGCCGCGCGGCGCGCGCACCGCATCGGCATCGCCGCCATCGAGCTGCACTCGGCGCACGGCTACCTGCTGCACCAGTTCCTGTCTCCGGTGAGCAACCGGCGCATCGACCGCTATGGCGGCAGCCTCGCCAATCGCATGCGCTTTCCGCTGGAGGTGTTCGAGGCGGTGCGCGAAGCGGTGCCCGCCAGCGTGCCCGTGGGCGTGCGGCTGTCGGCCACCGACTGGCTGGAGCACCTGGGCACGCCGTCGTGGGACCTCGAGCAGAGCATCGCCTACGCGCACGCCCTGCGCGAGCGCGGCGTGTCGTTCCTGCATGTCAGCAGCGGGGGCATCTCGGCGCAGCAGAAGATTCCGCTGGGCCCCGGCTACCAGGTGCACCTGGCCGAGCGGCTGAAGCGCGAGACGGGCCTGCCGACCATCGCCGTGGGCTTGATCACCGAGCCCGAGCAGGCCGAGGCCATCGTCGCCGAGGGCCGGGCCGACTTCGTGGCGCTGGCCCGCGCATTGCTCTTCAACCCGCATTGGCCGTGGGCCGCGGCGCTGAAGCTCGGCGCCCAGGTGAACGTGCCCGCCCAGTACTGGCGCGCGGCCCCGCGCGGCGCGGCCGGGCTCTTTGGCCAGGCGAAGATCGGGATGCGCTAGCCGCGCAGGCCAGCCACGCAGCGCCAGCCGCGCAAGCCGCGCGCTCCACGCGCGTGGCCGCACTCAGCTCAGAGCTTGTGAAGACATCCGCCGCGTCCGAGCGGGCGTGGCGGATGTCTTCACAAGCTCTCAGCCTTGCGCGCGAACGTTGTCGCGCAGCCAGAAGCGGCCGATGCGCCCGGCCGCCTCGATGAACTCGTCGAAGGCGACGGGCTTGCGCACGTAGGCGTTGGCGCCCAGGCGGTAGCCCTCGGCGACATCACGCTCCTCGACCGACGTGGTGAGCAGCACCACCGGCAGGTAGCGCAGCCGCGGGTCGGCACGCATGCGCGCCAGCACCTCCAGCCCGCTCATGCGCGGCAGGTTGATGTCCAGGATGACGAGCGCCGGCAGCGCCGGCGGCTGAGCGTCGGCGGCCGCGCCGAGCAAGCCCAGCGCCTGCAAGCCGTCGCTGGCCACATCCACCGTGGATTCGATGCCGTGGCGCTGCAACGCGTCCAGGGTCAGGTCGACATCGTCCGGGTTGTCCTCGACCAGCAGGATGCGCTCTTCTCGCAAGGGGGGGTCACCTTCGCTGTCTTGTCACTCGCAAGCCGGCAGCGTGAAGCTGAACACCGCGCCCTCCCCGACGCGGGCTTCGCCACGCACCTTGCCGCCGTGGCGCTCGATGCTGCGCTTCACGGTGGCCAGGCCGATACCGGTGCCCTCGAATTCGTGCTGGGCGTGCAGGCGGCGGAACGGCTGGAACAGCCGCTCCGCGTAGGCCATGTCGAACCCTGCACCATTGTCGGCGACGCGGAACTCCCGCAGTCCGGGGGCCTCCCCGGGGGCGGGCGGAACCACGTTGAACGAGATGTGTGCACCTTCACGGCGGCCGGTGTACTTCCAGGCGTTGCCCAGCAGGTTCGCCAGCACGATGTGCGCCAGGCCGGGGTCGGCCAGCGCCACCAGCCCCTCGCCGATGGCCCACGTCACCGCCCGCCCAGGCTGCGCACGCTGCAACTCGGCGGCCACGCCGCGCGCCACCAGCGCGAGGTCCACGCGCACCGGCTTCAGCTCGGCCCGGCTCACCCGCGCCAGCGCCAGCATGTCGTCGATGATGCGCCCCATCTGGCGCGTGCCGGCGCGCACGCGGCGCAGGTAGCCCAAGCCATCGGCCTGCAGCGCGGCCGCGTGGCGTTCCTCCAGCAACTGCGCGAAGCCGTCGATGGCGCGCAGCGGCGCACGCAGGTCGTGTGACGCCGAGTACGAGAACGCCTCCAGCTCGGCGTTGGCCGCCTGCAGCTCGGCGGTGCGCTCGGCCACCCGCTGCTCGAGCGACTCGTTAAGCGCGACGATCTCGCGCTCGCGGTGCAGCCGCGCCAGCTCGGCCTCGGCCCGCGCGGCGAAGATGCGGAACACCGCGGCCTGCTGCTGCGGCCGCGCCAGGGGCCGCATCGACAGCACGTTCATGATGCCGGCGGGCCGGCCGTCCACGCCCTTCAGCGGCGCACCGATGTAGCCCTGCGCGCCCAGCCGCACCAGCGGCTCGTCGGCCGGGAAACACTGCGCGACCTCGCGCTCCCACGTCATCAGCTGCCCGCCCTGCAGCACCGCTTCGCAGGGCGTGCCGGCCAGCGCGTACTCCACCGGCGCCACCGGTGCGCCGTCGACGCAGCGCACGATGGAGCGCACACGGCGCCCGCCGTCGACCACCTCGCCGATGATCGCCCGCTCGCTGCCCGTGGCGCGCGCCAGGTGCAGCGCCAGCTCGCGGAAGAAGTCCTCGCCGGTGGCGCTGGAAACGCCCTGCGCCGCCTGCGCCAGCAACTCCAGTTCGCGCTTCTGCTCGGTGACGTTGAGCGTGAAGGCGAGGATGCACGGCTCGCCCTCCAGCTCGATCAGCTCGGCGTAGATGCGCGCGTCGACCAGTTCCCCCCAGCGGTTGCGCATGCGCGCCTCGTAGCCGAGCAGGCGCCCCTGGGCGCGCAGCTGTTCGACGAAGCGCGCGCGGTCGGCCGGGTCGGGCCAGCTGCCCGAACCCGTCGTGCGCATGCCCAGCAGCTCATCGCGCGAGTAGCCCAGCGTCGTGTCGGCGGCGTTGGCCTCCAGGTACTGGCCATCGGACAGCCGGGTGATCGTCATGCCGATCGGGCTGGAGTGGAAGGCCTTGGCAAAGCGCTCGTCGCTGGCGCGCTGCGCGGCGCGCACGCGCTGCAACTCGCTGATGTCGACGATGGACATCAGCGCCTGCTCGGCACCGCCGTCGGACACACGCTCGGCGCTGATCAGCGCGTCGAACATCTCGCCGTCGGCCCGGCGCAGCCGAACCGGCCGCGACTCGACGCGCCGCCCTTCATCGACCTCCTGCCACAGGCGCGCCCGCTCGGCCGGCTCGACCCAGTAGCGGTCGCGTTCCTCGGCCTGCCCGGCCGCCGCAAAGGCGGTGCCGAACATGCGCCCGGCGGCGGCGTTCACCATCACCAGCCGACGCGAGGGCAGCTCCTGCACCACCAGCGCTGCCGGGTTGGAGCGGAACAGCGCCGCCAGCCGCACCTCGCTGGCGCGCAATGCCTGCTCGGCAGCCCGCCGCTCGGTCACGTCTTCCACCGCGGTGACCAGGCGCCGCTCGCCGGCGTACTCCACCGGCTCGGCGCTCATCAGCGCATCCAGCACGGTGCCGTCGCTGCGCCGCAGCCGGGCCGGCAGGCCGCGCACCTGCCCGTCGTCCAGGATGCGCTGCACGAAGGCCGCGCGCGCCGCCGGGTCGGCCCACAGCCCCAGCTCCAGCACCGTGCGCCCCACTGCCTGCTCGCGCCGCAGGCCGAACATGCCCTCGTAGGCCGCGTTGATGTCCAGCACGAGCCCGTCGCTCAGGCGGGTGGTGATCAGCCCGGCCGGTGTGGCGCGCCACACCGAGCCCAGCCACGCCTGGCCGTCGCGTGCCCGGCTCACCGCCTGCAGCATCAGCACACGCACCAGCCAGATGTTGAACGCCACCGCCGCCAGCACGGCCGTGTACACCGCCCAGTGCAGGAAGCCGACCTCGTTGTGCGGCGGGCGCAGCCAGCCCGCGTTCTGGGCCACCACGAGCCCGCCGATGATCGCCGAGCTTGCCGCCAGCGTGGCCAGCAGCGCGCGCCGGCCGACAAAGATGCCGCCCACCACGATGGCCCCGACGAACGCCAGCGTGCCCACCGAGCGCACCGAGCCGAACACCCAGCCGATGCCGCCGCCGAACAGCACCAGGCCGAGCACCAGCCCCACCAGCACGGCATGCACGCGGCCGCGCCGGTACAGCAACTTCAGCGCGATGACCAGCACGAGCAGCGCGGCAACCAGCACCCGCTCGGCGAGCAGTGCGTTCTGCCAGATCATCAGCGCCAGCAGCAGCGGCAGCAGCACCAGCAACGTGTGCAGCATCGCCTGCAGCACGCCGCCGGCCCGCGGCCCCATCATCGCGAAGACAGAGTCGTGCGGCGCCGGCCGCGGGGGAAGACGGTCAAGGGCCTCCACGATTGGAGGATAGTTCAGCGCGTCGCATCGGTGGCTGCCTCGGCGCTGCCGCCGCGTGCCCATTCCCCGCAGTGCGCCCAAGGGGTTGCGCGCCCCGCAGCGGGGCTGCCCCAGGACGCCCCTGCCCGCCTGTGCACGCCCCTGCCCGCCTCTGCACGCCTCTGGGCGCGCCCGCTCATCCCCCCGTCCGCGGCGCTCCATGCCCCTCCACAATCAACCCATGCCTGCGTCCGCCGACGATCCGCGTGCCTGCCCCCATTGCCGCGCCACCATGGCGCCGCTGCAGTTGCGCGCGCACTCCGGGCGCCCCGTGCTGGTGGACCACTGCGCCACCTGCCGCCTGGTGTGGTTCGACACGCTGGAGTCGGTGCAGCTGGCGGGCCTGGGCTGGGTGGAGTTGCTGCGCGAGATGAGCCGCGACGAGGCGCAGCCTCCCAGGTCATCGTCGGTGCCGCCGCGCCCGGCCGCCCCCGGCTGCCCGGTGTGCAGCGAGCCGCTGAAGACGGTGCAGAACCTCACCCGCTGGGGCCGCTTCCCGATGCAGGAGTGCCCGGCAGGACATGGCCACCTGCACACCGACGCCGGCCTGCTGGCCGAACGCGGCCTGGTGCGCACGCTGCTGCCGCCCGAACGCGAGGCGCTGCGCACGCAGCAGCGCGAGCTGCACTGCATGAGTTGCGGCGCGCGCGCCGAAGGCGACGCCGACACCTGTGCCTGGTGCGCCACGCCGCTGCTGGTGGTGGACCTGCCCCGCCTGGGCCATGCCCTGCGCCAGCGCGGTGCGGGCGGCGGCGCCACGCCGCCCGCCGACGGCGTGGCGCTGCGTTGGCCCTGCCATGCCTGCGGCACCACGCTGGACCCCACGCGCACGCCCGCCTGCCCGCAGTGCGGCGCCGGCCTGCTGGCACCGGCCATCAGCGATCTGCTTCCGCTGCTGGCCACCGCCGAGCACGAACTGCGCGCCGCCGCCAACCACCCGCCGCGGCCCAAGCGCACAGCCCCCACGCCGCGCACCTGGCGCGACACGCAGTTGGCGCGGCTGTGGCGGTTCTTTCGGCCTGATTGAGACCGCTCAGCCGGGCTGTCGGGGCCGGGCGGCACCTCCAACGCGCTCAGTCCCCGCGGCCGGCGGCGCACCGCAACCGCGCAAGCGCCGCTCAGAATCGGCGCCTGCGCCTCGACCGGCCCCGCCATGCCCTCGCCCGCCCCACTGACCCCCACGCAGCTGGCCGACCACCTGGCGTGCCCGCACCTCACGCAGCTGCAACGCCAGCAGCGTGAAGGCACGCTCACCATCGAGTTCACCCCCGACCCGCGGCTGGAGGCGCTGCGCCAGCGTGGCCGCCAGCACGAAGACGCCTATGTCCAGCGGCTGCGCGCCGAGGGCCTGAAGGTGCACGACCTGCGTGACCTGGGCGACCTGGGCGACCTGGGCGACCCGGGCGACCCGGCCGGCGAACGCGCTGCCCGCGACCCCACCGCCACACTCGCCGCCATGCGCGCAGGCTTCGACGTCATCGTGCAGGCGCCGCTGTCCGGCGGCGGCTTCTTCGGCATCGCCGACGTGCTGCGGCGCGTGCCCTCCACCGCATCTTCACTGCCCGGCTACGCCTATGAACCGGCCGACACCAAGCTGTCGATCGCCACCCAAGCCGGCACCATCCTGCAGCTGGGCGCCTATGCCGAGATGCTGCACGCGATGCAAGGCTGCGTGCCCGAGCGCTTCCACGTCGTCACGCCCGAGCACACCGAGACCCACCGCACCGCCGACTACGCGGCCTACCACCGCCATGTGCGGGCGCGGCTGCAGCAGGCGCTGGCCGCCGTGCCGGCGCCGGCCACCTACCCGCACCCGGTGGCCCACTGCGACATCTGCCGCTGCTGGCGCCATTGCGATGCGCAGCGCCGCCGTGACGACCACCCTTCGCTCATCGCCGGCATCCGCCGCGGCCAGGTGCGCGAGTTCCAGCAGCAGGGGCTGCCGCGCGTCGCCGACATCGCGCATTGCGAAGGCCGCCTGCCGGCAAGGCCCACGCGCGGCGCGGCGGAGAGCTACCGCCACCTCGGCCAGCAGGCCCGCGTGCAGGTGGCCAGCCGCGGCACTCCATTGCCCGAGGTCGAAGCGCTGCCGCCCGAACCGGCCCGCGGCCTGGCGCGCCTGCCCGTGCCCACGGCCGGCGATGTCTTCCTCGACTTCGAAGGCGACCCCTTCGTCGCCCACGGCGGGCTGGAGTACCTGACCGGCTGGTGCACACGCGCCGACCTCGGCGCACCCGAGCTGCGCCAGCAGTGGGCGCTGCGCACCGCCGATGAGAAGACGGCGTTCGAGGCCTTCATCGACTTCGCGCTGGCGCAAGTGCAGCAGCACCCCGGCGCGCACGTCTACCACTTCGGCGCCTACGAGCCCGCGGCGCTCAAGCGCCTGGCCGCGCGCCACGCCACGCGCGGTGCCGAGCTCGACCAGCTGCTGCGCGGCCTGCGCTTCGTCGACCTGCACGCCGTGGTGCGCGAGGCCTTTCGCATCGGCGTCGAGCGCTACGGCCTGAAGGAGCTGGAGCCGCTGCACGGCTATGCGCGCACACTGGACCTGCGCAGCGCCGCCGCAGCGCGGCGCGACGTGGAGCTGGCGCTGGAACTGGGCACTCCCGAGGCGCTGACACCCGAGCTGCGCGACGCCGTCGCGCGCTACAACGCCGACGACTGCCTCTCCACCGAAGCGCTGCGCGGCTGGCTGGAAGACCGGCGCAGCACGGCCTTGCAGGCCGGCGCCGACATCCCGCGCCCCGTGCCCGGCGGGCTGGCTCCCAGCGAGGAAGTGGGCGAGCGCGACAAACGCATCGCCGCGCTGCGCGAAGCGTTGCGCCACGGCGTGCCCGAGGACCCCGACGCACGCACGCCCGACGAAGCCGCCCGCTGGCTGCTGGCCGCCCTGCTCGGCTACTTCCGGCAAGAAGGCAAGAACGCCTGGTGGGAGTACTTTCGCCTGCGCGACCTGCCCGTGGAAGAGCACCTCGACGAGCGCGAGGTGATCGGCGGGCTGGCGTTCGTGCAGGAGGTGCCGCGGCAGGGGCGCGAGCGCAACGCGCGGTGCCTGTTCCGGTTTCCGCCGCAGGAGACAGCCATCGACGTGGCCGACGACGTGGTGTGGCGGGCGTCCACCACGCCGGCCGACGAGCCGACAGAACTGGGAGCCCAGGTCAAGGACATCGACCTCGACGCGCGCACCGTGGTGCTGAGCCTCAATGCCGCCGCGATGGACGCCAAGCCCGCGTCGGTCTTTCGTGATCCGGTGGTCAGCAGCCGCGTGCTCGAAGACTCGTTGCTCGACTTTGCGCAGCATGTGCTCGACCACGGCTTCGAGGCGGGCGCACCGGCCGGCACCGGCAACCGCTATACCGCCGCCTGCGAACTGCTGCGCAGACGCCCGCCGCGCCGGGCTGGCCCCGCGCGCGTTGAGGCGCCACTGCGCCGCGAGGGCGAAGATGCCGGCGCCGCGCTCGTTCGCCTCGTCAACGAGCTCGATGGCGGCGTGCTGCCGGTGCAAGGCCCGCCCGGCAGCGGCAAGACCACCGCCGGCGCGAAGGCCATCCTCGCGCTGGCCGCCGCCGGCAAGCGCGTGGGCATCACCGCCGTCAGCCACAAGGTCATCGACAACCTGCTGCGTGCCGTGCAACGGGCCGCTCAAGCCGCTCAAGCCGCGCCCACGCCGCAGCCGCTGCGCCTGGTGCACAAGGACAGCGCCCCCGAGCAGCCGGACGGCATCGAGTACATCGCCAAGCCGAGTGACGCGCTCGACGCCATCGCCCCCGGCACCATCGTCGGCGGCACCGCGTGGCTGTGGGCCAGTGCCGATGCCACTGACCGCCTCGACATCCTGGTCATCGACGAAGCCGGCCAGATGGCGCTGGCCGTGGCGCTGGCTGCCGCCCGTGCTGCGCGCAACCTGCTGCTGCTGGGCGACCCGCAGCAACTGGAGCAACCCACCCGCGGCGCGCACGAAGAAGGCGCCGATGTCGCCGCGCTCGTACACCTGCTGGGGCCCGGCCAGGCCACGCTGCGCCCCGAGCAAGGCCTGTTCCTCGAACACACCTACCGGCTGCACCCGAGCCTGGCCGCCTTCACCTCCGACACCTACTACGACGGCCGCCTGCACGCCGCCGAGGGCCGCGGCCAACAACGCCTAGGCGGCGCAGCCTCCACGCGGCCGGCCGACCCGCCCATGCCCTTCGCCGGCGCGGGCCTCTTCCTCGTCGAAGCGCCGCACCAGGGCAACCAGGCCGTGGCGCACGAGGAGGTGCGGGCTGTCGTCGCCATCGCCCGCACGCTGCTGCAGACCGGCACCACCTTCACCAGCCACGAGGGCCACACCCGCGCGCTGGCGCCGCAAGACATCCTCGTCGTCGCGCCCTACAACGCGCAGGTCAGCGCGCTGCGCCGGGCGCTGGCGCGCGAGGTGCAGGTCGCCGCCGTCGGCACGGTAGACAAGTTCCAGGGCCAGGAAGCGCCCGTGGTCATCTACTCGTGCACCAGCTCCTCGCCCGAAGACGCGCCGCGCGGCATGGCCTTCCTGTACGACCCGCACCGCTTCAACGTCGCCACCAGCCGCGCGCGCTGCACCGTCATCGTGGTGGCCAGCCCCCGGCTCTTCGAGCCCGACTGCCGCACGCCGCAGCAGATGGCGTGGGCGAATGGGTTCTGCCTGTTCGCGGAGCGGGCGGTGAGGGTGGGCGTGCCTCAGCTGCCGTAGGCACGCTGATCGACACCGGAGCCATCGCTCAGCCTGCCGCCGTCTCCCACAACGCACGCACCGGCACCGCGAAGAGGCCTTCGCCGAAGCGCAGCGCATGCTCACCGTCGTAAAGCACCACGCCGCAGCGAAAGGCCTCGCCGGCGGCGGCCCGCAGTTTGCGCAGGCCGCGGAAGTCGGCCTCGGTGGCGGAGGCCGCGGCCCTGACTTCCACGCCGGCCACCTCGTCGGCACCGCGTTCCAGCACGATGTCGACCTCGACGCCATCCTTGTCGCGGAAGTGGTGAAACGTCACCGGCTCGGCCTGCCAGCTCGCCATGCGGCGCAGCTCCTGCAGCACAAAGGTCTCGAGCAGTGGCCCCAGCAGCGTGCGGTCGCGCTCCAGCCGTGCGGCGTCCACGCGCAGCAACGCCGCCGCAAGCCCCGTGTCGCACAGATGCAGCTTGGGTGTCTTCACCAGGCGGCTGAGCCGGTTGCTGTGCCAGGGCGGCAACTGTTCGACGAGGAAGAGCCGTTCGAGCAAGGTGACGTAGTCACGGATAGTCGGCCGGCTCACCTGGAAGGGGCCCGCCAGGTCGGCCACGTTGGCCAGGCGAGCCGTCTGCGCGGCCGCTGCGGCCAGCAGGCGCGGCAGGGTGTCGAGCGCGCCGATGCGGCGCAGGTCCTGCACGTCACGCTGGACGAGCGCCTCCACGTAGGCGCGGTACCAGTCGCGGCGCCGCAGCGCCGGCCGCGCCAGCGCCGCCGGGTAGCCCCCTGCGGCCACGTACTCTGCCACGCGCTCGGCGCACGCACCGAGGCCCTGCGCACGCCACGCCGGCTGCGCTGCACTCACTGTGCCACCGGGGTCATCGCCGGACCGTACTCCAAAGCCCCTTCGATGTCGCTCACCACGCCGGCGGCGAACAAGTTCGCCAGCAGCGAGCGCACGGCCTGTCCTGTGTGGTCGGTGCCCAGCAGCGACCCGAGGTGCCTTTCCAACTGCTTGAGCTTCTTCGGCCGCTTGTCGCCCATCTTGCGCAGGTTGGCGATGACCGCGGGCAGATCGAACGTGCGCACGCGGCCTGTCTTTCTCGGCTCGCTGCCATTCGTAGCCTGCTTGGCGGCTGGCGTGCTCGGAGGGGAGCCCTTCGATTGCGCTTTCTTGACAGGCACCTTCTGGCCCGCCGCCTTTGCCGGTGGCTTGACGGGTGCCTTCTTGGCCGGAGGCTTCGCGGCCATGCGGCCCTTCGTGGCTTCGGCCGCCGTGCTCTTCGCCGCGCCTTCCTGAGCCGGCATCGGCGCCACCTTCTTCGCGGCCTTCTTCGCAGCCTTCTTCGCAGCCGTCTTCCCTGCACCTTTCGCCGCGCCTGCCGCGGCACCCTTCGCGCCGGCCTCCACGGGCTGGACCGTCTTCGCGGTGGCGTGGGTGGCTTCGGCTTTCTCCGGCACCGCCTTCTTGGCCGTTTCCTTTGCCGCCTTCTTCGGCGCCGAGGCCTTCTTGGCGGCCTCGGCCTTCGCCTTCTCGCCCGTGGCGCCCATGGTGGCCTTGGCAGGCACCCCGGTGCCTCCGCGAAACGCCACCTGCGCCACCTCGAAGCCCAGCACCGCCGCCGCGTGCTCGACCATCGGCGCGTAGCCCTTGTCGATGGCCACCACCACCAGCTTGGCGCCCGGGTTCTTCGCCGCCAGGTAGCCCAGGTAGAAGGTGAGGTGGAAGTCGAGTGCGTTGCTGCCCTTGCGGGAGATATGCACCGGCGTCTGCCGTTCACCCATCGCCTGGAACGAAGCCAGGTGCTTCTTCTGCGCGGGGCTGTGGAACAGCCACACGTCGGTGACGTCGGGCACCATGCGCCGCACATCGTCCAGTGTGGGCTGGTTGTTCTCCAGGTCGACGAGCACGTGAACGGGTTGCACGGTGCCTCCTGCCACCAAATGGCCGCTCAGCCACCAGGGCGCCAGCCGAGTCTCATGGCGCTGCGCGCGTTCCCAGGCACGGAGACATGGCCGCTGCAGCGCGAGAAGACATCGAGCATGCCCTCGAGCGCGAAGGCGCGCCGACGGCTCACGCGCTCGCCCCTCCGCCCGCCAGATCCCCCGCGATCAACCTGAACTGCTCCAGCGCCGCCTCCAGGTCTTCGACGATCTCCTGCGCGATCACATCCGGTGGCGGCAGGTTGTCGGAGTCCGCCAGCGACTCGTCCTTGAGCCAGAAGATGTCCAGGCTCGCCTTGTCGCGCGCCACGAGTTCACTGTACTCATAAGCACGCCAGCGCCCGAGATTCCCTTCAGGCGCCTCGGCACTCCACGTCGGCTTGCGTACCTGACGGTTGGCCGGGTTGAAGAGCGCCACGAACTCGTCCAGGTCCTCGCGCTTCAGCGGGTTGGTCTTCAGCGTGAAGTGCTTGTTCGTGCGCAGGTCGTAGATCCACAGCTTCTTCGTCCACGGCGTCTCGCTGGCCGGCTTCTTGTCGAAGAACAGCACGTTGGCCTTCACGCCCTGCGCGTAGAACAGGCCCGTGGGCAGGCGCAGCAGCGTGTGCAGCTCGCACTCGTGCAGGAGCTTCCTGCGGATGGTTTCGCCGGCGCCGCCCTCGAAGAGCACGTTGTCGGGCAGCACCACCGCACAACGGCCCGGGCCATAAGGGCCGTGGATCTTCAGCAGCGTCTTGATGTGCTGCACGAAGTTGAGCTGCTTGTTGCTGGTGGTGGCCCAGAAGTCGTCGCGCTCGACGATGTCCTTCTCGCTCGTGGCGCGGCCGTCTTCGCCGACGATGACGGTGCTGCTCTTCTTGCCGAAGGGCGGGTTGGCCAGCACCACGTCGTAGCGCGCGCCGGGGTCGGCGGCCAGCGCGTCGGTCACCTTCACCGGCACGCTCTTCTCGCTGCCGATGCCGTGCAGCAGCAGGTTCATCGCGCACACGCGCGCCGTGGCCTGCACCAGCTCGTAGCCGGTGAACGCCTCTTCCTTCAGAAAGCGCTTCTGCTCGCGCGTGAGGTTGGGCTCGCGCGCCACCACGTGATTGAACGCCGCGAACAGGAAGCCGCCGGTGCCGCAGGCCGGGTCGCACACCGTCTCGCCGGCCTTGGGCGCGATGCAGTCCACCATCGCCTGGATCAGCGCGCGCGGCGTGAAGTACTGGCCGGCGCCGCTCTTGGTGTCTTGCGCGTTCTTCTCCAGCAGGCCCTCGTAGGCGTCGCCCTTCACGTCCACGCCCAGCGCCGTCCAGTTCTCGGCGTCGATCAGGTCCACCACCAGCCGGCGCAGCTTGGCCGGGTCCTGGAATTTGTTCTGCGCCTTGCCGAAGATGAGGCCGAGCGTGCCCTTCAGCTGGCCCAGCGCCTCCAGGCAGTGGCGGTAGTGGTCGAACAGCTCGTCGCCATCCTTGCTGAGCAGCGAGGGCCACGCGTAGGCGGCGGGGATGATGCTGGCCTGCCGTCCGTTCACACTGTACGGCGGCTGCGCCCGCTCGTCGGCCATCTTCAGGAACAGCAGGTAGGTGAGCTGCTCGACGTAGTCGCCATAGCTCATGCCGTCGTCGCGCAGGACGTTGCAGTAGTTCCAGAGCTTCTGGACGAGGGTGTAGGCGTTCATCCTTCTACGCGGCGCGGTAAGCCTGATCCGGACGGTTCGGCACGTCGGGGTAGCGAAGGCGCAAGCGCCCCTCGCGAACCATGGCCGTCAGGAAGCGGCTCTGCAGGTTGTCAGGGTCTCGACCCAGTAGCTCGCCCAACTCCCGGGCTGTCAGCCAGCCAGCCACACACAAGGTCTCGATAAGGGCGCGCATCTCCGCCGCCGGCAGCCTCGGCCGCTCGCGCGCACGCTGCGCCTTGGCCCACAGCTCGGGTGCGCAGTGAGGGGAGTTCCGGTCGCTTTGAGGGGAGTCGGCCGTGGAAGGAGGGGAGTCGGCGGCGGATTGAGGGGAGTCTTCTCCCGAGCGAGGTGAGCTTCGGGGGAAGCTTTGGGGGGAGTCCCCCGCCAACCGGTAGCTGGCCCACCGCCGCTGGTTCTGCTGCTCCAGGAACCCCTCGCGCACCAGCGACTGCAGCACGCCGGTGATGTCCTTCGGGTGCGCCCCGGTGATCTCCTGCAGCCGCCCGTTGGTGACGCTGCCTTCCACGCGCGCCGTCACCACCGCCTGCACGCCGGTCTCGTCCAGCGTCGCGAACTGCTCGCCGAAGCGCTCACGCAACTCCGCCTCCACCTCGGCAGGAATCAGGCTCACCATCGGCAGCACCAGACGCACGCGGTCGGGCTGCAGCGTCTCCTCGATCTTGGGCGAGCGCCAATGCTGCGAGCGCCAGCCGGCGCGGATCTTGTCCATGCCGGAGCCGGCCTTCTCGCCGCCGCCGACCATCTGGAACATCAGCTGCAGGCTCTTGTTGCGGCACTCGCTGACGCTGCCGCGCAGCAACTGCTCACGCGAGACCAGCAGCGATCCTGGGTTGGAGAGCTCGATCCGCTCTGCGAAGCGCTCGATGACGATGCCCCCCTGCCCGCGGTAGTCGGCATGGATCAGTGCATTGACCACCGCCTCGCGGATGGCCTCGTGCACGATGGTGTCGTCCTTGCGGTAAAGCGCCCGGTCAAGCTGGAACGGGATCTTCAGATCCGCCGAAAGGCGCTGCACTACGCGCTGGAAGAACTGGAAGAGGTTGCTCTCCCACGTGCCGTCGGGCAGCAACCGGTCGGTCCAGCGCACCGCCGGGTCGGCCGAAAGTCGCTCACGGAAGTCCACGTGGTAGGCCGGCACCGCCTCGCGAAGCGCGGCGAAGGTGCCGAACATCAGCAGCCCCGCCACCGTGGCCCCTTCGATGCCGCTGGCCCTGTCGCGCCGCAGGGCACCGAGCTTGAGCAGCAGCCCGGCATCGTCCTCCGAGAGCCAGGGGTGATCGGGGTCGCGCGAGGCGAAGCGGTTCCGGTACTGCCTCACCGTGTCGGCGTCGAAGTCCCCAGCGCCGAAGTGATCCACCACCTGCGCATCGGCCGGCGAGTCCGATTGGTCCGCCAGCATTCGGCGCACCTCGTCGTCGGAGCACCGATAGTCCCCGTCCTCGGCCCGGCGGAAGGTGCCGGCCAGCGGGTTGGGCCCCACGTACACCGGGCGATCGCGCCGCGTGGCGCGGGGCACCTGCACCACGACGTACTGCCGGCCTTCGTCGGCCACCGTGCGCACGTCGTCTTCGTTCAGCAGGTTGCGGCTGACCTTCTGGCGGTCGTTGAGCTGGCTCCACAGCACCGAGCGCAGTTGTGCGGCATCGGGCACGCCCTCCCAGACCAGCTGGCCGGAGCGTTCGGCCACGCCGAGCACGATGGTGCCGCCCTGCGTGTTGGCCATCGCGCTATAGGTCTCCCAGAAGCTGCCCGGAAGACCGCCACGCGCCGACTTGAACTCGGTGTCGCTGCCTTCGGCCGTGGGCAGCAAGGGTGAGAACAGGTCCAACTGGCGCATCGGCGGATTGTCAGCGGGCGAAGGGGTAGCGCCTGCACAGCGACGGTTCTCGCCCTGGCGGCCAGCCCGAGTTGCTGCTCAGGGGTGTAGCCAACTCAGCTGCAAGCGCAGCAGATTTGAGAACGCCTCGGATCTCCGGCACGGCGATTCACCCCCATGCAAGGCAAACAGAAGCTCAGTCGCTGCCTCGGGAAAGCGCTTCGCACCTCGTCAACAAGGCGACCAGCTGCTCTCGATGAGCCTCGATGTCACGCATGGCCAGCTTCAGCGTGATCAGCTCGCGCTGGAACGCGCGCACGTACAGGCCCGTGTCCTCGAACGCGGCCATCTGTTCTTCGCGCAGGTCCGCGCTGGTTCGCACACGCACGTGGCAATGGGCGGCGGCTCGAGGCGGGTGGAACCAGCAGAAGTTGCGGCCCGACGTGCCCAGGGCCACGTGCCCCTTGTTGTAGGTCACGCGGGCCGACGCGATCTCGCTGCCGACGATCGCCACCACGGCGTCCAGCGCCCGTAGAGCGTCGGCACTCGCGCGGCGTTCCCAATACCGGCGATCGACCTGCTCGCCGCCCTCCTCCTCCTCCGGCTCGGCCTCCTCGTAGATGTCCAGCACCTTGATGCCGTGCAGGACGATCTCGTCCTTCCCGACGGGGAAGGCGCTGAGCTGCAGAGCAATCAGCGGCACGGACCGGTTGAGCAGCCGGATCACGTTGAAGAACCTCGCGGTGATCTCCTCGGCCACGATGACCGCGCGGTGCTCGTAGGTCGGGTAGCGCTGCCGCTCGATGTCCCAGTACTCGATGGTGCGGATGATGTGGCTCTCGTCCAGGCTGCCCAGCATCACCTCCACCGCGTATCGCGTTTCCTGCTCCGGGTCATAGAAGAGGAAGTCGAGGCGGCCGCCGCTGGACTGCTTGCGCTCACGCCGGATCAGTTGCACGTCGCCGAGGCCGAGGATCGACGGGTCTTCCTCGATGCGGTCCTGCAGCCACTTCTCGCCGAGGCCGAGGCCGCGGAGCCTCACCGGGGCGGACTTGCGCAAGATGGGCGCCATGTGGGTGAGCTTCCTGTCAGGTCGAGTGGGTTGAAGCACCGAACGCGCGAGCCAGCACCGCCTGCCGCAGCGCCTGTGCGTGCCTGAGGTTCGCATCGACCTCGGATTCGACGCCGCGGACGATGGAGAGGCGGCGGTCGACTTCGGCGACGATGCGGTGCTGTTCCTCGAAGGGCGGCAAAGGGAACGGTGCTGCCTTGAACTTCTCGAGCGTCAAGTGCCCGATGTTCGTGGTGATCGAGCCGAGCTTGCGGAAGATGCCAGACCGGACGTGCGAGCGAAATACGATCTGAGCGAACTCGGCAGTCGTCACGCGGGGTCGTGCGCGGAATCGGTGAAGAGTCTTCTGAAAGCACAGCGGCTCGTCGAAGCCGCGAAAGATGGCGCTTTGCCCGAGCAACTCGGGGCTTTGGCCTTCGCTGACGAGGATGTCACCGCTTGCGAGGCGGTACTTCGCAAAGTGCTTCTCGTCGAAGTCCATCTCTTCCAGGTCATCGAAGGCAATACGGTCGTCCTTGATGTTGGCGACGCGAAGATATCTGCGGGGCCAACGACCTGTGAGGTATTGCGGCGCCCGCTGGCGGCCCAAGAGTACGTCTCCGACTTCCTCGACGGCGACGGCAGGCCACTCACTGGCCCGTGGGAACAACCGGCCCTCCACTGCGTCGGCCAGAACACCGCTGACGTAGCGCTTGAGGTTGGCCTTGACGCGCTGGAGGTTGGCGACGGCTTCGTCGAGGCGGGAGAACTGCTTTTCGATCTCAGCGACGATGCGGTGCTGCGCGCTAAGCGGTTGAAGCGGGATCTCGAACTCAGCGATCTGATCAAAGTCGACGCGTGGCCGATCGCCGGCATTCAAGTGGCTGGCGAAGTTGACGAACTCAGCCGAGTTCAAGAAGTACTGGAGGTACTTGCCGGCGAGGCGCTCGCTCTCGGGAAGAACAATGAACTCGGCTGAGCAGAGGCCCCGGAACGTCGGGCGCACCACCTTGTTTAGGTATGGCCGCAGCCGACCGTAGAGCACGTCTCCAGGTTGGAAGCGAACTGCCGCGCTCTTCATCTGCGCCGCCGGCACCGTGCCAAGAATCTTCATCGTGTGAGCCTCGACATGCTCCATGCCGATGAAGGGTAGATCCGGATGGTCGGCCGGCTTCACGCGCGGCCGGGTCGGCTTCACAAGCTCTCCCAACGGGACCGCCACTGGCGACGCACTCAAGCCACCAACTCCCGATTCAACTCCTCGATCACCTGCTCCAACTCCCCACCAAACAACTGATGCACCCGCCCTAACCCGCCTTGCTGGCTGAACGGCGCGTACTCAAAATCCTCCAGCGTCACGCCCAGGTTCGCCGCCACATGGTCGCGGATCATCTCCAGCCAGCGCAGTTGCTCCGGCGTGAAGGCCTTGCCCGCTGATGCCTGCTGCGCCAGCCAGGCCTTGTAGTTG
>JAEUPC010000056.1 GCA_016789865.1 Rubrivivax sp.
CATCGAGAAGTTCGTCGAGCAGCCGCGCCACATCGAGATCCAGGTGCTGGGCGATTCGCACGGCAACGTGGTGTACCTGCACGAGCGCGAATGCTCCATCCAGCGGCGCCACCAGAAGGTGATCGAGGAGGCGCCCTCGCCTTTCATCAGCGAGGCCACGCGCAAGGCCATGGGCGAGCAGGCCGTGGCCCTGGCCAAGGCCGTGAAGTACCAGAGCGCGGGCACGGTGGAGTTCGTGGTCGGCAAGGACCAGAGCTTCTACTTCCTCGAGATGAACACGCGGCTGCAGGGGGAGCACCCGGTCACCGAGTGCATCACCGGGCTCGATCTCGTCGAGCTGATGATCCGCGTGGCCGCCGGCGAGAAGCTGCCCATCACCCAGGCCGATGTGAAGCGCAACGGCTGGGCGATGGAGTGCCGCATCAACGCCGAAGACCCGTTCCGCGGCTTCCTGCCTTCCACCGGGCGGCTGGTGCGTTATGTGCCGCCGGCGGCGACGATGCAGGCGGCGGCGCCCGTGCCCCACGGTGGCGGTGTGCGTGTGGACACCGGCGTGTTCGAGGGCGGCGAGATCCCGATGTACTACGACTCGATGATCGCCAAGCTCATCGTGCACGGCATCACGCGCGACGACGCCATCGCCCGCATGCGCGAGGCGCTCAACGGCTTCGTCATCCGTGGCATTTCCAGCAACATCCCGTTCCAGGCGGCGCTGCTGGCGCACCCGAAATTCGTCGCCGGCGACTTCAATACCGGTTTCATCGCCGAGCACTACGGCCAGGGCTTCCGCGCCGAGGACGTGCCGCACGACGACCCCGACTTCCTCGTCGCGCTGGCCGCCGCGGCCTACCGACGCTACCGCGAGCGCGCCGCGGGCATCAGCGGGCAGCTGGAGGGCCACCGCGCGACCATCGGCGCCGACCATGTGGTGGTGGTGCGCGGCGAGCGGGGCGAGCACCGCCACGTGCCGGTGCGCATCGAGGTCGCCGGCGGCGCCACCGTGACCGTCACCGTGACGATCGACGGGCGCCACTACGCCATCACCCACGACTGGCGCTTCGGCGGCATCCGCGCCCAGGGCAGCTGCAACGGGCGGCCGTTCACCGCCCAGGTGGAGCGCCACGGCCTGTGGCTGCGCGTAGAGCACAACGGTCGGCGCATCGAGGCGCAGCCGATGAGTGCGCGCGCCGCCGAACTGCTGCGCGTGATGCCGTTCAAGGCACCGCTGGACATGAGCAAGTTCCTGCTCTCGCCGATGCCCGGGCTGCTGGTCAATGTGGCGGTCAAGCCCGGCCAGTTGGTGCAGGCCGGCGAGCGCCTGGCGGTGATCGAGGCGATGAAGATGGAGAACGTGCTCACTGCGGCGCAGGAGGGCACGGTGAAGGAGATCCTGGCCGAGGGCGGCGAGAGCCTGGCTGTCGACCAGCCGATCCTCAGCTTCGCCTGAGCGCCCGTGAGGCAATCCGCCACACCCGCTCGTGTGCCGCGGAATGCTTCGCGGGCCCTGAGGCGCGCCGCCCTCCGGACCACCCGCCGCAGGCCATGAACGCCTTTGGCGGCCCCCCGGCGCCCGGGCCGCAGCGGCCGGCGGCGGACCTTGTGGTGAGGGTTGTCGCCGGCGAAGGCGACGCCGCCGCCGCCGAGGCGCGCCGCCTCGCGCGGCTGCACGAACTGCAGCTGCTGGATACCGCCGCCGAGCCGATGTTCGACCGCCTGGCGCGGCTGGCGTCGCAGGTGGCGGGCACGCCGATCGCGCTCATCAGCCTGGTCGATGCCCAGCGCCAGTGGTTCAAGGCCAACGTCGGGCTGCAGGGCACCGAGCAGACGCCGCGTGCCGTGGCCTTCTGTGCGCACACCATCGGCAGCGATGCGATGTTCGAGGTGGCCGACGCGCAAGCCGACCAGCGCTTTGCCGACAACCCGCTGGTCACCGGCGAGCCGGGCATCCGCTTCTATGCCGGCGTGCCGCTCACACTGGCCGGCGGCGAGCGCATCGGTACGCTGTGCGTCATCGATCGACAACCCCGCCACCTCAGCGCCGGCCAGCACGCACAGCTGGTCGAGCTGGGCCGCACGGTCGTGCACGCCATCGAATTGCGCGAGCAGGCGCGCCGGCTCGACGGGGCCCTGGAAGCACTGGCCGCCAGCGAGGCCAAGTACCGGCTGCTCAGCGACGCACTGCCGATCGGCGTCTACCACGCCGATGGGCAGGGGCGCGGCACCTATACCAATCCGAGCTGGCAGGAGACCGCCGGTCTGACCCACGCGCAGAGCCTGGGGGAGGGCTGGGCCCAGGCCATCCACCCCGGCGACCGCGCCGAGCTGTTTGCGCGCTGGAGCGAAGCCCTCGCCCGCGAGCAGCGCTTTTCGATGCGCCTGCGCATGCAGCGGCCCGATGGCGCGGTGCGCGTCGTGGAGTCGCGCGCGCAGCCGCAGCGCGACGACACGGGCCGCCTCATCGGCTACGTCGGTTACGCCGAGGACGTGACCGAGCGGCAGGCCGCGCAGGCGGCGCTGGAGCGCAGCAACGCCGAGCTGCGCCAGTTGTACGAGCTGACGCCGGCCAAGCTGCACTCCATCGACACCGAAGGGCGCATCGTCACGGTGTCCGAGGCCTGGCTGGATCGCCTGGGGTACCGGCGCGAAGAGGTGCTCGGCCGCCGCTCGGTGGACTTCCTGACGCCGGCGTCGCGCGAGGCCGTGCTGAGCGAGCACCTGCCGCAGCTGTGGAGCCGGGGGCGCAGCGACCAGCTGCCGCTGCAGATGGTGCATCGCGACGGCTCGGTGCTCGACGTGCTGCTTTCGGCTGTGCTGGTGGTGGACGACAAGGGCCGGCCGCACCGCGCGCTGGCGGTGGTCAAGGACGTGACCGAGGTGCTGGCGCGTGCGGCCGAGCTGCGCCGCGAGCAGGCGGCGCGCCGGGAGATCGAGCGCCAGGCCACCGAGCTGGAGCGGCTGGCCGGCGAACGCAGCCACATGCTCGACCTGCTGGCGCACGAGGTGCGCCAGCCGCTGAACAACGCCTCGGCGGCCATTCAGAGCGCGGGCGCGCTGCTGGCCGCCAAGGGCGAGCAGGCGGCGTCGGCGCGGCTGGAGCGCGCGCAGGGCGTGCTGGCCGAAGTGCAAGGGCATGTCGAGAACACGCTGGCGCTGTCGGCACTGCTGGCCGATGCGGGCGGCGCGGGCGGTGCGGGCGGTGCCGAAGGCGCCGGGGAGGCCGACCGGGGCGCCGCTGCCGCGGCGGTGCCCGCGGCGCCTGAGGAGGAGGCCGACATCGACACCGTGCTGGCGGTGGCCGTGGCCGAGCTGCCGGTGGCCGAGCGCGGCCGCGTGGCGGTGCGGCGGCTGACCGCGGCGCGCACGGCGCTGATGGACAGCTCGCTCGTGCGGCTGGCGCTGCGCAACCTGCTGGGCAATGCCGTGCGCCACACCGCACCGGGCACGCCGGTGCAGCTGTGCATTTCCGACAGCGAGGCGCCGCTGGCGCTGTGCATCGACGTCACCGACCAGGGGCCCGGGCTGCCGCCGGAGCTGCTGCCGCGGCTGTTCGAGCGCGGCAACCGCGTGCGCCACGCCGATGGGCGCACGAGCCACGGGCTGGGGCTGTTCATCGCCCACCGCGCGCTGCGTGCGCAGGGTGGCGAGCTGCGGCTGCTGCACAGCGGCGCAGATGGCACCGCGTGGCGGCTGGTGCTGCCTCAGGGCGGCGGAGGGTGAAGCACCGCGCGTGAGGAGGAAGCCGGTGTGCCTGCCGCGGCAGCCGCGGCACGGGCGAGCCGGCGCCGCGCCGCCCGGCCCGCTTGCCCGGCGTGCCGGCGCGGTGCGCGGGTGGCCCGAGTCAGCGCCCCTTGCGCGGGCGCTGGCTCCTGCCGGCGCGGGCCACGTCGTGGCGCGCGAGCCAGTCGAAGAACTCGCCGTACCACAGGCGGCTGTTGCGCGGCTTCAGGATCCAGTGGTTCTCGTCGGGGAACCACACCAGCCGCGCATCGACGCCGCGGGCCTTCAGCGTGTTGTAGTAGGCCAGGCCCAGCGCGTCGGGCACGCGGTAGTCGAGCGCGCCGTGGATCACGAGTGTGGGTGTGCTCATCGCGCCGGCAAACGCGTGCGGGCTCTGCCGGTGGGCCTGCGCCATGTCGTCCCAGTACCAGGCGCCCAGCTCCCTGGCGTGCCAGCTGTAGGCGTCGTCGGCGAACATGCCCACCCAGTCGAAGCAGCCGGCATGGCACACGTAGGCCGCGTAGCGCCCGGCCGGCGGCGCGGGCACGTGGCCGTTCATCCACGCCACCATGTAGCCGCCGTAGCTGCCGCCGCTGGCGAAGATGCGCTCGCGGTCGGCCCAGGGCTGCTGCAGCAGCCAGTCGGTGGCGGCCTCCACGTCCTGCAGCTCCAGCTCGCCCCAGCGGTGCGTGATGCTGTCCAGGAAGGCGTGGCCGAAGCTCGAGCTGCCGTGGTAGTTGACCATCGCCAACACGTAGCCCTGCGCGGCAAAGACCTGCGAGTTCCAGCGGTAGTGCCAGACGTCGCCGAACGTGGTGTGCGGGCCGCCGTGGATGACGTGCAGCACCGGGTACTTCTTGCGTGCGTCGAAGCCGGGCGGGTAGACCAGCCATAGCTGCACCGGATCGCCGGCGCCGGCGGCGGTGCCTGCAGCACCCGCCACCTTTGCCGCAAGGGCGGCTGCGCGGCCTTGGCTCGGCTTTTTCGCCGCGGCCGGGCCGGGGCTGGCGGCAGCGGCGCTGGCGCCGCGGATCCAGTGTTCCTCGACCTTGCCGCTGGCGAAGCGCCCGAGCAGCTCGTCGTTGAACGATTCGATGCGCCGTGGCGGCTGGCCCGGCAGGTGGGCGGTGAGCCGCTCGGGGTGCGTGGCCGCGTTGGCCAGCGTCACCAGCGTGCCGGCGGCCTTGTCGAAGGCCGTCACCCAGCCGCCGGGCACCACCACCTCGGCACGCCTGTGCGGCAGGTCGAAGCGCCACAGGTGCTGCCGGCCCTTCTGCTCGGCCGTGAACAGCAGCGCCTGACCGTCATCCTCCCAGTGCAGCGGGGCGTGCACCTCGTGGTCCCATTCGGCGCTCACCACCTCCCAGCGGCGGGCTTCGCGCTCCCACACCGCCAACTGCGACGGCATGGTGTGCTTGAGCGCCTGGTGGCTGGCTGTGAAGGCGATGCGCTGGCCGTCGGGGCTGTAGCGCGGCGCGCCGAAATCCCGGCCGGCATCCTGGGCGATGACGGTGATGCGGCCGCTCTTCAGTTCGAGCTCGGCCAGCGCGAAGCGGCCGTCGGGCCGCTTCACCTCGGCGGGGTCGAACGCGAACACGAGGCGCCGGCCGTCGGGCGAGACGTCGAAGCAGTTGGCGCCGGGATCGGTGCGCGCGAGCTCGTACTTCGTGCCCTCGAAGAGGTCGCGCACCTTGGCGGCGCCGTCGCGCTTGCCCAGGCTCAGCAGGTGCAGGTGCGCGACGCGGCCCATCGGCAGGTTGTGGTCCCAGTAGCGGTACTGGGCCTCGCTGGTGACGTAGCCGCTTTCCTTGCGCTCCTTCCACTCCTTCATGCGCGCGGCCTGGGCCTTGGCGCCCTTCAACTCGGGCCACACCCAGCTCACGAAGACGAGCGAGCGGCCGTCGGCGCCCCAGCGGAAGTCCTCGACGCCGGTGGTGATGTGGGCGGCGCGGTGCGCCTCGCCGCCGTCGGGGGCGATGAGGTACAGCTGCGGCTCGTCGTCTTTCTTGCCGGCAGCCTCGCTGGCGGCGCCGCCGGCCAGCGGGCGCCTGGCGGTGAAGGCGATGCGGTCGCCGTGCGGGCTCCAGCGCGGGTGGCCGTCCTTCTCGCCGCAGGTCGTCAGGCGCCGGGGGGCGCCGCCCAGCGTGGACAGCAGCCACAAGGAGCTCGTGCCCTTGTTCTCCTTCATCGAGTAGCTGGTGAGTGCGGCCACCGCCTGCGCGCCGTCGGGTGCGAGGCTGGGGGCGGTGAGGCGCTCGATCTGCCACAGGGCTTCGATGTCCAGGGGGTTCTTCTTGGCGGGCATGGGCGGGGCGCTGCGCGCAGCGCGGCGGGTGATTGAACGAAGCGGCGCATTCTGCGGGTCTGCACGGCGGCGCGGCAGCGGGACAAACCGCAATCGGCGCCGGGCCCTGGCGGGCGGCGGCTCCACGACAGCCCCCCAAGTCGCCGGCGGCGAACACCCCGAACGGGTGAGGCCGCGCCCATTCGCGAAAGGATGCGGCTGCCGGCCCGTGCTGCCGATCATCACCGCCTCATCACCCTTCGAGCAGGAGCAGCCATGGCCCGTGTCGGCGTCGAGTGGATCAACAACTTCCCCGCCCCATGCACCCAGAACACGCTGTCGTACTGCGACGAGACGTCGGTCGGCTTCTTGAACGGCATGGTCTCGCGCGGCCACACGCAGGCCTTCAACTGGGGCGACGCCAACGCCTGGGAGCGCGACTTCCGCGACCCGGCCAACGGCGGCGACGACACGAACTGGGCCGACGACGTGGACTTCGTGCACTTCTCGTCGCACGGTGCGACCAGCGCCGCCAACGTCTTCAGCGGCTCGTTGGGCTCCAGGCGCGACAACTGCAGCTGGACCTCCAGCCGCGCGCGGCTGGGCAACTTCAACCTCGAGTACCTGTGCATCGACGCCTGCCAGAGCGTCGAGCTCACACGTGACCCCATCGCCACCTGGCACGGTGCGTTCCACGGGCTGCGCATGGTGCTGGGCTTCACCGACCTGGTCTCCGACTCGTGGTGGACCGGTGGCCGCGGCAACTCCTTCGGTCGCGCCGCGGGCAACGGCGAGCGCATCACCGGGGCCTGGCTCGACGCGGGCTACTCGTTCTGGCTCGACGACAACCCGGCGGCGATGGCCGCCGGCCGCAACCAGGCCGATGCCGAGAACCGGCTGGCCAACGAGCGCCTGGGCGGCGGCTTCGGCGACATCCCCAACAACCAGATCGGCTGGTATGCGTGGCGCTGGCGCTCGTGAACCGCTGCGCGCGGCGACCGCCGGTCCCCCGCTTGCCGATTTGAACGAACCGACTTGAAGCCTGCGAAGGATGAACACCATGAAGATCGAATACGCCGCCCGCCTGCCGCGTTCGCTGCCCGCCAAGGCGCGCGTCTACGCGCTGGCCGCACCGCGCACCGACCACAAGCAGCTGCAGGCGCTGGCCGACGGGCTGGGGCTGCGCGCCGCGCCGGCCGAGTGGCACAGCTCGGCCGTGGCCGTGGGCGCCCAGATGGGGCGCTGGTCGCTGGCGATGCATCGCGCGTCGGGTGCGCTGCGCCTCGTGCACCTGGACCGCCACCCCGGCGGCGATGACGAAACCTTCGAATTGAGCGACCGGCGCGCGCAAGGGGCCGCGGCGAGGTTCGTCTCGCGCCTGTCGCTGCTGCCCAAGGCCGAGGCCAAGGCGGTGGCGGTGACCCACCTGCGCCAGGCCGGCGGCCCGCCGGACGGCAAGGCGGGCAAGGAACGCATCCTCGACGCCGGTGTCGTCTACGCGCGCCGCATCGACGACCTGCCGGTCATCGGCCCCGGCGGCATGGCGATGGTCAATGTCGCTGGTGACGGCCAGGTGGTCGGCGCGCGCCGCATCTGGCGCACGCTGGGGCGCCGCATGGCCACGGTGGCGCTGCAGCCGGCCGACTGGGCGATGGAGACCTTCGAGTCGGCGCTGGCGCGGCAGAAGCTGCTGGGCGACGTGAAGGTGCTGAAGGCGCAGCTGGGCTACCTGGAGTTCGGTGAACTGGACGCGCAGACGCTGATCGAGCCGGCGTATGCCTTCGTCTACCGGGTGCAGCATGGCGAGGTGGCCAGCAAGCATGTGCACGTGATGCACGCCGGGGAAAAGGGCCACGGCAAGCTGATGGGGCCGCGGCGCTTCGTGGCCGGCAAGCAGCGCGCGCGCAAGGCCACCGAAGGCAAGTAGCGCACCGGCCGTTTCGCGGGCCTCGTCTCCACCATCCGCGGCGCGCGACGAGGCAGCGCGAGGGTTCAGCGCGAAGGATCAGCGCGGCCTGGCGAGCTGCCAGTCGAGGTGCGCGCGCACCGTCGGCCACTCGGCCGCGGTGATGCTGTACACGGCGGTGTCGCGAACTGTGCCGTTGGGCAGGCGCATGTGGGCGCGCAGCACACCGTCCAGCTGCGCGCCCAGGCGCTCGATGGCGCGGCGGCTCTGCGTGTTCAGGCGGTGGGTGCGGAACTCCACCGCCAGGCAGTCGAGCGACTCGAAGGCGTGGCCCAGCAAGAGCCGTTTGCACTGCGTGTTCAGCGCCGTGCGCTGCGTGCCGGCGGCGTACCACGTGCTGCCGATCTCGACGCGGCGGTTGACCGCGTCGATGTTCATGTAGGTCGTCATGCCGCTGATGCGGCCGCCGCCAGCGCCCGCATCGAGCACGGTGAAGGGCAGCATCGAGCCGCGCGCGCGCAGGTCGAGCCGGCGCTGGATTTCGGCAGCCATGCCCTCGGGCGAAGGCACCGCCGTGTACCAAAGCTGCCACAGATCGCCGTCGCGCGCGGCGGCGACCAGGCCGTCGTGGTCTGCCGCGGCCAGCGGCCGCAGCGTGGCGTGCGGCCCGCTCAGCGTGACAGTGTCGGGCCAGGGGTGCATGTCAACGGTTGTGCCGCTGCATGAACACGAGCTTCTCGAACAGCGTCACATCCTGCTCATTCTTCAGCAGCGCCCCCACCAGCGGCGGCACGCTGACCTTCTCGTCCTTGCTGTGCAGCGCCTCCAGCGGGATGTCTTCGGCCACCAGCAGCTTGAGCCAGTCGAGCAGCTCGCTGGTGCTCGGCTTCTTCTTCAGGCCGGGCAGGTTGCGCACGTCGTAGAAGGTCTTCAGCGCCGCGCCGAGCAGTTCCTTCTTCAACCCGGGGAAGTGCACGTCGACGATGGTCTTCATCGTCTCGGCGTCAGGGAACTTGATGTAGTGGAAGAAGCAGCGGCGCAGGAAGGCGTCGGGCAGCTCCTTTTCGTTGTTGCTGGTGATGAACACCACCGGCCGGTGCCGCGCCTTGACCAATTCGCGCGTCTCGTAGACGTAGAACTCCATGCGGTCGAGTTCGCGCAGCAGGTCGTTGGGAAACTCGATGTCGGCCTTGTCGATCTCGTCGATCAGCAGGGCCACCGGCTGCTCGGCCGTGAAGGCCTGCCACAGCACGCCCTTGACGATGTAGTTGTGGATGTCCTTGACCTTGGCCGATTCTTCCAACTGCGCCAACTGGCTGTCGCGCAGCCGGCTCACCGCGTCGTACTCGTACAGCCCCTGCTGCGCCTTGGTGGTGCTCTTGATGTGCCACTGCAAGAGCGGCATGCCGATGGCGCCGGCCACCTCTTCGGCCAGCATCGTCTTGCCGGTGCCGGGCTCGCCCTTGACGAGCAGCGGGCGCTTCAGCGTGATGGCGGCGTTCACCGCCAGCATCAGGTCTTGGGTGGCGACGTAGGTGTCGGTGCCTTTGAATTTCATTCGTGTGCCAAGGAGCTTCGGGGCAGTATAAGGGGGCCCCTATAATGCGCGCCGCCTCGAAGAAGGCGTGTGTCTCTCGACGCACAGCACCCCTTCCAACACCGCCCGCACGATGAACCAAGCCTTCACCCTTGTCCTGGCCGCGCCCTTGTTGTGGGTGGTTGCCGCGCTGACCGTGACCCCCGCCTTCGCGCAGGATGCCGCCGCCGGCGAGAAGAAGGCCGCGATGTGCATCGGCTGCCACGGCATCCCGCGCTACCAGTCGAGCTTCCCCGAGGTCTACAAGGTGCCGCTCATCTCGGGGCAGAACCAGAAGTTCATCGCGGCGTCGCTGGCCGCGTACAAGAAGGGCGAGCGCAAGCACCCGACGATGCGCGCGATTGCCGGCTCGCTGTCTGACCAGGACATGGCCGACCTCGGCGCGTTCTACGAGAAGCACGGTTCGTCGTCGGTGAAGACCGTGGCCGATGCGCCCGCGGCGGCCGCCCCGGCCGATGTGGCCGCGCTGCTGACCAAGGGGGCCTGCGCGTCGTGCCACGGCCCCAACTTCAACAAGCCCATCGACGGCGCCTACCCGAAGATCGCCGGCCAGTACGCCGACTACCTGTACGCTGCCCTGCGCGCCTATGGCACCGAAGGCAACCCGAACGTCGGCCGCGCCAACCCGGTGATGCAGGCGCAGGTCAAGCAGTTCAAGCGCGCCGAGCTGAAGGCCATCGCCGACTACCTCGAGCGGCTGCCGGGCGACATGCACACCGTGCCGCTGCAGCGCTTCAGATAAGACCAAGTCGACGCTGCGAGCAGAAGAGATGGGCCGCCGCGGCGCTCCGCCCGGCGGCCTTGTTGTTTGTGGGCGCTGCGCCGCGGGGCTGATTCAGGGCTTGATGGTGGCTGCCGCCGGCGCCGCCTGCCTGCGCACGAGACCCAGCGTGAGTGCGGTGCCCACCAGGATCGCCGCGGCGCCCGCCAGCATGTCGATCTCGGGGCGCTCGCCCAGCACGAGCCAGCCCCAGGCCATCGCGAAGACGGGGATCAGAAAGGTCACCGTCATCGCATTCGTCGCGCCGGTGTGCGCGATGAGGCGGAAGTACAGGATGTAGGCCAGCCCCGTGCACAACACCGCCAGCGCCACGGCGCTGCCCCACGCCGCGGGGCTCACGGGCTGTGCCGGCCAGGCCCACAGGGCCGGCACCACCAGCACCAGGGCGGCGGCGGTCTGGCTGCCGGCGGCCGTGGCCATCGGCGGCACGCCGACGAGCCGGCGGCGCGAGTAGTTGGCAGCGACGCCGTAGAGCACCGTGGCGGCGATGCAGGCCGCCGCGCCCATCAACGGTGTGACCACCGCCGCCTCGCCCTTGAAGCCGGCGCGGCTCCACGCCAGCCCGGCCGCGCCGGCCAGGCCCACCACCAGCCCCAGCGCGCGCAGCGCCGCGGGCCGCTCGCCCAGCCAGGCCCAGGCGATCAGCGCCGTCCAGATCGGCGCGGTGGCATTGAACACGCCCATCAGCCCGGCGCTGAGTGTGTAGGCCGCGAGCGCGAAGCACAGGAACGGCAGCGCCGAGTTGACGATGCCGATCAACGCGATCGGCCGCCAATGCGTGCGCAGCGCGCCCCACTGGCCCTGCAGCGCCAGCAGCGGCAGCAGCAGAGCCGCCGCCCCGGCCACGCGCAGGAACACGAGCGCCAGGGGCCCGAACTCCACCGCACCCATGCGCATGAAGAGGAACGAGGCACCCCACAGCGCGCCCAGCAGCAGCAGTTCAGCGAGGTCGCGTGGCTTCATCGGCAGGTGAGGCGTGTGCCGCCGGCCCGGGCGCGTACTGCGCGCGCCGGGTCGGCGGGTTGTGGTTGGCGGGCTTGGCCGGGCTCAGGCGGCTGAGCGCTCGGGCTCGGGCTCGGGCTCGGCGGCGCCTGCCCGGGCGCCTTCCAGCTGCAGCAGCGCATTCTTGCGCGCCAGTCCGCCGGCATAGCCGGTGAGCGAGCCGTCGCGGCCGAGCACGCGGTGGCAGGGCACGATGATGGAGATCGGGTTGCGCCCCACGGCCGCGCCCACGGCGCGCGCCGCCTCGGGGCTGCCGAGCCGGCGCGCGAGCTCGGCGTAGTGGCTGCACTGCCCGTCGCCGATGCGCATGAGGCGCTGCCACACCCGCTTCTGGAACGGCGTGCCCTGCGGATCGAGCGGCACGGTGAAGCCGCCGAACGCCGGGCCTCGGCCGCGGCCGGCGCCGGACTGACGGGCGAAGTACGCAGTCAGCTCGTGCCGCGTCTGCTGGATGAAGGGGTTGCCTTCGTCCACCGGTGCTGCCAGCGGCCCGGGGTGGTGCCGCTGGTCGTCGAACCACAGGCCGGCCAGGCCGTGCGGCGTGGCCGCTGCGGTCATCGGGCCCAGCGGCGTGTCGATGCGCGCCTGGGCCACGACCGCGGCCGCCCGTGTGTCGGCGGCCCGCGCGGGGCCGGCTCGCGGTGGGGCGCGGCGTGTCGCGGGCCGCGTGCGGGGGGTTGGCTGGGTCATGCGTCGTTCTCCAGTGATCGCCACAGTTTCATCACCGCGTAGCCGCGCCACGGGCGCCAGGCTTCGCTGGCCGCCTCGGCGGCCTTGGCGTCGCGACGTCCGAAGCGCGGCACCAGAGCATCGAGCACGCCGATGTCGGTGGCCGGAAAGGCGTCGGGCCAGCCCAGCGCGCGCAAAGCGACGAGCTGCACGGTCCATTCGCCGAAGCCGGGCAGCGCCCGCAGTTGCGCGAGCGTGTCCTGCAGCGGCGCGGTGGCCTCCAGCCGCAGGCGGCCGGCGGCCACCTCGGTGGCCAGGGCCTGCAACGCACGCACGCGCTGGCGCACGATGCCCAGGCGGCCGATGTCCTCGGCACTGGCGCGCGCCACCGCGCCGGGGGCGGGGAACAGGCGGCTCAGACCATGCGGCGCGCCTTCGAGCGGCTCGCCCAGCGCCTGCACGAGCCGCGTGCTGAGCGTGCGCGCCGCGGCCACCGTGACCTGCTGGCCGAGCACCACGCGCACCGCGGACTCGAAGCCGCACATTGCGCCGGGCACGCGCACGCCGGGCACCGGCGGCCCCGGCACCGCGGCCAGCACCGGGTCGATGAGCGCCGGGTCGGCATCGAGGTCGAGTCCTTGGCGCAGGCGCTGCAGCACGGCGCCCAGCACCGGCACCAGGCTCGGCGAGACCTCCACCTCGACCTCGTGCCGCGCGGGCACGAAGCGCGCCGCGCACCAGCCGGCGAGCCGCCGGCCGCCGTGGTTCCAGCCGATCGTGCGGGCGGCCGTGAGACCGGCTTCGTCGACATGCTCGAGGCCGGGCAGCGCGCGCCGCGCGAGGAAGCGCAGGACGCCGGCGGTGTCGTAGGGCGGGCGGTAGCCCAGGCGCACGGTCGGTCCGGACAGCGCGCCTGCGCTGGCTGGCACGGCGCGCGCTGTCACCGCGACTGCTCGCAGGGGCCGTGCGGCCAAGGGCGCGGGCGGCGCGCGCCCGGTCGGCAGGTCGGCCCGGCGTGCCGCAGGCGCCCGTTCGCGCCGCAGGCTGCTCGGGCTGAGGCGATAGCGCTCGGCGAACGCTGCGTTGAAGCGCCGCACGCTGGCGAACCCGCTGGCCAGCGCCACCTGCGTCACCGGCAGCGCGGTGTCGGTGAGCAACTGCTTGGCATGCAGCAGCCGCTGCGTGGTGGCGAAGTCCAGCGGGCTCACGCCGTGCTCGGCGGCGAAGATGCGGCGCAGGTGCCGGTCGGTGACGCCCAGCCGCGCGGCCAGCGCCGGCAGCTTCAGCACCTGCCCTTCGAGCACGGACTGCGTCAGCAGGCGCGCGGCGGCCTGTGCCAGCGAACGCGACGAGTCGGCGAAGGCCAGGCCCGGCGCCAGCTCGGGCCGGCAGCGCAGGCAGGGGCGAAAGCCCGCCTGCTCGGCGCTGGCCGCGTTGCCGAAGAAGCGGCAGTTGCGCATCAATGGCGTGCGCACGCGGCACACCGGCCGGCAGTACACGCCGGTGCTGGTGACGCCGACGAAGAAGCGGCCGTCGAAGCGCGCATCGCGCGCCTTCACCGCGGCGTAAAAGCCCCGGTCGCCGCCCGGGGGCAGCGGGGCCGAGCAGGGCGCGGTGGTGGGAGGCAGCGCAGGCATGCCGGCCATGATAGGAGCCGGCGGCGGGCCGACTGGCCGTTTTCGGACCTGTGCCTCGCGGCCCTGCGGGGGCTCGCAGGGCATGCGGCCCTTGCCGGCCTTTCGGGCCTTTCGGGCCACGCGGGCCACGCCGGCCACGCGGGCCACGCTGGCCGTGTGGGCTGCACAGGCGCATCCGCCCGGCGCGGCGGCTACATCGCCTTGAACAAGTGCACGTAGGCGCGGCTGACGGCCAACTCGGCGGCGTGGCCCCGGATGCGCAGGAACAGCCGGCTCGCCTCGTCGCGCCGCGTGCCCGCCAGATGCGCCAGGTTGACGATGGTCGAGCGATGCACCTGCACGAACTGCCGCGGGTCCAGCTGCGCGGCCAGTTCGTGGATCGGGGTGCGGATGAGGTGCTCGGCGCCCGAGGCCGTCTGCACGCAGGTGTACTTGTCGTCGGCCCGGAAGAACAGCACGTCGTCCACGGCCACCTGGTGCACGAGCTCACCGGCGCTGGCGCGCACCCAGCGCAGCGGCTGGCCGCCGGGCGCTTGCCCGCCGCCGGGCAGCAGCCGGCGCAACGCGGCGAGCAGACGGGCGTCGTCGGCATCGGCCGGCGGGCCATCGATCGCACGGGACGCGCTGGTCTCATCGGCGGCACCAAGCGCATCGGCCGCCGCTGACGCTGAAGCCGCGGAATCCGCAGAAGCCGCACCCAGCGCCGCCCGGGCATCGGCCATCGCACGCTGCACGCGTTCGACGGTGCGCGCCAGCCGCGCGGCATCGATCGGCTTGAGCACGTAGTCGATCGCCTCGCTGTCGAAGGCCCGCACCGCGTATTCGTCGTAGGCGGTGACGAAGACGACGCGGGTGCGGCCTTCGATGCCTTCGGCCACCTCCAGCCCGGTGAGGCCCGGCATCTGGATGTCGAGGAAAGCCACGTCGGGCTGCAGGGCGCCAATGCGCTCGGCCGCTTCGAGCCCGTTCTTCGCCACATGCACGATCCCGAGCGCGGGCCACTGCTGCCGCAGCGCGGCGGCCAGCGCCCGCGCCAGGTGCGGCTCGTCGTCGGCGATGAGCGCGGTGGCTGCGATGGAGGCTGCCATGCCGCTCAGCGCCCGGCCTGCGCGGCGGGCGCCGCGGTGTGTGGCAGCCGCAATGTCGCCACGGCGCCGGCCGCGCCGGGCCCGGCGCAGCCGAGCGTGACGCTGGCGGCGTCGCCGTAGCGCCGCGCCAGCCGCTCGCGCAGGTTGGCCAATGCGACGCCGGCGCCACCGGCGCCACCGGCGCCACCCGCACGTGGCGCGGCATCGAGACCGCGGCCGTTGTCGCGCACCTCCACGATGAGGCAGGTGCCTTCGGTGCGCGCATGCACCTCGACGAGGCCGCCTTCGACCTTGGGCTCCAGGCCGTGGTGCACGGCGTTCTCCACCAACGGCTGAAGCGTCAGCGGCAGCAGGGCCGCGCCGTGCAGCGACGCGTCGGCCTCGATGCGGTAGGCCAGCCGCTCTTCCATGCGCGCGGCCTGCACGCGCAGATAGGCCTCGGCCAGTGCCAGCTCGTCGGCCAGCGTCACCTCGTCGCGGCGCAGTTCGCCCAGCGAGGCGCGCAGGTAGTCGGTGAAGGCGCCCAGCATCGCCTTGGCCTTGGCCGGGTCGTGGTCGACCAGCGCCAGCACGTTGGCCAGCGTATTGAACAGGAAGTGCGGCTCCATCTGCGCCTGCAGCAGCTTGAGCTGCGACTCGGCGGCGCGGCGCTCGGCATCGATGGCGCGGGCCTTGGCCCCGAACCATTGGTACAGCACCGCCGAGATCACCAGGCACAGCGCGGCGCTGGTGACGATGAGCCGCATGCCGTCGGGTCCGCGCAGCATCGACAGATGCCCGGCCACCAGCCACATGCCCAGCGGCCAGCCGATGACCACGCCGAGGATCGGGATGCCGCCGAAGAACGCCAGCCGCTGCGGCATGGTGAAGCACCGGATGCGCGACGGCCCGCCGATCAGCCGGCCGACGAGCTCGAACAGGGCATGGATCAGGTAGGCGATGAGCGCCGTCACGGCCAGGTTGATGCCGTACCAGCGCGCCCAGCGCGAAGGCGACAACCAGGCGCCGAGATGATCGGCGTACGAGACGAAGCCGATGACCGTGAAGAACAGCGCCAGCACCGCCGCGAACAGCCCCGTCCACACGAGCTGCAACCAGTACGGGCCGGCGCGCACCATGTCCGAGGCGATCCAGCTGGCCCACGAGGCGCGCAGCAACGGCAGGTCGATCTTCATGGCGGCGCAGTGTAGGCAGCGCGCCGGCTCGCGCCCTGGGTGTGCGACCGCTGGCAAGCCGATGCGGCAGGTGGCAGCTTCGCGGCGTGAGCTGCGCGAGCCGGCGCGGGCACGGGGCGCCCCGGCTCGCGGCCGTGGTCCCGCCGGTGCCGGCAAGCGTGCCTTCCTTCCACTGCCACGGCTTGGCCGCCAGGGTGGGCTTGCAACCCGCTGCCTACAATCCGCCGCGCTTTTCTCCCGTGGTCTTTTTCCGAGGTCATTTCCTGCCCATGCAAGTCCAAGCCAGCGCCTTCAAGGCCTACGACATCCGCGGCATCGTCGGCCAGGCGCTCGACGAGGGCTTTGCCGAACACCTGGGCCGCGCGTTTGGCAGCGAGGCGCTGGCCGCCGGCGAACGTGCGGTGGCGGTGGGCCGCGACGGGCGCCTCTCGGGCCCGGGGCTCGCCGCGGCGCTCATCCGCGGGCTGGCCAGCACCGGGCTCGACGTGGTCGACCTCGGGGCCGTGACGACGCCGATGCTCTACTACGTGGCGGCCACGCGCGGCAAGCACGGCTGCCGCAGCGGCATCCAGGTCACCGGCAGCCACAACCCGAAGAACTACAACGGCTTCAAGATGGTGATGGCCGGCGCCGCCATCTACGGTGAAGCCATCCAGCGCCTGCGCCAGCGCATGGAGGCCGAGAGCTATGCCGTCGGGCGCGGGCCGAACGGCGGCCGGGTCGCGCGCATGGACATCGGCCCCGAGTACCGCCACCGCATCGTCAGCGACTGCCGGCAGGCGCGGCCGATGAGGATCGTCGTCGACTCGGGCAACGGCATCCCCGGCGCCAGCGCGCCGGGCATCCTGAAGGCCATGGGCCACGAGGTCATCGACCTGTACAGCGCGGTGGACGGCGACTTCCCCAACCACCACCCCGACCCGAGCAAGCCGGAGAACCTGGCCGACCTCATCAAGGTGGTGCATGCCACTGGCGCCGAGCTCGGCCTGGCATTTGATGGCGACGGCGACCGCCTGGGCGTGGTCACGCGCGGCGGCCACATCATCTACCCCGACCGGCAGATCATGCTGTTTGCGCGCGACATCCTCTCGCGGCACCGCGGCGCCACCATCATCTACGACGTCAAGTGCAGCCAGCGGCTGCCGGTGGCCATCCGCGCCGCGGGCGGCGTGCCGCTGCTGTGGAAGACCGGCCACTCGCTGGTGAAGGCCAAGCTGAAGGAAACCGGTGCGCCGTTTGCCGGCGAGATGAGCGGGCACCTGTTCTTCGGCGAGCGCTGGTACGGCTTCGACGACGCGATGTACACCGCGGCGCGGCTGCTGGAGATTCTCTCGCGGCATGCCGACCCGAGCGCGGTGCTCGACGCGCTGCCCACCAGCTTCTCCACGCCCGAACTGAACGTGCCCTGCGCCGAGGGCGAGCACCACCGCGTGGTGGCCGAGCTGCTGGCGCGCGTGGCTGACGGGCGCCTCGTGTTCGAGGGCGGCGAGGTCGGTACTGTCGACGGGCTGCGCGTGGACTTCGCCGACGGCTTCGGCCTCATCCGCGGCAGCAACACCACGCCGGTGCTGGTGCTGCGCTTCGAGGGCCACACCGAGGCCGCCTTGCACCGCATCGAGGCGCAGATGATGGCGGCGCTGCGCGCGGTGAAGCCCGATGCGCAGGTGGCCGCTGCAGCGCACTGAGCCGCGCCGGCCCGATGCCGCGCGGCCTGTGCGGCCGTGGCCACCCTGGCCCGGTGCCGCAGCGGCGTGCCGCTTCCAGCTCCTGAGCCCATGCCCGCGCTGAGCGCAGCCCTGGCGCGCGGGGCCTACAGCGCCATGCTGCGCCTGCTGGCGCCGCTCTACGTGCTGCGGCTGCTGTGGCGAAGCCGGCATGAGCCACCTTATGGGCAGCGGCTGGCCGAGCGCTTCGGCTTCGCGGCGTCGCCGGTGGTGCCCGGGCGGCTGTGGCTGCACGCGGTGTCGCTGGGCGAGACGCGTGCCGCCGCGCCGCTGATCGACGAGTTGCGCCGGCAGCGCCCGGGGCTCGCGCTGCTGCTCACGCACGGCACGGCCACCGGGCTGGAGGCCGGTGCCGCGCTGCTGCGCGAAGGCGATGCACAGGCGTGGCTGCCCTACGACACGCCGGGCGCGGTGCGGCGCTTCCTGCGGCGACACCGGCCGGTGGCCGCAGTGGTGATGGAGACCGAGATCTGGCCCAACCTGCTGCACGAAGCGGCGCGGGCCGGCGTGCCGGTGGTGCTGGCCAATGCGCGGCTGTCGGAGCGCAGCGCGCGCAAGGGGCGGCGGCTGGCGGCGTTGATGCGCCCGGCAGCCGGGTGCCTGACGGTTGCGCTGGCGCAGACCGAGGCCGACGCCGCGCGCCTGCGTGAGGCCGGTGTGCGCGACGTGCGCGTGCAGGGCAACCTGAAGTTCGACCTCACGCCTGCCGAGGCGCTGCTGCAGCGGGGCCGCCGGTGGCGCGAGGCGCTGGGCCGACCGGTCGTGCTGCTGGCCGTCTCACGTGAAGGCGAGGAGGCCGCCTTGCTGAGCGCCTGGCGGCAGGAGGTGAACGCCACTGGGGCGGCGCAGGGCGCCGCAACCGGGCAGTGCCGGCCGCTGCTGCTGGTCGTGCCGCGGCATCCGCAGCGCTTCGACGAGGTGGCCGGCCTCGTGCAGTCGCATGGACTGACCATCGTTCGACGCAGCGCGTTCGACATCGGGCCCGACGCGCAGCCGCCGGCCGAAGCGGGCGCTGTCGACGTCTGGCTGGGCGACTCGATGCGAGAGATGCCGCTGTACTACGCGCTGGCCGACGTGGCGCTGCTGGGCGGCAGCTTTGCGCCGCTGGGTGGGCAGAACCTCATCGAGGCGGCGGCCTGCGGGTGCCCGCTGCTGATGGGGCCGCACACCTTCAACTTCGAGCAGGCCGCCGAGGGGGCGCTGGCCGCGGGCGGGGCCGAGCGCGCTGCGACCCTCGATGCGGCCCTGGCCGTGGCGCTGCAGTGGCTGGCCGATCGGCCGGCGCTGGCCGTGCGGGCCGAACGCGCCCGGGCGTTCGCCGCCGGCCACCGCGGTGCAGCGGTGCGCATGGCGAACGCCGTGCTGGCGCAGGTGCGCAGCTGAGCGCTTGACGGCCGCCCCTTCAGGGAGGGAGGTGGCCCTGGCCTGCGGGTGGAGCGAACTCGCGCACGTTGGCAGAATCGGCGATTCCCTTCCGACTCCCTACCCGGTAACTCTGCGATGGTCCCGCCGCTCGGCTTCAACTCCACCTCTCCCGCGACAACCCAGGCGAACCGGGCCCGGCGTGCGCGTGTCGGGCCGATCGCCGCATGGGTGTGCGGGCTTCTCTTGGGGGCCTTCGGTGCCGCCGAGGCGGCCGCGGCCACCTTCGACCTGTGCGTGCGTGGCACCGGTGTGGGCTTCAGCCGCATCGCCCGCCTGACGCTGGAGGTCACCGGCAGCGAGGTCGCCGTCGCGGATGCCCCTCGCCTGGGCGCCGCACTGGCGAACGAGCGCCTGTGGAACAGCGAGGCCGACGAAGTGTTCGGCGCGCCCTACGACGCCGAAATGTGCGGTGACGCGGTGGCGCCGGCGCAGCGCCTGCAGGTGGCACTCGATGCCGCCCAGGTGCGTGCGTTGTTGACCGGTGGCGCCGGTGCGGTCGCGCCGCGCGCCACCGCGCCATCCGTTCCGTCTGCGCCTGGCTCGTCCACGCGAAGCATGCGTTCCACCGCGCCGGCTGCCGCTGCCGGCGGGGACAGCCTGGTGCGCGACGCGCAGGGCAACGTGCTCTACAACGTGGTGCGCGTGCACTACGCCACCAACCGCAAGGAAACCAGCCCCTTCGCGGCGCCCGACGCGCGCTTCGGCGGCGAGCGCGGCCCGCTCAGCTATGGCATCGCGCATGTCACGATTCCGCGCACGCACCGTGTCGGCATGCTCGAGGCGCCCTCCATCCTGCGGCTGGAGTTCAAGCCCGACCCGACGCGCCATGTCGTGCTGACCACGGTGCAGTCGCTTTCGCACGAGGCCTGGCGCGCCGAGCTGGCCAAGCGCGCCACGATGCTGGGCAACGCCGGCATCCTGGTCTTCATCCACGGCTACAACGTGGCCTTCCAGGACGCGGCACGGCGCGCCGGCCAGCTCACGCACGACCTCGGCTTTGCCGGGCCGACGGTGCTGTTCTCGTGGCCGTCGCAGGGCGGCCTGGTCGACTACACGGTGGACGAGCAGGCGGCCGAGTGGTCCATCCCCGACATGAAGACGGTGCTCGCCTCGCTGGGCTCGATCGCGCAGAACACGCCCGTCTATGTCATTGCGCACAGCATGGGCAACCGCGTGCTGGCACGCGGCTTCAAGGCGCTGGTGGCCGAGGAACCCAAGAGGCTGGCGGCGTTCCGGCAGATCGTGCTGGCCGCGCCCGACATCGACGCCGACGTGTTCCGCCGCGAGCTCGGCCCGGCCATCCTCAACAAGGGCCCGCGCGTCACGCTGTACGCCAGCTCCAACGACAAGGCGCTGGTCGCCTCGCGCAAGGTGCACGGCGGCTACAAGCGCCTGGGCGAGAGCGGCGACGGCATCGTCGTGATGAGCGGCCTGGACACCGTGGACGCCAGCACAGTGAGCACCGAGTTCCTCGGACACTCCTACTTCGGCGACAGCACCACCGTGATGAGCGACCTCATCTACGTCATCCAGAAGAGCCTGCCCCCGCAGGAGCGCACGCGCTTCGCGCTGGAGCCTGTGCGCGCGGCGATCGGGCAGTACTGGCGGTTCAAGAACCAGTAGCGCCCGCGGGCCGGCCCGGCCGGCCTGGAATCGCCAGCAGGCCGGCCCGGCCGGCCTGAGGCCGCGTGCCCTCGGCCAGAACGTCGCCGAGGGCGCCCGAGGGCGCCGGTGGTACCGGCGCGCCGGCCTCGGCGAGACCCTCAGGCCGTGGTGGCCACTTCCTTGCGCAGGCCGAGGATCGCGCCGCCGATCGCGCTGGAGGCGGCCGCGTAAGGCGTACCGCCGTCGAGCATCTTCTCGGCCGCCGTGTAGTCGCCGGCGTTGATGGTCTGGGCCACGCGGCCGGCCTCGCGGTGGAAGGTTGCGTGCTTCTCGACGCACGCGGTGTAGGTACGCAGGCGGCCGTACTGGGTCTTCGCCGCGCCGTGCAGCCACTGCCCGAACGGGCAGACGTTGTCGCGCGAGATGCCGGTGGCGTCCAGTTGCTGCTTGTCCTGGATGGCCCGGCGCAGCTTGAGCTTCCACTCGCCGTGGGCCTTGATTGCGTCGTCGAGATTCATGTCCTGTTGCTCCATCGAAGTCTCACCCTTCGGCTTCGGCCGAGCGGGCGCGGACTTGAGGGGCGCCGCGGCTCAGCCGCGCAGGATTTGCAGGGCCCGCAGCCCGCCGCTGCCGGGCAGCACCTGGTCATCGAGCGCCGCGCGTGGAATGCGCAGGTGTTCGCCGAGCACCGTGCGCAGCACGGCGCGCAGATCGGTGGTGACGCGCAGGTCGCGGCCCTCGAAGCGGTCCTTCTTCGCCAGGCCTGGCCAGTCGGCGAAGACGCGGCCGCCCTGCACCGCGCCGCCCAGCACGAAGGCCGCGCCGCCGCTGCCGTGGTCGGTGCCGAGGTTGCCGTTGACGGCCACCTCGCGGCCGAACTCGGTGGCCACCAGCACCACCGTGCGCGCCCACAGGCCGGCCGGCTGCAGCGCCTCGCGCAGCGCGTGAAGTGCGGCGTCCAGCGCGCGCAGGTTGTTCGAGGCGGCCCCTTGCGGCAGCGCCTGGTTGGTGTGCGAGTCCCAGCCGCCCATCTCGAGAACGGCGACCTGGCTGCCGCGCTGCAGAAAGTCGGCGGCCTTGGTGGCCAGCGCGACGACCGCATGTGCGCCGCCGCGGCCGGCGCCGCCGCCCATGCCGGCGGGGTTGTCGGCCATGCCCGGGCTCTCGCGCAGGCCGCGGGCGCGGGCCAGGGCCTGCGCCAGCGCGGGGTCGGTGCGGTACATCGTCTCCAGCCGCGCCACGAGGTCGGGCGCCGGTTCGGGCAGGCTGGAAGGGGCCCAGGTGTCCACCTCGGTGGGGCCGCGCAGCACCAGCGGCACCGCGGTCTCCAGCGCCACGGCCTTCATCGGTTTGCCGCTCACCGCACCATGGGCGGCCAGCGCGCGGGCCAGCCAGCCGGTGGACAGCTCGTAGGGCCGCGTGCCGCCGGACTCGAGCACCTGCTGCGCATCGAAGTGCGAGCGCTCGCGGTAGGGCAGCCCGGTGGCGTGCACGACGAGCAACTCGCCGCGTCCGTACATCGCGTGCAACTGCGGCAGCAGCGGGTGCAGCGCGAAGGGGCCCTCCAGCGCCGGTGGTAGAGACGCGAACGCGTTGAACTGGCCCAGCGGCCCGCGGGCCTCGGCGAAGGCCGGGTCGCCGACGGCGGGCACGGCGGTCAGGCCGTCCAGCCCTCCGCGCAGGATGACGAACACGAGGCGCGGGGCCTCGGGCCGGGCATCCGCGGCGGCCACGGCCAGCGAAGCCCACGGTGCCAGGGCGCCGGCGCTCAGCAGGGCGCGCATGAGGTGTCGGCGGGTGGTGTTCATGGCCAGAGGGGCTCCACGAAGAAGAGGGTCGCAAGAGGGGCAGGGTGGCGGACGAGGGCTCAGCGCCGCTGGAACTCCGGGGCCAGCAGCAGCAGCGCAAGGGCCTGCGGGCCATCGGCCGCGCGCTCGATCTGCCTTGCGGTCTCTTCGGTGAGCCAGGGCCCGAGGCTCGCGCGGGCCACGGCGCGGGCATCGACCTGCCGGCCCAGGCGGCTGGCCACGCGTGTGGCCCACTCGACGCGCTTCCACACCGCGTCGGGCCCGAGCCACTCCTCGGCGCGGTCGGGCCAGCCGGCCGGCGACGGTGCGGCCTGCACGCGCTGGCCGAGCGCAGCAATGCCGCCATCGGGGTTGCGCTCGAACGCCTGCTCGCCCAGCGCCAGCAGCCGCGCGCTGCCGACGACGAACTCCTCGGGCGTCTTGAGCTTGGCCGGTGTTGGCTGCCAGGCCAGAGGCGACTCGATGAGCGTGCGGTAAAGCGTAGGCAGGTCGCCGTCGCTGCGGCTGAAGGCCGCGGCGAGCGCGGCCACCAGCGCGGCGGGCGGCTCGTCGGCGACGAAGTGGCGCGCCAGCTTGTAGGAGACGAAGCGCGCGGTGGAGGGATGGCGGGCCAGGTCGCCGAGCACTTCCTCCAGCGCGCCCGGGCCTTCGCGGTAGCGCATGCCGAGAACGGTCTTGGGACCGGGGTCGTGCCAGCCGGGCTCGAAGCGCGTGGGCTCGGTGGCGCTGCCCGCGGCGAGCATCTCGCGCAACGGCACCCGCCAGCCGGTGAGCACGCGCGCGAACTCGGTGACGTCGGCCTGCGTGTAGCCGCCCCAGCCGCCGTAAGTGCGGCCGCCTTGCGCGACACCCAGCGTGTGCAGTTCCAGCACCTCGCGCGCGAGGTTCTCGTTCAGGCCCGTCAGGCGCGGTGCACTGTCGTCACCACCGGCGCGGCGGCGCGCCAGCCGGCGCACCACCGCCGATTGCGGGCCGGCCGATTGGTCGTTGTCCAGGTAGCGCAGCATGCCGGCGTGGCGTGTGGCGGCCTTCAACAGAGACTCGAAGCTGCCGCCGATGTGCGGGCGGATCGCCTCGCGTTCGAAGGCGCCGACGATGCCGCGGGCGCTGGCCTTGGCCATCGAGACGGTGAAGTGGTTGCACCAGAACCAGGCCAGGCGCTCGGTGAAGGGCCTGGCGGTCGTGGCGGCGGTGGCCAGGCGCGCGCGCACGTCGGCCTGCACGATGCTGCGGAAGTGCTCGCCGAACTGCTGTTCGGCCGAGCGGGTGTCGGCGGGCTGGGCGGTCGTGCCGGTGGTCGCGTTGGCAGCCTGGCCCATCGGGCCGACCGGACCGATCGCGCGCGCCGGGCCCATCGCCGCCTCGCCCGCGCCCGGTGTGCCGCCGGCCATCTCGGCAGGGCGGCGTTGCACAACGCCGCCGCGGCTTCGCTGGTCGCGCAGGAACTGAGCGAAGCGCTTCAGCCCCTCGGCGCCCGTGACGAGGTTTGTGCCGCGCTGCGGCTCGGCCGGGCCGATCTGCGCATGCAGCCAGCCGATGGCGTCGCCGCCGATCGCGTCGAGGCGCGGTTCGCCAAGGCCGAAGCGGTGCGCGGCGATCGCAGCGGCAACGCCAGGCGGCAATTCGTGGGGCAGGCGGCTCATGGGCATCCTCCGCACGCACCCATGGTGCGCGGTGTGCAGTTCGGCGGCTGCGCGCCGGCCTGCCTGGATGCCAGTGTCGCGCAGCGCGTTGTACGCTGCGCGTGGGCGATGTGAAGTTTCTTTGCCGGCGACCGCGGCGACCGCGGCGACCGCGGCGACCGTGGCGACCGTGGCGACCGTGGCGACCGTGGCGACCGTGGCGACCTTGGCGACTGCGGCGTGCTGCCGCTGCGCGGCGCGCCCGGCGGTGCCCCGGTCCGCCCCCGGGCCCAGCTAGCGGGCCAGCAGCTGGTTGACGGCGTCCACGTCGCCGCCGGCCAGCTGGCCCGAGGCCTGCCGCAGCCGCAGGCCGCCGACCAGCACGTCGTAGCGTGCCTTGGCCAGGTCGGCCTGGGTGGAGAACAGTTGCGTCTGCGCGTTCAGCACGTCGAGGTTGACGCGCACGCCGACGCGGTAGCCCAGCTGCGTGGCTTCCAGCGCGAGCTTGGAGGAGACCTCGGCGGCCTCCAGCGCCTTCACGCGCGCCTGGCCCGACTGCACGCCGAAGAAGGCCACGCGCGTGCCTTGCGCGACACCGCGGCGCGCCGCCTGCAGGTCGTTGCCGGCCTTGTCTTCGAGGGCCAGGGTTTCCTTGATGCGGTTCTGCGTCAGGCCGCCGGTGTACAGCGGCCAGTTCAACTGCACGCCGACGCTGGCGTTGGTGGCCATGCCGCGGCCGGCGGCGCTGATGGCGTTGCCGCGCGAATCGGTGGCGCCCAGCGAGCCCACCGCATCGACCGTGGGCGACTCCGCGGCGCGCGCCTTGGCCGTCTCGAGCTGCGCGACATCGAGCCCGACGCGGGCGCGCCGCACCGTGGGGTGGCGGCTGTCGGCGGTGTTGACCCAGTCCTCCACGACGGCCGGGGCGAGCGCCGGCAGCGCCATCGGCACCGCCAGCGGCTTGGGCGCCACGCCCGTGCGGCCCACCAGCTGGTCGAGCGCGATGCGCTTGGCGCGCAGGTCGTTGTCGGCGGCGATCTCCTGCGCGGTGGCGAGGTCGAAGCGGGCCTGCGCTTCGCGGGTGTCGGTGATGGTGGCGGTGCCGACCTCGAAGTTGCGCTTGGCCGAGGCGAGCTGCTCGGTGATCGCGGTCTTGCTGGCGCGCGTGGTGGTCAGCGTGTCCTGCGCGGCCAGCACGTCGAAGTAGCCCTGGGCAACGCGCACGATGAGGTCCTGCTCGGCCGCCTCGAGCTCGGCCTGCGCCGACTCCAGGCCCTTGCGTGCCTGCTCGACGGTGGCACCGTTGGCGCGGTTGAACAGCGGGTAGCGGGCGTTCAGCGCCGCCTGCGTGACGCGGCTGGTGGCCGCGGCGCCGGTGGGCACCGTGACGGCGACCGCCTGCCCGCCCACCGCGGCGATGGTGCTGACCGAGTTGTTCGGCGGGTCCACGCGCGACAGCGTGGCCGCGCCGGTGGCGGCCAGGCTGGGCCGGTTGAGCGCGTCGCTTTGTGCAGCGCGGTGTTCGGCCGATTGGGCCTGCGCCTTGGCTGCCAGGTAGGTGGCGTCGTAAGCACGCGCCGCTTCGTAGAGTTCCTTCAGGCTCTGCGCTTGCGCGCCGGCGCCGGCCAGCGCGAGCGCCAACACAGCGGCCAGCCGGTGCCCGCGCAGCCGGGCGGGCCGGCGCAGCATGGCGGGTTCGATGCGGGTGGGGGCGGGCGCGGACATGGCTTTCATCGCGGTGATGCTCTTCCTGAGGTATTCGTGGGGTGCCGGGCCGCGCGCGCGGCGGCCGCGGCCCGGGCCGGCGGGGTTATAGCTGCCGGCGCACCGGCCGGCGGGGCGGCATGCGACGGCATGTGAGCTGGCCGGGCCGAGGCGGCGGTTTCATGCGACAGGCTGCAGCGCGACGGCTCGGCCGGCGGCGCCATCGGCTGGCCATGTTCAGAAGTTGAACCGGCTCGGCTCAGCGAAGCCCAAGAGCCGCGGCGCCACCGTGTCGAACAGGTCGCGCTCGGCGTAGGCGGCCGGGCCGGTGCGAGTGAGCAGGCGCGCCGTCATGATCGGCTCCTGACCGACAACAGCGACCAGGCGCCCGCCGTGCTTGAGCTGCTCCAGCAGCGTGCGCGGCACCTCGGCCACCGAGCCCGAGAGCACGATGGCGTCATAAGGTCCTTCGGCAGCCAGCCCGCGCGCGCCCTGTGCCGGCTGTACCTCGTGCACGGTGGCGTTGAGCACGCCGTTGCGGCGCAGCGCATCGCGCGCCGCGCGCGCCAGCTCCGGGCGGCACTCCAGCGTGTGCACCTGCATCGAGCGGTGGGCCAGCAGCGCGGCCATGAAGCCCGAGCCGGTGCCGATTTCGAGCACCTTCTCGTGGCGCTGCAGCTTCAGCTCCTGCAGCACCCGTGCCTCGACCTTGGGTTCGAGCATGCAGGCGCCCTCGGCCAGGGCTTGCGCACCGGGCAGCAGCGGCACCTGCGTGTCCACGAAGGCCAGCGAGCGGTAGGCCGCGGGCACGAAGTCCTCGCGCCGCATCGCGGCCAGCAGGTCCAGCACCACCGGGTCGAGCACGTCCCAGGGGCGGATCTGCTGCTCGATCATGTTGAAGCGGGCGAGTTCGGGGTTCATGGTGCGGCAAGAGGAAGGGCGAGGATTCTCGGACGGGCAGGTCCCGCGCAAGGCGCGGCAGATTTTAGGTGCTGGTGTTGATGGCCACAGGGCCCGCCGCGGCCTTGGCACGGTGTTTCCCGCGTGCCCATTGAGCCAGGTCATCGAGCCAGCAATAGATGACCGGCACCACCACCAGCGTCAGCAGCGACGAGGTGACGACGCCGCCGATCACCGCCTGGCCCATCGGCGCGCGCTGTTCGGAACCCTCGCTCAGTGCAAAGGCCAGCGGCACCATGCCGAAGACCATCGCCAGCGTGGTCATCAGGATCGGCCTGAGGCGCACGCGCGCGGCGTGCAGCAGCGCGGCGGTGCGCTCCATGCCCGGCTCGCGCGTGCCGTCCGGCCGCAAGGCGCCTTCGCGCGAGCGGATGGCAAAGTCCACCAGCAGGATGGCGTTCTTGGTCACCAGCCCCATCAGCATCACGATGCCGATCACCGAGAACATGTTCAGTGTGCTGCGAAAGGCCAGCAGCGCCAGCACCACGCCGATCAGCGTGAGCGGCAGCGAGCTCATCAGCGCCAGCGGCTGCAGGAAGCTCTTGAACTGGCTGGCCAGGATCATGTAGATGAACACCACGGCCAGCGCCAGCGCGCCGACCGCGTAGTTGAACGACTCCTGCATGTTCTTCGTGCTGCCGCCGAAGACGTGGCGGTAGCCCGGCGGAAACGCCACCTCGGCCAGCGCCTTGCGGATGTCGTCGCTGACCTCGCCGGGGCTGCGGCCCAGCGCGTTGGCGTCGATGGTGATCTCGCGGTTCAAGTCGCGGCGGTTGATCTGGTTGGGGCCGGTGGAAAGCCGCAGCGTCGCCACCTGCGACAGGCGAATGGTGCGCGCGTTGCCGTCGGCGCCGACGATGACCAGCGGCAACTGGGCGAGGTCGCCCACCGCGTCGCGCTGCTCGGGCGGCAGGCGCAGCCGCACGTCGTAGTTCTGGCCGTCGCTGGCGCGCCAGCTGCCCACGCTGACACCGGCCACCAGCGGGCGCAGCGTATTGGCCACGGCATTGACGTTCAGCCCCAGGTCGGCCGCCGCGTCGCGCTTGATGTCCACGGTGAGCGTGGGCTTGTCGGGCTTGAGCGTGCTGTCCAGGTCCACCAGGCCGGGGATGCGCTGCAGCTTGCCCATGACCTGGCGCGCCAGGCGTTCCAGTTCACCCAGGTCGTCGCCCTGCAGCGAAAACGCGATGCTCTTGTTGCCGCCGAGATCCGTCACGCCGATGTTGGTGACGGTGATGCCGGGCACACGCGCCAGCGCGTCGCGCAACGCCGGGGTCAGCGCCGCGACGCTGCGCTGGCGCTCCTTGCGGTCCACCAGCCGCACGTAGACGTTGCCGTAGATCTTGCCCTGCGCGAAGCCGGAGTTGATGGTGGTGACGGTGTGGCGCACCTCGGGCAGCGTGCGCAGCGCGGCGTCGATCTGGCGCGCGCGCTGCTCGGTGAGCTCGATCGAGCTGCCCACCGGCGTGTAGAAGTTGATCTGCGTCTCGCTGAAGTCGGCCTTGGGCACGAACTCCTTGCCCAGGCTGCCGGCCAGCACGATGGCCAGCACGAAGGTGGCGCCGGCGATCGCCACCGTGGCCAGCTTGTGCACGAGCGACCAGGCGAGGATCTTCTGGTAGCCGCCTCCCAGCCATTCCTGGAAGTGGTCGAAGGCGCCGGTGACGCGGCCGATGGTGCGGTCGTACAGCGTCTCGGCCTTGTCCTGCCACCGGTGGTGTGCCTGAGGATCGTGCCACACGCTGCTGAGCATCGGGTCGAGCGTGAAGCTGACGAACATCGAGATCAGCACCGCGGCAACGATGGTGATGCCGAACTCGTGGAAGAACTTGCCGACGATGCCGCCCATGAAGCCGATGGGCAGGAACACGGCCACGATCGACAGCGTGGTGGCCAGCACCGCCAGGCCGATTTCCTCGGTGCCGTCCAGCGCCGCCTGGTGCGGGCTCTTGCCCATCTGCACGTGGCGCACGATGTTCTCGCGCACCACGATGGCGTCGTCGATCAACAGGCCCACGCACAGGCTCAGCGCCATCAGAGTGATGCCGTTGATGGTGAAGCCGAACGTGTACATGAACAGGAACGAACCGATCAGCGCGATCGGCAGCGTGAGCCCGGTGATGACCGTGCTGCGCCAGCTGTTGAGGAACAGGAAGACGATGAGGATGGTGAGCGCGGCACCCTCCAGCAGCGTGCGCTGCACGTTGGCCACCGAGACGCGGATCGAGCGCGAGTTGTCGCGGTTGATCTCGGTCTTCATGCCCTTGGGCACCAGCGGCTGCGCGTCTTGCAGCGCGCGCTTCAGGCCGTCGACCACGGCGATGGTGTTCTCGCCCTGGCTCTTCTGCACGGAAAGCAGCACGGTGCGCTGGCCGTTGTACAGCGCCAGGCTCTCGATCTCCTGCGGGCCGTCGACGACCTCGGCCACCTGGCCCAGGCGCACCACGGAATTGACTGCGGACCCGCCGCCGGCCGCGGCGGGCGCCTTGCGCGCCACGACGATGTCGCGGAAGTCGCGCGGCGTGGCCAGCCGCGCGTTGACCTGCACCACGCGTTCCTGCTCGCGCGAGCGCAGCGTGCCCAGCGGCAGCTCCTGGTTCTCGCTGCGCAGCGCCGAGGCCACCTGCTCGACGCTGACGCCGAAGGCTTCCAGCGCGGCGGGCTTCAGGTGGATGGCGACCTGCCGCTCGACACCGCCGACGACGCTGACGGCGCCCACGCCACGCACGTTCTCCAGGCGCTTTTGCAGCACCTGGCTGGCCCAGGTGGTCAGCTGCTGCGGCGTGACGCCGGGGTCGGTGGCCAGCACCGCGACGTTGAAGACCGGCTGGCTCTGCGGGTCGAAGCGCGAGATGCGCGGCTCCTTGACTTCCTCGCGCAACAGCGGCTTGACCAGCGCCACCTTCTCGCGCACGTCCTCGGCGGCCTTGCGGCCGTCGACATCGAGGTTGAACTCGATGATCGTGGCCGAGCTGCCCTCGTAGCTGCGCGAGTACAGGGCGCTGATGCCGGCGATGGTGTTGACCGCCTCCTCGACCTTCTTGGTGACCTCGGCCTCGACGATCTCGGGGCTGGCGCCGGGGTACTCCATGGCCACCACGACGGTGGGCACGTCGACGTTGGGGAACTGGTCGATGGCCAGCCGCTGGTAACTGAACAGGCCCAGCACCACGAAGGCGAGCATCACCATCGTGGCCAGCACGGGGTTGGCGATGGAGACGCGGGTGAACCACATGGGGCAGCGGGGCGGTGGCGAGGTGGCAGCGCGGTGGCAGCGCGGTGGCAGGTGGGGGTGCGTTCGCGGTGCTGGCGGGGCCGGGCGTGGAGCGGCGGGCGGGGCAGGGTCAGCGCGAGGCCGCTGCGGCCACGGCAGGGGCGGCCGGCGGTGCGGCCGCCGGCACGGCCACGCGGGTGCCGGCGCGCAGGCTGCCCACCGTGCCGCGCAGCACCAGCGCGCCGGGCTCGACGCCGCGGGTCACCTCGACGGCCGGCTCCGGCGGGTACCGGGGATCGAAGCGCGCATCACCGCGCTGGCCCAGCGCCACCGGCCGGTCTACCGCCACGCCCTGTTGCACGGCCACGACGTAGGGCTGCGCCTGGTCGTGGCGCACCGCCGAGGCCGGTACGACCAGCGCGCTGCGGCGTTGCAACTCGATGTTGGCGCGGCCGAACAGGCCCTGGCGAAGCGCCGGGTGCGGCTCCAGCATCAGATAGGCCATCACCGCGCGCGTGCCCGCACTGGCGCTCGGGTTGATGCGCACCACGCGCGCCGGCACGGGTTCCGCGAGGCCATCGATGCCGACGCGGGCGGACTGGCCAACGCGCACGCTGGGCACGTCTTCCGGCGCCACCGCGGCTTCCAGCTCGATGCGCGACAGGTCGACGATCTCGACCAGCCGCGTGTCCACCGAGACGCGCTCGCCCGGCTGCACGAGGCGCTGCGCGACGAGGCCGCCGATGGGGGCGCGCACCGCGCCGTCGTTCACCGCCTTGCGCGCAATCTCGGCGGCGGCGCGCGCGGCCTGCAGCGCGGCGCGTGCCGCGGCGGCGTTGCTCACCGAGGTGTCCAGCGCATTGCGCGAGATGAAGCCCTGGTCGACCAGCGCCTTGTTGTTGGCCAGCGTCTTCTCGGCAATCTCCAGCTGCGCCGCGGCGCTGGCGGCCTGGTCTTCGGCCTGGCGCAGCCGCCAGTCGTACTCGGTGGTGTCGAGCTGGCCGATGAGCTGGCCGGCGGCAACGCGGTCGCCCTCGCGCACGGCCAGGGTCTTCAGTTCGGCGGCCACGCGTGCCTTGACGAAGGCGCTCTGCACGGCCTTCAAGCTGCCGGAGACGGCCAGCGTCTGCGCAAGCTGGGCCTGCTCGACGCGGGCGAGGTCGGTGGCGGCCAGTTCGACGGCCGGCTGGGCCGCCGAGGCCGCCCCTGCCGTTGCCGAAGGGCCCGGGCCACCCGGCTTGCGCAGCGCCAGACCGCGCGCCAGCAGCGCGCCCAGCACCAGCAGCACCACTGCCGCGAGCAGCCACCGCGTGCGGCGCGTCATGCCTGCCCCTCGCCGGCACCGCGCACCTGCAGCCCGCGCAGCACGAGGTCGAGGTGCACGCGCAAGGTCGCCGCGGGGTCGACCTGCGCGCAGCCATGCACCGGGCAGGCGCCCACCGAGTGGTGATGCAGCGCGAGGAAGATCACCGGCGCCATCAGCGCCAGCGCCGTCTCGTGCAGCGGCACCGGCCGGAACTCGCCCCGGTCGATGCCACGCTGGATGGCCGAGCAGATCAGCGCATCGGCCGGGGTGATCACCTCGTCGGCGTAGAACTGCGCCAGGTCGGGGAAGTTGCGCACCTCGGCGACAACGACCTTGTGGATGCCCGACACCGGTGTGCCGCCCACGCGGCCCCACCAGGTCATCATCAAGAAGACGAGCAGATCACCGGTGGCACCCTCGTACTGCGCCACGGCCTCCTGGCCCTCGGCGATCAGCGCTCCGAGGTTCTGCCGCACCACCGCCTTGAACAGCTCTTCCTTGCTCGGGTAGTACAGGTACAGCGTGCCCTTGGAGACGCCGGCGCGCTGCGCCACTTCTTCGGCGCGCGTGGCGGCGAAGCCCTTTTCCACGAACAGCGCGAGCGCCGCGTCGAGCAACTCCTGGGGGCGCGCTTCCTTGCGCCGCTGGCGGCTGGGCAGCTCTTCGGCTCGTGGGGTGCTCGGCGCCCGCTCGGCGGCTTGGGGAGGGCTCATGCTGTTAATGACTGACCGGTCAGTAATGGTAAGCGGGCAACATCCCGAGGTCAACCCTGCGCGGCCGATGTCGGCAACGGTGATTGCCGCAGGCGGGGAAGTCACGCCCCCCGATCCGACAGGCACGGACCCGTGCGGCGCGGCGCCGGTGGGTCCCGCCCCGCACCTATCATCCGCGCCTTCGCGCCACGCCGGCCGCCGATCCTGCGCCACAGGGCGGCAGCGGCCGTGGCACCTGCGGGCTGCCCATGCAGCCGGCGCGCTACTTCGTCCCTTCTTGCCAGGGGACCTTCAATCCCCGTGGATCTGCTGCTCCTGTTGAAGGCCGCCGTGATGGGCGTGGTCGAGGGCCTGACCGAGTTCCTGCCCATCTCGTCCACCGGCCACCTGATCCTCGCCGGCTCGCTGCTGAACTTCACGGGGGAGGCCGCCAAGGTCTTCGACATCGCCATCCAGTCCGGTGCGATGCTGGCGGTCATCTGGGAGTACCGCGCCAAGCTGTGGGGCACGGTAGCGGGCATCACTCGGGAACGCGTGGCGCAGCGTTTCGCGCTCAACCTCCTGGTGGCGTTCCTGCCGGCGGCCTTCTTCGGCCTGCTGCTGGGAAAGGTGGTCAAGGCGCACCTGTTCCACCCGGTGCCGGTGGCCATGGCCTTCGTCGTCGGCGGCCTGGTCATCCTGTGGGTGGAGTGGCGGCACAAGCGCCGCTTCGGTGAGCGCGACCAGGAAGGCCTGCGCCGCGCCCGCGTCGAGAGCGTGGACGACATGACCTGGCTCGACGCGCTGAAGGTCGGCTGTGTGCAGTGCCTGGCGTTGGTGCCCGGCACCAGCCGTTCGGGCGCCACGATCATCGGCGCGATGCTGTTCGGCTTCTCGCGCAAGGCGGCCACCGAGTTCAGCTTCTTCCTCGGCATTCCCACGCTGATGGCTGCCGGCGCCTACTCGATGTGGAAGGAGCGCGCGGCGCTCAGCGTGGCCGACATGCCGATGTTCGCGGTGGGCTTCGTGGTCTCGTTCTTCGCCGCGTGGCTGTGCATCCGCTGGCTCATCCGCTACGTGGCCACGCACGACTTCGTGCCGTTTGCGTGGTACCGCATCGTGTTCGGCGGCATCGTGCTGCTCACGGCGTACACGGGGTGGGTGGAGTGGAAAGCATGAATGGGCCCCCCCCGATGCGCCGGCGGCGCCTCCCCCCAGGGGGCTGAGCCCGGAGACGAAAGGTCCTGTGGACCTTTCGTGCCTGGCGAAGATCCGGGCCACTGGCCCGGCGCGGCCTGCAAGGCCCGCCAGCGGCCCGGCAAAGCCGGTTTGGCGGCGGCCGCTGGGCTGGGCCAGCGTGCAACGCCAGCTGCTCAGTTCTCTGGCCTGAGGAACACCAGGTCCCACACGCTGTGGCCGAGCTTCAGGCCGCGTTGCTCGAAGCGCGTCAGCGGCCGCCACGGCGGGCGCGGCACGTAGCCCGGGCTCGGTGAACCGTCGGCCGCCGCGCGGTTGTGCAGCAGCGGCTCGGCCGCCAGTACCTGCAGCATCTGCTCGGCGTAGGGCTGCCAGTCGGTGGCGCAGTGCAGGTAGCCGCCGGGCGCCAGGCGCCGCGCCAGTTCGTGCACGAAGCCCGGCTGCAAGAGCCGCCGCTTGTGATGCCGCTTCTTCGGCCAGGGATCGGGGAACCACAGGTGGATGCCGGCCAGCGTGCCCGGCGCGATCATCGTGCGCAGCACCTCCACCGCGTCGTGGCGCACGATGCGCACGTTGGTCAGGCTGCGCTCGCCGATCAGCTTGAGCAGCGCACCGACGCCGGCTTCGTGCACCTCGACGCCCAGCAGGTCATGGTCGGGCAGCGCGGCGGCCACCGCCGCGGTGGCGTCGCCCATGCCGAAGCCGATCTCCAGCAGCAGCGGCGCGCTGCGGCCGAACGCCGCGGCGGCATCCAGCGGCTGCGGCGACCACGGCAGCACGAAGCGCGGCCCGAGCTCGGCCAGCGCGCGCTGCTGCCCGGGGCCCAGGCGCCCGCCGCGCAGCACGTAGCTGCGCACACGGGCCTTGGCCGGGGCAGTCTGCGGGTCGGTCATGCGGTCAGCGATGTCGGCGCAGGCGAAAACGAAGACGGCCACCGCATGCGGTGGCCGTCGGGGCTGTCCTGGAGCGGGTGAAGGGAATCGAACCCTCGTCTAAAGTCGGGTAAGGAGGGAGGCCTCGCGGCCCCCTCCTCCCCTAAGAACCGGACGTGCAGGTTTCCCTGCATCCGGCTCAAGCAGCCTGAAGTCACCCGCCATTCCTGGCAATGGTAACCGCTGCAAAGTTTCTCGGGGCCTTCGGTCGTGCCCCTGACTCACTCGTTGGCGTGGTGTTGCCGATGGCAGTTCGGATGGAGCAGTTGAAGATTGCTCATCTGTTCCAACCCGCCTTCCGACCGCTTGACGACGTGGTGGATGTGCCACCCCGTCGTCTTCGTGATCTTCTGGTTGCAGCACGGACACAGTCCTTCCTGCCAGTACCACAACCACGCCAGCTTCCGGCGCCCTTTCAAGTCCGACTCCATCTTGCGCGCG
>JAEUPC010000059.1 GCA_016789865.1 Rubrivivax sp.
GACGTGCAGACCTACTTCTTCCGGCGCACGAACATGAACGCGCTCGGCCAGCCGCGCAGCTGGACCGACCACCTGCTGTGGCACCACGCCGCGCACACGGTGGACCTGTTCGCCTACCAGGCGCGCAGCCCCATCGTGCGCGCCAGCGCCGTGCAGGGCCCGATGCACCCCACGCTCGGCATCGCGATGGACATGAGCATCCAGCTCAAGGCCGCCAGCGGCGCGATCTGCACGCTCTCGCTTTCCTTCAACAACGACGGGCCGCTGGGCACCTTCTTCCGCTACATCGGCGACACCGGCACCTACATCGCGCGCTACGACGACCTCGTGGACGGCAAGGAACAGAAGATCGACGTCGTATCAGTCGACGTGTCGATGAACGGCATCGAGCTTCAGGACCGCGAGTTCTTCGCTGCCATCCGCGAAGGCCGCGAGCCCAACGCCAGCGTCAAGCAGGTGCTGCCCTGCTACGAGGTGCTGCACGACCTGGATCGGCAGCTGGCCTCCAGCCTGTAGGCCGCGCACCGCCCCGCCGCCGCGAGGGCGGCGGCTTCGCGCGGGACCGCGAGGGCGGCAGCACCGCGCGGGGCCGCAAGGGCGGCGCCTTCGCACGGGGCCGCGCTTGCGGTACAAGGGCGGCATGGATGCCCGCCGCGTCGAACTGCTGCAGCGCATGCCGGTCTTCGGCGCGCTGGACGAGCGCGCGCTGCACCTGCTGGTGGAAGGTGCGCGCAAGACCGAGGTCGCCGCCGGCGACTGGTTCTTCCGCGAAGGCGACGAGGCGCGCTCGATGTTCGTGCTGGAAAGCGGCAGCGCCGTGGTCACGCGCCAGTGGCGGGGCCGCGAGGTCGAACTCAACCGCTTCGGCCCCGGCGACTGTTTCGGCGAGATGGCGCTGATGGACCTGCACCCGCGCAGTGCTTCGGTGCGCGCTCTCACGCCGTGCGTGGCCATCGCGTTCGGCCCCGACGAGATGATGCGGTTGCACGAGGCCGATCTCGAGCAGTTCACGCTGTTGCAGATGAACCTCGGCCGCGAGCTCAGCCGCCGCCTGCGCGCCACCGACGAGCTGCTGTTCCGCGCCGCGATGGGCGAGATGCCGCACGCGCCGCCCGCGGTGGGCTGAACCCACGGCCCAGGCTGCCGCCGCGAGAATCGGCCGCGGCGGCGCTCGGCCGCGGCCGCGCGCGTACCGAATGTGGTGCGATGGCCCCGGTGGACCGCCGAGCCCTATCGCGGCTCGCCCGGCGAGGGCGCCTGCGGCAGGGGCGGCGCCGCGCTCAGGTCCAGGTCGACCGGGGTGCTGTCGGCCACCTCCAGGTCGACCCCGGGTTCAGCCGCGGCCACGGCGTGCACCAGCGCATCGCCAAACGCGCCGGCGTCCTGGAAGCGATCGTCGCGCTTCTTGGCCAGCGCGCGGCGCAGCACGTCGTCCAGCGAAGCCGGCAGGCTGGCGTTCAACGACGACACCGGCGCCGGCTCTTGCAGGCCGACATTGCGCAGCAGGTCCATCGCGCCGCCGGTGGTGGCGGTGAACGGCGGGCGGCCGACCAGCATCTCGTACAGCACCACCCCGGCGGCCCACAGGTCGGCGCGGCCGTCGGCCGGTTCGCCGCGGATCTGCTCGGGCGACATGTAGGTCGGTGTGCCCAGCATCGAGCCCAGCTGCGTGTACGCCGCGCTCTCGATGCGGGCGATGCCGAAGTCCAGCACCTTGATGCGCAGCTCGTCGTCCAGCACCATCACGTTGGAGGGCTTGATGTCGCGGTGCACCACGCCCTGCCGGTGCGAGTGGCCCAGCGCATCGAGCAACTGCACCATCACGCTCACCGCCTCGTCCAGCGCCAGCCGGCCGCGTTCGCGCAGCACCTGGCGCAGCTCGCGCCCCTTCAGGAATTCCATCGCGATGAAGCGGATGCGGCCCTGCTCGCCGTACTCGAACACCGTGACGATGTTCGGGTGGCGCAGGCGCCGTGTGGCGTCGGCCTCGCGCTGGAAACGCGCGCCGGCCGAATCGGCCGCGTGGTCGGGCAGGTGCTCGGCGCGCAGCACCTTGATGGCGACCTTGCCGCCGGTGTCGGGGTCGAAGCCCTCGAAGACCGTGCCCACCGCACCATGGGCGACTTCGCGGATGACGGGGTACTTGCCGATGCGCTTGGCCAGCGTCATGGTCGGGTCGCCGATTGCCCTTCGCTGAGTTCCCTTCGCCGAGGCCCCTTCGCCGAGGTCCCCACGCGCGCGCCGCGCGCGCGGCGCAGCCGGCCGGCATGCTTCAACCCCGCCGCGGTGCTGTCAACCCCGCGGCTGCCCGGGTGGGCGCCGGTCAGCTGTCGTACCCGGGGTTCTCGCGGTCGAGCTTTCGCAGCAGCGCCGGCCACGCCAGCATCGCGCCCTGGCCGGCAGTCGCCTGCTTGGAGACGTTGGCGTTGGCCTTCAGCGGGCCGGGGCCGATGAGGTTCAACTCGCCGCCGGCCTGCGCGTCGATCTGGATGCGGCAGGTGTTCTCGAAGAAGTACATGTTCAGGAACGCGTCCGGAATGGTGCGGCCCACGGTCAGCAGGCCGTGGTTGCGCAGCATCAGGAACTGCGCGTCGCCGAGGTCGGCCTGCAGCCGCGGCTTCTCTTCCTCGTGCAGCGCGATGCCTTCGTAGTCGTGGTAGGCCAGCGATTGCAGTACGAGCGTGCTCTGCTGGCTGAGCGGCAGCACGCCGCCCTTCTGCGCGCTGACCGCCACGCCGGCGCGGCTGTGCGTGTGCAGCACGCAGCCGGCATCTTCGCGCACGGCGTGGATGCAGCTGTGGATGGTGAAGCCGGCCGGGTTCACCGGGAACGGCGACTCGCGCAGCTTGTGGCAGTCCTGGTCGATGAGCACCAGGCTGGAAGCGGTGATCTCGTCGAACATCAGACCGTAGGGGTTGATGAGGAAGGCGTGCCCCGGCCCCGGCACACGCGCCGAGATGTGCGTGAAGACGAGGTCGCTCCAGCCGTAGGCGGCCACCAGGCGGTAGGCGGCGGCAAGGTCGACGCGCAGCTTCCACTCTTCGGCGCTGACGACTTCCTTCAGGGACGGGATCTTCATGGCGGGTGCCTTGTCGTGAGGGTTGGGTGGCGCGGGCGAGCGCTGGAATCGTGATCAACCGAGCGCCGCGTAGCGCTCCAGGTGGTGGTCCGCGTCGCCGAAGCGCTGCGCGATCATCGTCAGCCGGCGGAAGGTGTGCGAGACCTTCAGCTCCTCGCTCATGCCCATGCCGCCGTGCAGTTGCACGGCTTCCTGACTGACCTGCCGCGCGGCGTCGGCGATCTTCACCTTGGCGGCCGAGACGGCGCGCTGGCGATCCTTCGCATCGGCTGCGCTGTCGACCTTGCTGGCCGCCAGGATGGCCATCGAGCGCGCCTGCTCGGTGGTGATGAACATCTCCACCATGCGGTGCTGCAGCACCTGGTTCACGCCGATGGGCGCGCCGAACTGCCTGCGCGTCTTGAGGTACTCCAGTGTCGCGTCGTTGGCGTCCTGCAGCGCGCCGATGGCGTCGGCGCACAGCAATGCCGTGGCGAAGTCGGCGGCTTCCTCGATGAAGGGCAACGCGCCGCCGTCGGCACCGAGCAGCGCGTCGGCAGACACCTGCACGTCGCTCAGCGCCACGTCGGCAGCGCGCTGGCCGTCGATCGTGCGGCAGGGGTTCCGGCTCACGCCGGCCTGCTGCGGGTCGACGAGGAAAAGGCTCGGCCCCGCGTCGCTGCGTGCCGAGACCACCAGCCGCGTGGCCGTAGGCGCGCCGGTCACCACCGCCTTCGCTCCATTGAGCACCCAGCCTGCGCCGCTGCGCCGCGCCGTGGTGGCCGCAGGCGCCAGCTCGTACCGCCGCCCGGGCTCCAGCCCTGCAAACGCGAGTTTCACGCTGCCATCGATGGCCCCCGGCAGCCAGGCCGCGCGCTGCGCCGCGCTGCCGGCGCGCGCCACGAGCCGCGTGGCGAGCGCGATGTGGTCCAGCAGCGGCTCCACCACCAGCGCGCGGCCGCAGGCTTCCATGGCCGCCATCAGATCGAGCGCGCCGCCGCCAAAGCCACCGTCGGCCTCCGGCACGGCCAGCCCCATCAAGCCCATCTCGGCGAGCGCGTTCCACACCGCATCGCTGAAGCCGCTGGCCGAGCCGATGATCGCCTTGCGCTGCTCGAAGCCGTAGTTCGCCGCCAGGTACTTGGTGAGCGAGTCGGCCAGCTGCCGCTGCTCCTCGGTGTGCTCAAAGTTCATGCCGGCAACCCCAAAGTCATCTTGGCGATGATGTTGCGCTGGATCTCGTTGCTGCCCGCGTAGATGCTCGCCTTGCGGAAGTTGCAGTAGCGGGGCGCCAGGCGCGAGGCGAAGGCATCGACCGCGCCGTCTTCCACGCCCTTGAACGGCGCAGCCAGCGGGCCCACGGCCTGCATCATGAGCTCGGTGATCATCTGCTGGATCTCGGTGGCGCGGATCTTCAGCATCGACACATCGGCCCCCGGCGGCTGGCCGGTGCGGCGCATCTGGTCGAGAAAGCGCATGCTCGTGATCTCCAGCGCCGAGAGTTCGATCTCGGCGCGCGAGAGGCGGTCGCGGAAGCGCGGGTCTTGCAGGAGCGGCTTGCCGTTCTTCAACTCGCGCGCGGCCAGCGCGCGCAGCGCCGCAATCTCGCGCTTGGCCGCCCCCACCGCGCCCGAGCCCATGCGTTCGTGGCCGAGCAGGTACTTGGCCACCGTCCAGCCCTTGTTCTCCTCGAACACGAGGTTCTCCACCGGCACCTTCACCGCGTCGAAGAAGACCTCGTTCACCTCGTGGCCGCCGTCCATCAGGATGAGCGGGCGCACGGTGATGCCGGGCGTGGCCATGTCGATGAGCAGGAAGCTGATGCCCTCCTGCCGCTTCTCGGCCGTGAAGTCGGTGCGCACGAGGCAGAAGATCCAGTCACCATAGTGGCCGAGCGTGGTCCAGATCTTCTGGCCGGTGACGACGTAGTGGTCGCCTGAACTTGATGAGACACGATCGGCGCGCGTCTTCAGCGCCGCGAGGTCGCTGCCTGCGCCGGGCTCCGAGTAGCCCTGCACCCAGAAGTCGTCGCCCTCACGGATGCGCGGCAGGAAGCGCTGCTTCTGCGCCGGGGTGCCGAAGCGGTGCAGCACCGCCGCGCACATGTTGGGGCCGAACGGCGGCAGCAGCGGAGCGCCGGCAAGGCCGAACTCCTCGTCGTAGATGTAGCGCTGGGTGATGTTCCAGCCCGTGCCGCCCCACTCGGTGGGCCAGTGCGGCACGCTCCAGCCCTTGGCCGCGAGGATCTTGTGCCAGCGCAGGTAGTCGGCCTTGGCGAGGCCCTGGTAGCCCACCACCTTGGCGCGGATGTCGGCCGGCAGGTTGCCGCGAAGCCATTCGCGCACCTCTTGGCGGAAGGCTTCTTCGTCGGGGGAGTAGCTGAGGTCCATGGCGCGGCTCTTCGCTGGCTGGTGGATGCGCGTCGATTCTGCGCGCGGCGGACAGCGCGGCGCAGTCCGGCGCGTGACAGGGAAGGGGAACCCCTTAGACGAGGTCGGAGCAAGGTGCCGGACGAGCCTAGTCCACTGAATCAGTGAAATGGCACCCCCCGCCGGGGGGGGGGGGGGGGGGGGGGGGGGGGGGGGGGGGGGGC
>JAEUPC010000043.1 GCA_016789865.1 Rubrivivax sp.
CAAGGCCGCCGACATCGAGGCGCGCGTCAAGCAGATCCGCGTGCAGATCGAGGAAGCCACCAGCGACTACGACCGCGAGAAGCTGCAGGAGCGCGTGGCCAAGCTGGCCGGCGGCGTGGCCGTCATCAAGGTCGGTGCCGCCACCGAGGTGGAGATGAAGGAGAAGAAGGCGCGTGTCGAAGACGCCCTGCACGCCACGCGTGCGGCGGTGGAAGAAGGCATCGTTGCCGGCGGCGGTGTGGCGCTGCTGCGTGCGCGCCAGGCCATCGGCAAGCTCAAGGGCGACAACCACGACCAGGATGCCGGCATCAAGATCGTGCTGCGCGCCGTCGAGCAACCCCTGCGCGAGATCGTCTTCAACGCCGGCGACGAGCCCAGCGTGGTGATCAACAAGGTGCTCGAGGGCAAGGGCAACTTCGGCTACAACGCCCAGACCGGCGCCTATGGCGACATGATCGAGATGGGCATCCTCGACCCGACCAAGGTCACCCGCACCGCGCTGCAGAACGCCGCTTCCGTGGCCGGCCTGATGCTCACCACCGAAGCGATGGTCGCCGAGGCGCCGAAGGAAGAAGCGCCCGCGATGCCCGGCGGCGGCGGCATGGGCGGCATGGGCGGCATGGGCATGGACATGTGAGTCCCTGGTCCGGCGGCCGTGCAAGCGGCCGCCGGGGGTGCGGCGGCAGTGCCCCAAGGCACCAAACGCTGCACACAAAGCAAGGCCTGCGTGTCCAACGCAGGCCTTTTTCGTTGCTTCAGGGGCCAGGGCTGCGCTCGATAATCGCGCGCACCATGGTGCGCCCGCCGCCCTCGCCGGCCTTCCTCCAATACATCGAGGACGAGTTGCTGCGCGCGCCGCTTGTATTCGACCAGGTGGCCGAGGGCGCGGTCGATCAGCTGCGCAAGAACATGGCGCGCCTGGGAGCGGCCGAGCGGGCTGCCGTGTCCGACCTGATCAAGAGCCTGAACATCCATCGCAGCCACCTGGGGCAGGTCTACACCGCCTCGCTGCGAGACCAGGCAGCCACCGACCGGGAACGCGAGAGCGGCAACGCGCCGGCCGACCGGCCCGGTGGTCGCCAGCCCACGCTGTCGCTGGTCGAGGAGGACGAGGTCGCCGTCGACGTCGAGCTGTCGCACACCATCGAGTACGTCAACACCCACGCCGAACACGAACTGCGCGAGCTGCGCATGTACGTCTCGGCGATGGTCGGTGACCTCGACGTCTCGGCCGACCACAACCCGTTCCGGCCCGAGGCGCAGGCCCGGGCGCTGTGGGCCGCGGCGCAGGCACTGCCCACGTCGCGCAGCTGGCAGATGCACTTCATGCGGCAGTCCACCGCCACGCTGGCCACGGTGCTGCGGCAGGGCTACGCGGCGGCTTCGTCGCGCCTGGAGTCGATGGGTGTCGAGCCGGCCAGCTACCGCACGGTCATCATGCCCGGAGGCTCGCGCCGCTCGGCGGGCGTGGAGACGACCTACACGCCCGACCTCTACCGCATGCGCGAGACGATGCCCGCGCCGCTGGACGAGGCCAGCGGGCCGCTGCGCTATGACGGACAGCGAAGCCCCTCGGGCGGCCGGCGCGAGAGCTGGCTCGAGGTCGCGCGCCAGGCCCCCAACCACCAGGACCGCCAGGCCGTCGAGCTGGTCGGCCGGCTGTTCGAGGCCATCGTCACCGACGAGCGGGTGCCCTCGGACGTCATCCTGCTCGTCTCGCGCCTGCACGGGCCGGCGATGCGCCTCACGTTGCGCGACAGCGGCGTGCTCGACCAGCAGGCGCACCCGCTGTGGCGCTTCATCCACCTGGTGGCCTACGAAGCCGAGATGGCGCCCGACGTCGCCGACCCGGAGCGCCGCCGCCTGCTGCGCCTGGCACGGCAGCTGGTCGACCAGATCTCCGCCGAGCCCGAGCAGCGCGCCACCGTCTACCGCCGCGCCGTGCACATGGTCGAGGACTTCCTGCGCCAGCGCCTGCAGCGCCGCTGCGCCGGCGCCGCCACGCAGATCGGCGCGCTGCAAAAGCTCGAGCACCAGGTGCTCGACGGCGGCGACGGCGGGCCCGACACGCTTGGCGGCATGGTCGACCTGCCGGTGATGGACACGGTACCGGCGGACATCCTGGACGCCGCCTCGTCGGCCGAGGTGCCCACCGACATGGCCGGCCACCTGGCCGGCGTGGCGGCCGGGCAGGCCTGGCTGGCCACCCTCGAGGTCGGCACCTGGGTGCGCATCTTCCTCGGCGGCCGCTGGGTGCAGCCGCAGCTGCTGTGGGTGGGCGACCGCGGTGAGGTGTGGCTGCTGGGTGACGGCGCCTCCGACTCGACCTGGGCCGTGCGCCGCGGCGCGCTGGTCCGGCTGCACGCGGCCAAGCTGGCCAAGACGCTGAAGGTGCGCTCGCTGCTCGGCCGCGCCGCCTTCAAGGTGCAGCAGCAGGTGGCCACGAAGCCGGCGCGCTGAGGGCGGCGCAGGCACGCCCGCCGGGCGCCGGCGCGGCCTGCGCTGGTACGGCCTGCGCTGGTACGGCCTGCGCCAGTGCGGCCCGCCGCGGCCGGTCCCCCGCGGGGCATTGCCCGCGCAGACTGCGCCAGACGGCCGGCAGCCCTCTGGCGCGGCGGGCGCTCGCCGAGCCTAGACCGCGGGAACGGCGCTGCGCGTGCGAAGCGCCTTGATGCCCTGCTCGATGCGCTCGGCCACCTCGCGCTCGCGCTGCAGCGAGCGCAGCGTGTTCTGCGCCTCCTGCACCGTGAAGTCCAGCCGCGCGAGCTTCTCGCCCACGTGGTCGATCACCGCGCGCTGTTCGCTCAGCGTCTCCAGGTTGACATGGATGTCGCCCAGCATGTGGGTGATGGTCGCGGCACGCGACTGCACCTCCTCGACCATGCGCCGCCGCGACTCGATGAGCTCGATCTTGCCGTCGGTCTCGGCGATGCGCCCCAGCAGGTCGTCGACCTTGGTGCGCAGCTCGGTCACTTCCTGGCGGTGGTCGCTGACGAACTGCAGGTCGGCGCGGCTCTTGCCGCTGATCTGGCGGATGTGGTCGACTTCGGCTTTCACCGCCTGCACCAGCACCTCGCGGTCGGCGAGCGAGCGGATCTTGTCTTCCACGCCTTCGGCGCTGCGATCGAGGTCGGCCAGCCGCGCCTCGAACGTGGCGATGGTCTTCTCGGTGTGCTGCAGCTGCGCGCGCCGCAGCTCGAGCTGGCGCGCCAGCGCCTCGGCACGCTGCAACTGGTCCTCGGCCGCCGCCGCCTGCGACACGGCCTCACGCTGGCGCGCCTGCACACTGGCCAGCTCGGACAGCAGCTGCTCCTTCAGGGCCGCCGCGCGCGCCAGTTCGTCGTTCACCGCCTGCACCTGCTTGAGCCGCTCGGCGGCCTGGGCCGCCAGCGTGCGGCCCTGCTCCATCAGCTCGGCGATGCGGCTGCGCTGTTCATGCACTTCGGCTTCATCCTTGCGCACCGACTCGACCAGCTTGTGCGACTGCTCCACCGTCTGCATGAGCGTGGCCACCTGCCCGGTCAGCGGTTGCAGCCGGCCCTGCAGTGCGGCCACGCCGTCCAGCTTCTGCTGCGCGTCGACGATCTGCGTGCCCAGGCTGTCGCACAGGTTCTTCAGCCCGTCCAGCTCGCCGCGCCGGGCCAGTTGTTCGCCCAGCTTGCGCTCGACCTCCGCCGTGACGACGTGCAGGCCGTTGATGCGCTCGTCGAGCTTGTCGACGAACTGCTGCCGTTGCGCCACGCGGGCCAGTTGCGCGTCCAGCTCCGTGGCCGCCTGGGTCAACTGGGCCGCGGCCTGGCTGCCCTGGTCCACCAGCGCCAGCTTGCCGAGCACGGCATCCAGGCGTTGCTCCAGGTCGGGCGCGCGCGCCAGCATGCCGGTGGTGCGCTCGGCAAACGCCTCCAGCGCGCTGCGGTCCAGCGCCAGCTTGTCGCGCAGCTGCGCGGCCTCGGCGTGCGCCACGTGGAAACGCGCCAGTTCCTCGCGCACCGCCTCCAGGTCCTTCTGCGACTGCGCCAGGCTGTGCTGCTGCGCGGCCGTGCGCCGGCCGAGCGCCTCGACCTGGGCCAGCTGCTCGGCCAGCGCGTCCAGGCCGCTCTGGCGCCGCGCCAGGTCTTCGGTCTCGGCACGCAGGGCGACGAAGGCCTTGCCCAGCGCTTCGGCCTTCTGCTGCATGGCCGTCAGGGCCTCGTCGCGCGCCAGCACGTCCTGCACACGCGACTCGGTGCCGTCCACCGCCGCCGACAGCGCCTTCAGTCGCTGGTCGAAGGCCTCCAGCTCCTGGCGCTCGACGGCCAGCCGCTCGATGGTGCTGCGCAGCCCGTCCACCATCGTGCGGCCCTGGCCCTCGAGCCGCGACGACTCGCGCAGGAATTCCTCGCGCGCCGCGGTCGCGGCGGCCAGCTCCTCGCCGGTGCCGCGCGCCATGGCCTCCATGCGCACCACGGCCTCCTCGGCGCGCTGCATCTGGTCGCGGCCGTCGGCCAGCTTGGCCACCTGCGCGTCCATCTGCCAGACCATCTCGTTCAGGCGCGTGGCCTCCACCACGGCATGCTCGACCGTGTGGCGCTGGGTCTCCAGCGCCTTGGCCTTGTGGGACACGTGCTCGGCCAGCGCGTTGAGCGAGGTGAGGCGCTTTTCGGTGTCCTTGCTCAGTTCCTGCAGCTGGACCAACGGCTCGAACTTCGCCTCGATGGCCTGCACGGCGCCGGCAGCCGCGGTGGCGTCGGCCCGGGCCTCGCCGGCCACGAGGCGGATGCCCTGCAGCTCCTGGCGCAACTCGCCTTCACTGGCCCGCAGCGCCTCGAACTCGCCCTTCAGCGCCACGATGCCGCCGCGCGACTGCTCGAGCTCCGAGTTGGTCCCGGCCAGCTGCGCGCGCATCTTCTCGTGCTTGTCGTGTTCCTTGCGCAGCGCACTGAGCACGGCGTGTGCTTCGCGCGCCTGCGTGGCCAGCTGCTCCATCAAGGCACGCTGCGCCTCGGGATCCCCGGCCGACGCCCCGGCCACCTGCGACGCGTGCTGCGTCTGGGCCAGTTGCCCGGCCAGCGCGGCCACGTTCTGCTCGAGCTGCTCGAAGCCGCGCGTGCGCTGGTCGAAGCGGCCGGCCAGTTCCCCGAGCTGCTCGACCCTCTGCAGCGCACCGTCGACCTTCACCGTCAGCGCCTCCAGCGCCACATGGGTCTTGGCGACCTTCTCGCTGGCGCCGCCGGCCTGTTCGAGCATGTTGCGCAGCGCCACCCGCTCGTTGCGCGCCTGCAGCACGAGCGCGCGCAGCTCGTCCTGGGTCTGCTTGCGGTCTCCGGAGTTCTTGAAGATGGTGTCCAGCATGATCGGATCTCGGCTCGGCGTTGGATGCGGTTCGGCGCGGCTCGCCTTTGCAGCGGCAGGGGTCTCGCAGCGCCAGGCCGGCAGGCGCCGTGGACATCCGCGGCGGCGGGCCGCCTCACCTGTGCCATGGCACGGCGGGCGGTCGTTGTACTGCGAAGCCCGGCACCGCAGGCCACCCGTTCGCGTGTTTGCCGCCGGGCGCGCGGCCAGAACCGCAGCGGCGTGAACTAGTGACCATCCGGCGGGCTGCCTGGCGTCGAACTGTCGGTGAGCGACTGTTGGCGAAGAAAAGAATCGTTCGTCCGAGGCGCCGCTCGCCCACTTACCAATGGCGCCGGATCCTCGGCACGCACCCGGCTGCGCCGCGCTGACGCACACTACGGCACCTCCTCGGCCGAATCCCTCCGCGCATGGAAGCGCCCCCGCCCCTGCACATCGTCGGCTGCGTCATCGCCTCGCGCCCGGCCGCCGAACTCATCGACGGACTCGCGGCGCAGCTGCGCCGCGAGCGCGCCGTGGTGATGGTCAAGAGCGCGCAAGGGGCGACGTTCGTGCGCTTCAACGCCCCGGACGCACGGCTGGTGACGCTGGCCGCCAAGGCCGTGCAGCGCCATGGCGCGGCGCTGCGCTTCGGCTTCGCCGCCGGGCAGCGCGACACCGCCACGACCGGCGGCGACGGTGGGCTGAACATCAGCACGCGCAGCATGGTGCAGGCCAGCGACCTCGCCGCCGGGGCCGCCGACGGCGAGGTGCTCGTCTCGCCGCAGATGGCGCTCACGCTCATCGAGGCCGGGCTCTCGCTGCGCTCGCGGCAGGTGCACCTGACGGGCGGGCGCAGCGTCGCCGCCTGCCTCGTCGGACCGCCCGAGGTCGCGCCGGGCAGTGGGGCGCTCGCCACCGCCGCAGCGGGCCTCCCCGGCACCCCCGTGGCACCCCAGGAGCCTGGCCCACCCGCCGAGGCCCCGTCGCAGTCCCTGGTCAGCGTTTTCGAGGCGCTCGGGCAGCAGGCCTTCGAGGTGGCGCGAAGGCAGCAGGAGCTGGAGGCGCGCCAAGACGCCTTGCTCGGCCGCATGACCCTGGTCGAAGAAGGCCAGCCGTCGACCCACCATCTGGCCGAGCTGGAGGCCGCGCTCGACGCACAGCGCGAGCGGATCGAGGCCCGGCTGGCCGACGTGGAACAGCTCGAGCGTCGCGTGGGTCAGCTGCAGCGCACTTCCACCGATCTCGAACGGCGCCTGGCCGACCAGCTGCGGCGGCGTGACGAGGTCGAAAGCCTGAAGGCGCTGTGCGATGACCTGCTGGCCCAGCTGGGCGACCTCCAGCCACGCCTGGCCGACGTGACCGCCCTGCGTGCGCAGTTGCACCCGCTGACCGACCAGGCCCAGGCGCTCACGCAGGTGCTGCAGGCCGCGCAGCAGTCGGCTTCGGGGTGCGAACAACGACTGGGCCGGCTCGAAGCCGACGCCACCGCGCTGCAGGCGCAGCTCGCGCCGCTGGCGCAGCGCACGCCGCAGCTGGCGGCGCTGCGCGTTGAGGTCGATGAGCTGCACAGTCGGGCCGCACGGGGCCGTGCCGACGTCGCCTACCTGGCCGAACACCAGGAGCGGCTGTCGCAGCTGCGCACGGGCGTGGACGAGCTGCTCGGCCGCGCCGCCGGGCTCGACGAAAAGATCGCCGGCATCGAGGCCCGCCGCACGCTCGTCGAGGAAGTGCACGCGCAGGCCGGTTCGCTCTCGCACATGCTGGGCGACCTGCAGTTGCACCTGGAGAGGCTGAGCGAGCAGCGGGCCATGGTCGACCACGTCGGCGAGAAGCTCGCGCGGCTGGAGTACACGCTGCAGGAGGGCCAGGCCACGCTGCGTGCCCTGCAGCGCGAGCGCGAGGTCGCCGAGCGCATCGAGCAGGGGCTGAAGGCGCTGCGCGCCCGTGGCGCGGCGCAGGCGGGCTGAACAACGCGGCAGGTGGCCGGCCGCTCGGCGTCAGGCCGCAGGACGCAGCGGCGTTTCGAGCAGCCGCAGGATGGTGTCGGCCACGAGTTGCGGCTGCTCGTGCACCACCCAATGGTCGGCATCGGGCAGGCGCTGAACCGTCAGTGACGGCACCCATCGCTCCAGCCCGTCCAGCAGGGCCGGCAACAGCGCCCGGTCGCGTTCGCCCCACAGCACGTGCGTCGGCACCTGCACCGTCACGGCGGCGTCATCGAGCGTCACGCGCCGCACCGCATCATCGGCCCCGCGTAGCGGCCGCAGCGGCGACGCGCGGTAGTAGTTCAAGGGCCCTTCCAGCCCGGCGCGCCACACCGCCAGGTAGCGCTGGCGCAGCGCGGGTGTCAGCCAGGCCGGGTCGGCTCCGAAGAAGGCCCACAGGCGCCGGAAGTCTTCGGCCGCCAGCAGGGCCGCCGCGTCGGGCCGGCACAGGAAGTTCATGTAGGCACTGGCCTCCTGCTGCGCCGGGTTGTGCCTGAGCTCGCGCAGGAAAGTGGCCGGGTGCGGGGCGTTGATGATCAGCAGCCGCCTCACCAGCCGCGGCTGCTGCGCGGCCAGCGCCCACGCCACGGCGCCGCCCCAGTCGTGCGCGACGAGCAGATCCAGCGGGGCGCCCGTGACCTCGATCAGCGCCTTCAGGTCGGCCACCAGATGCCGCGCCTTGTAGGCCTCGGTGCCCTCGGGAACGCTGGAGCCGGCGTAGCCGCGCATCTGCGGTGCTGTGCAGGCTGCGCGTGGGCCCAGCCGCTCGATGACCTCGTCCCACACGAACGCCGCCTCGGGAAACCCGTGCACGAGCATCACCCGCGGCGCTGCGCCCGCCGCGGCCGCATCGGCGTGGCTGCGACACGCCAGCGTGATGCCGTGCGGCAGCGCCACTTCGCACTCGCGGATCACGCGCCCACCCCTTCGGCGGCCGCGACCGCGGCCTCGGCGCCGGCTCCCGCGCGCCAGCCGTGCAGCGCAGTGGCGGCATCGACCACCCCCTCGCGCGACAGCGCCGAGAACAGGCACACGCCGATGTCGCAGCCCTCACCGGCCTGTGCGGCCACGGCGCCCAGCGCCGCTTCGCAGCGCGCCAGCACGGCCTGGCGCTCGCGCCGGTTCAGCTTGTCGGCCTTGGTCAGCAGCACGAGCAGGCGCACCCGTTCGGTGCCCGGGGCCAGGCGCGGCGTCACCAGCGTGAGCAGGCGATCGTCGAGCTCGGTGAAGCCCAGCCGCGCATCGACCAGCAGCACGATGCCGGCCAGCGAGCGCCGCTGGCGCAGGTATTCGGCCATCACGCGCTGCCAGCGCAGCTTGGCCCCGCGCTCCACGGCCGCGTAGCCGTAGCCGGGCAGGTCGGCAAACAGCGCATCGGGCGCCACCTTGGGGCCCAGTTCGAACAGGTTGATGTGCTGCGTGCGGCCGGGCATGCGGGAAGAGAACGCCAGCCGCCGGTGCCGGGCCAGGGCGTTGATGGCGCTGGATTTGCCGGCGTTGCTGCGGCCGACGAAGGCGATCTCGGGCAGCCCGGGCGCCGGGAGCTGGTCCAGCTGCGAAGCGGTGACCAGGAACCGCGCGCTGTGTGCCCAGGCCATGGCGGCCTGGCTCACTGGCGATTCGGGCGGCGGCAATGCGCTGGCCGATGAACGGGCAGCCGATCCGGCTGGCGATGACGCCGACGGCCCGGGTCGACGAGGGCGTGGGCCGTTGGCGGGCAGGTGCATGGTGCATTGTAAAATTCGCCGCTTTGGGCCTTGGTCATGTCGCCCAAAGGAACGGCAACCCCCTGGCTCGCCCGGGGGCCGCGCAGCAAGAAGAAGCGCAGCGCCGAGAAGAAAGTCCCCACGAAAGCCCCGCCGCATGAAGCCCCTCCTTGCCCGCGCCGGTTCGTCGGCAGCCGCTCCCCGTGTTCTCGCCATGCTGGCCCTGGCGGCCGCGGCCTTGCTGCCCGCCGCGGCGGCCGACGCCGCCAAGCCCGCCTTCAAGCCCGACCTGGCCAAGGCACAGACGCTGGCCCAGCCCTGCATGGCCTGCCACACCGCCGATGGCTCGCGCGGTGCTCCGGCCAACCCCATCCTGCAAGGGCAGCATGCCGACTACCTGTTCAAGCAGCTCGGCGAGTTCAAGTCGGGCAAGCGCAAGAACCCGGTGATGCAGGGCATGGTGGCCTCGCTGTCCGAGGACGACATGCGCCACCTCGCCGCGTTCTACGCCGGCAAGAACGCCAAGCCCGGTTTCGCCAAGAGCAAGGACACCGTCAAGCTCGGCGAGGCCCTCTATCGCGGCGGCAACATGTCTTCCAAGCTGCCGGCATGCTCCGGCTGCCATGGGCCCGGCGGCGCGGGCATTCCCGCGCAGTACCCGCGGCTGGCTGGCCAGCATGCCGACTACGCCGAGGCGCAGCTCACCGCCTTCAGGAACGGCGGGCGCGCCAACGGCCCGATGATGGCCGCCATCGCCGCCAAGATGAGCGAGCGCGAGATCAAGGCCGTGGCCGACTACATGGCCGGCCTGCGCTGAACTTGCGCTGACCCTGGGGGTGGCCGCGACGCTGTAAGGTCGCGGCCGCGGGCGCCGACCGATCGCGGTGCGCCCGAAGGCCACGGAGACCCCCACCATGCACCTGCTGCGCGACCGCGGCTTTCGCCACGCCACGCCGTCCGACATCACGCCGCGCGCCGTCTATCGACAGCGGCGGCAGCTGCTGGCGTTGGGCGGCGCAGCGGCCCTGGCGGGAGCCTTCGGAACCAACGCGCACGCGCAGGCAGCGCGCCCGGGCAAGCTGGCTGCCTTGCCCGGAACCCGCAGCGCGCTGCCCGGCGCGCTGGTGATGGACAAGCCCACGGCGTACGCCGACGCCAGCACGTACAACAACTTCTACGAGTTCGGCACCGAGAAGTCCGACCCCGCACGCCACGCCCGCTCGCTGAAGACGCGGCCGTGGACCGTCGCCGTGGAAGGCGAGGTGAAGAAGCCGGGCACCTACGACATCGAGGCGCTGCTCAAGCTCGCACCGATGGAAGAGCGCATCTACCGGTTGCGCTGCGTGGAAGGCTGGTCGATGGTCATCCCGTGGGTGGGCTACTCGCTGGCCGAGCTTGTCCGGCGCGTCGAGCCCACCGGCAACGCGAAGTTCGTGCAGTTCGTGACCCTGGCCGACCGCCGCCAGATGCCCGGCCTCGCGAGCAGCGTGCTCGACTGGCCCTACGTCGAAGGCCTGCGCCTGGACGAGGCGACGCACCCGCTGGCGCTGCTGACCTTCGGCATGTACGGCGAGGTGCTGCCCAACCAGAACGGCGCGCCGCTGCGCCTGGTGGTGCCCTGGAAGTACGGCTTCAAGAGCGGCAAGAGCCTGGTGAAGATCCGCTTCGTCGACAAGCAGCCCAAGACCAGCTGGGAGCTCGCTGCCCCCGACGAGTACGGCTTCTACAGCAACGTCAACCCGCAGGTCGACCACCCGCGCTGGAGCCAGGCCACCGAGCGCCGCATCGGCGAGGACGGTTTGCTGGCCCGCAAGCGCGCCACGCTGATGTTCAACGGCTACGAGCCCCAGGTGGGGCAGCTCTACGCGGGCATGGACCTGCGCAGGCAGTTCTGACGCCCTCCGTGACCCGGGCCCGGCCCGCCCCGCCGGGTTCAGGCGAAGCTGCGGGAGCCATGCTTGCCTGAGAAACGCATCAACGCCGCGCTTCAGCTCCCGGCCGCCAAGCCGGTGTTGTTCGTGCTCTCGCTGCTGCCCTTCGGTGCGCTGCTGTGGGGGGCCATCGCAGGCACGCTGGGGGCCAACCCGGCCGAGGCGCTGATCCGCGGCACCGGCGACTGGACGCTGCGCTTCCTGTGCCTCACGCTGGCCGTGACGCCGCTGCGCACGCTCACCGGCTGGCACGCGCTGGCGCGCCTGCGGCGCATGCTGGGGCTGTTCACGTTCTTCTACGCGGTGTGGCACTTCCTCGCCTTCGCGTGGCTGGACATGGGCTTCGACCTCGCAGCCATCCTGGCCGACATCGCCAAGCGGCCGTTCATCCTGGTCGGCACGACCGCGTTCCTGCTCCTGGGCCCGCTGGCCGCCACCTCGTTCAACCGCGCCATCCGGACGCTCGGCGCGGCACGCTGGCAGGCGCTGCATCGCACGGTCTACGTCGTGGCGCTGCTGGCCGTGCTGCACTTCTTCTGGATGCGCGCGGGAAAGAACGACTTCGCCGAGGTCTTCATCTACGCCGCTGTCGTCGCGGCGCTGTTGGGCTGGCGCGCGGTGCGGGCTTGCCGCACGCGCCGGCGTGCCGCGGCGTGACCAGGGCAGGAGACTGCGCCGCGGCGCCTGACCTGTCCCCTCGCCGGCGGGGGCCTTTGTCGCCGTGGCGTCTTTTCACGGCGCAGGCCCCGGGAAAGTGATGACGGCCCGGCGCGCCTGGGTTGGCTAGGATGCAGCGCCCTCGTCCGGCCGTGGGCTGCAGCCCTTCGTCCGGCGTCCCTTCCAGTCCCGTTTGACGCGAGCCCAGCCATGCCCCTCCTCAAGACCCTCTCCGCTGCCGCCTTGCTGGCCTTTGCCGGCGGTGCCTCGGCCCAGATCACGCTGACCCTGTCTTCCTGGGTGCCCCCGGCGCACCTGCTGACCCGAGCCCAGTCCGACTGGTGCAACGAAGTCGGCAAGGCCACCAGCGGCCGCATCAAGTGCAACCTGCTGCCCAAGGCCGTGGTCCCGGCGCCGGGCACCTTCGACGCCGTGAAGGACGGCCTGGCGGACCTGTCGTACACCGTGCACGGCTACACCCCCGGCCGCTTCACGATGGGCAAGATGGCCGAGATGCCTTTCCTCGGCGACAGCGCGGTGTCCACCAGCGTGGCCTACCAGCGCATCTACGAGAAGCACTTGGCCAAGCTCGACGAGCACAAGGGCGTGAAGGTCATCACCGTGTTCACGCACGGGCCGGGCATCATCTTCAACACCAAGAAGGCGGTCAATTCGCTGGCCGACCTGCAGGGCCTGAAGTTCCGCGTCGGCGGCGGCGTCGTCAACGACATCGGCAAGGCGCTGGGCGTGAACATGACGCTCAAGCCCGCGCCCGAGTCGTACGAGCTCTTGTCCAGCGGCGTCGTCGACGGCACCTGGTTCCCCGACGAGTCGATCGTCTCGTTCAAGCTCGACAAGCTCATCAAGCACCGCACCGCGGTGCCCGGCGGCCTGTACAACACGAGCTTCGTGATGATCATGAACCAGGCCACCTGGGACAAGATCCCCAAGGCCGACCAGGAGATCATCAACAAGATGTCGGGCGAGTTCGCCGCGCGCTTCATCGGCAAGTACTGGGACGACACCGACGCCGCCAGCCGCGACGCGCAGAAGGCCGCCGGCGTGGCCAGCGTCACCGCCAGCCCGGCGTTCGTGGCCGAGTTCAAGGCCAAGACCGCGGCGCTGGAAGAGGCGTGGGCCAAGGACGCCGAGGCCAAGGGCCTGAAGGGCGCTGCGGCCGTGCTGCAGGAACTGCGCGCCGAAATCGCCAAGGTGAAGTAACCGCGCCCTGCGGCACAGCCCCGCCGTGACGGCCATCGGCCGGCTCGAGGACCCCCACGCCGGGTGTGTCCCGGCCGGCCGAGTTGCGTCTGGCAGCGCGTGGCGCCTGCGCGGAACCGGCACCCGCCCTCAGACCCGGCAGGCTGCCCGGCCCCGCCACGACCCTCACCCATGAAGAAGCTCTCGATCTGCCTCACCGCGGTGGCTGCTGCGGCGCTGTTCGCGATGATGTGGCTGACCTTCGCCGATGTCTTCGCGCGCAAGTTCCTGCCCAACGCGGTCCGCGGCGCTGTCGAGCTCACCGAGCTGCTGATGCTGGTGATGATCTTCTGCGCGCTGCCGCTGGTGGCGCTGGCGCATGAGCACATCGTGTTCGACCTCTTCGACCGGCTGCTGCCGGCCCGGCTGCTGCGCTGGCAGAAGGTGCTGTCGCAGGCCCTCACGGCGCTGGTATTCGGCGGCGCGGCGTGGCTGGTGTGGCAGCGCGCGGTGCGCACGGCTGCCGTGGGCGACATGACCTCGGCACTGGAGATCCGGCTGGCGCCGTATCACTTCATGGCCGCCGGCATGCTGGCACTGAGCGCGCTGGTGCATGCCGCGCTCGCCTGGCGGGCGCACCGCGAGGCCCCCTCGCCGTTCCCGGCCTCGCCGCAGCCTCTGGGGCAGGAACCCCCTCCATGACTGAAGGCCTGCTCGGCTTTGCCGCGATGTTCGTGCTGATGGCGCTGCGTGTGCCCATCGCCGTGGCGATGGGCGTGGTGGGCGTGGTCGGGCTCGCGCTGATGCGTTCGTGGCCGGCTGCGTTGTCGTCGACAGCCAGCGAGTTCGTCGGCATCGGCAGCTACACGCTGTCGGTGGTGCCGCTGTTCGTGCTGATGGGCAACTTCGTCACCCGCGCCGGCATGTCGCGTGAGCTGTACCGGGCGGCCTACTCGCTGATCGGCCACTGGCGCGGCGGGCTGGCGCTGTCCACCATCGCCGCCTGCGCGGGCTTCGGCGCCATCTGCGGTTCGTCGATCGCCACCACGGCCACCATGGGCCGCGTGGCGCTGCCCGAGATGCAGCGGTTCCGCTACGCGCCGTCGTTCGCCGCGGGCTCGGTGTGCGCCGGCGCGACGCTGGGCATCCTGATCCCGCCGTCGGTGATCATGGTCATCTACGGCATCATGACCGAGACGAGCATCGGCGCGCTGTTTGCCGCCGGCGTCATCCCGGGGCTGGTGGCGCTCGGCTTCTACCTGCTGGCTTCGTTCTGGGTAACGCGCCGGCACCCGCAATGGGGCCCGCCGGGCGAACGCGCCACATGGGCACAGCGGCTGGCGGCGCTGCGCGGCATCTGGGGCGTGCTGGCGCTGTTCGCGCTCGTCATGGGCGGCATGTATGGCGGCTTCTTCACGCCCACCGAGGCCGCCGGCGTCGGCGCCGCGGGCGGCTTCTTCTTTGCGCTGCTGCGCCGCGCGCTCACCGCCAAGGCCTTGTTCGAGGTGCTGGGTGAATCGGCCCGCACCTCGGCGATGCTGTTCACCATCGTCATCGGCGCGTCGCTGTTCGCCAACTTCCTCAATTTCACCGAGCTGCCTTTGGCGCTGAAGACCTTCGTCACCGGCCTGGACGTGCACCCGATGCTGGTGGTGGTGGCGATCTGCCTGATCTACGTGGTGCTCGGCACGGCGATGGAAAGCCTGTCGATGATGCTGCTCACCGTGCCGGTGTTCTTCCCGCTGGTCACGGCGCTGGGCTTCGACCCGGTGTGGTTCGGCATCATCGTCGTGTGCGTGATCGAGATCAGCCTCATCACGCCGCCGGTAGGCATGAACATCTTCGTGCTCTCGAGCATGATGCCCAGCCTGTCCACGCGCGAGATCTGGCGCGGCGTGACGCCGTTCATCTTCGCCGACATCGGGCGCATGTTCGTGCTGGTGGCATTCCCGGCATTGAGCCTATTCCTGCCGCGCTGGCTGGGCTTGTAGGCTGCGTCCCCCGGGGGACCCACCCGCGGCTGCGCCGCGGGCCACCGCCCGCACTGTGAAAGGCGCACGCCCGCGGCCCGCAAGCATGGGGAAGCCGGCGCGCCCCGGCCTGCATAGGATGTCGGCGCACTTTCCGAATCGCCGATGCCGAACACCCCCGCCAGCGCCGAAGTCATCCGCCAGCGGCTGCGCCGCGCCTGCGCAGTGCTCGATCTGGCTGAACTGTCGAGCCAACCCTACGCCATGAGCCAGGCATTGGCCGAGGTGGCGCGCTGCCACCGTGAACTGGCCGCCGAGGCCAGCGCCGAGAACTACTTCGTGTCGGCCGTGCGTTGGGCGCGCCTGTGCGGCAGTGTCGATCATGTGGCCGACCTGCTGTGCGAGGCGGCCGACGCCGCCGTGCGGTTGGCTGCAGCGAACACGCGTGCGCCCGAAGCGGGTGCGTCGCCCGGGCAGACGGCGGGCTTCGGCGGCAGGGCAGGCCACTCGGCGCACGAGCGCGCCCGCGACCGTGCGTTCGAGGCAAGCCAGCTCGCAGGGCAACTCTCCGACCCCAGCTGCGAGGCGCGCCTGCTGATGCGCGTGGGCGAACTGCTCGAGCGCTGCGGCGACCACGCCGATGCGCTGCAGATGCAGTTGCGGGCGCTCGACCGCATGGGCGGGGTCGCCCCGCGCGACGCTTCGCGCCTGTCCGGCTTCGGCCGCCTGGCCGACGCCTAGTCAGGCCGGCGCGGCTGGCAATGGGCGCGAACGCGCCAGCACGCCAGCCAGCGCGCGCCCGGTGTGCGTGCCGGCGCGCACCACCTCTTCAGGTGCACCGGCGGCCACCACCGCGCCGCCCTCGGCGCCCCCTTCGGGGCCGAGATCGATCACCCAATCGGCCTCGGCGATGACATCGAGATCGTGCTCGATGACCACCACGCTGTGGCCGCCATCCACCAGCCGATGCAGTACGCGGATGAGCTTTTCGACATCGGCCATGTGCAGGCCCACGGTCGGCTCGTCGAGCACGTACAGCGTCTTCGGCGCGCGGTTGCCGCGCCGCGTGACGTCGTCGCGCACCTTGCTCAGTTCGGTGACGAGCTTGATGCGCTGCGCCTCGCCGCCACTGAGTGTGGGTGACGGCTGGCCGAGCGTGAGATAGCCCAGCCCCACGTCCTTCAGCAACTGCAGCGGGTGGCTCACCGCCGGCATGCTGGCGAAGAAGCCGACGGCTTCGTCCACCTCCATCTGCAGCACGTCGCCGATGCTCTTGCCGCGCCACGAGACCGCCAAGGTCTCGGGGTTGAAGCGCGCACCGTGGCAGCGGTCGCACGGCACCTTCACGTCGGGCAGGAAGCTCATCGCGATGGTCTTCATGCCCTGGCCCTCGCAACCCGGGCAGCGGCCCTCGCCGGTGTTGAACGAGAAACGCGCCGGGGCGTAGCCGCGTGCGCGCGCTTCCAGCGTCTCGGCAAAGAGCTTGCGGATCACGTCCCAGAAGCCGATGTAGGTGGCCGGGCACGAGCGCGGCGTCTTGCCGATCGGTGTCTGGTCCACCTCCAGCACGCGATCCAGGGCCTCGAAGCCTTCGACGCCTTCGCAGCCCGCCCACACGACAGCCGACTTGCGGTTCGCCGCCAGCGCCGCCTGCACGTTGGCCAGCAGCACGTCGCGCGCCAGCGTGCTCTTGCCCGAGCCGCTGACGCCCGTCACCGCCACCAGGCGGCCGAGAGGTACGCAAACGTCCACCTGGCGCAGGTTGTGCAGCGACGCTCGCCTTAGCATCAGCGACTCGCTCGCGCTGCCCACCGCGCGCCGTGCCTGCAGCGGGTGCACCAGCGGCTGGGCGAGCAGCCGCCCTGTCACCGACTCCGGCGCCGCCGAAAGCGCCCGCGCGTCGCCCTCGGCCACCACGCGCCCGCCACGCTTGCCGGCACCGGGGCCGATGTCGATGAGGTGTTCGGCGCGGCGGATGGTGTCTTCGTCGTGCTCCACCACCACCAGCGTGTTGCCGGCCGCGCTGAGCTTGCCCAGCGCGTTGAGCAGGACGCCGTTGTCGCGCGGGTGCAGGCCGATGGTCGGCTCGTCGAGCACGTAGCACACGCCTTGCAAGTTGCTGCCCAGTTGCGCGGCCAGGCGGATGCGCTGCGCCTCGCCGCCGGAAAGGGTTGGCGCGGCGCGGTCGAGCGTGAGGTAGCCGAGCCCCACCTCTTCGAGGAACGCCAGCCGGCTCTTGATCTCGCCCAGCACATCGCGCGCAATTTCCGCCTCGCGGCCTTCGAGCCGCAGCGCCTGGGCCCACAACCGCACCTCGCGCACCGACAGCCGCGCCACCGCGTCGATGGCGTGATCGTCGAAGGTCACGGCGCGCGCGGTCGCGTTGAGCCGCGCGCCGGCGCATTCGGAGCACAGCTCGTCGACGAGGCCTTCGACTTCGGCCTCTTCGCTGGGAAAGGTCTGCTCGCGGCCCTGCTCGTCGTCCTTGATGGAATCGTCCAACGCGCGCCGCTGTTCGCGCGTGAGCTTCAAGCCGGTGCCCACGCAGCTCGGGCACCAGCCGTGTTTGCTGTTGTACGAGAAGAGCCGCGGGTCGAGCTCGCCGTAGCTCGTGCCGCAAGTCGGGCAGGCGCGCTTGGTGGAAAAGACCTTGATCGAGCCGATCTCCTCGCCCGTCTGGCCGTCGGCCAGTTCGGCGGCCAGGCCGTCGAGCGGATGCAGCAGATGCAGCACGCCCTTGCCCACATCCAGCGCCTTGGAAAGCAGCACACGCAACTCGGCCTCGTTCTCCGGCGTGACGACGATGTCGCCCACCGGCAGCTCGATCGTGTGTTCCTTGAAGCGGTCGATGCGCGGGAACGGATTCACCGGCAGGAACTGGCCATCGACGCGCAAGTGCGACTGGCCGCGCGCCTTGGCCCACCTCGCCAGATCGGTGTAGACGCCCTTGCGGTTCAGCACCAGCGGCGCCAGCAGGCCGACATGCTCGCCGCGGTGGTCGCGCAGCAGCTGCGCAGCGATGCTGTCGGCGCTTTGCGCGCGCACCGGCGAGCCGTCGCGCGTGCAGTGCTGCAAGCCGAGCTTCACCCACAGCAGCCGCAGGAAGTGCCACACCTCGGTGGTGGTGGCCACCGTGCTCTTGCGGCCGCCGCGGGAGAGCCGCTGCTCGATGGCGACCGTGGGCGGAATGCCGTACACCGCGTCCACCTCGGGCCGCCCGGCCGGCTGCACGATGCTGCGCGCATAGGCGTTCAGGCTCTCGAGGTAGCGCCGCTGGCCTTCGTTGAACAGGATGTCGAAGGCCAGCGTGCTCTTGCCCGAGCCCGACACGCCGGTGACGACGTTGAACTTGCCGCGCGGGATGTCGACGCTGAGGTTGCGCAGGTTGTGCTCCTTGGCGTTGACGATGCGGATGGCGTCGCGCGCTTCGCCGGCCTCGCCCTGCCCGGCCTGCGCCGCGCGCAGCGCCTCGTCGAGCACGGCCCGCGCCTGGCGGCGCGCCGTCACCAGCGTCTGCAGCGGGCGGCCGCCTTCGCCATGTTCGCCATCCCTCAGGGCCGGCGCGCCGCCGGCCATCGCCACTTCGTAGTCGCGCAGCGCAGCGCCGGTGAACGAGGTCGGATGCATCTTCACATCGTCCGGCGTGCCCGTGCACACCAGCTGCCCGCCAGCCTCGCCACCTTCGGGGCCGAGGTCGACGATCCAGTCGGCCGCGCGGATGACGTCGAGGTTGTGCTCGATCACCAGCAGCGAATGCCCGGCGTCGAGCAGCTTGCGCAGCGCGCGCATCAGCTTGGCGATGTCGTCGAAGTGCAGGCCGGTGGTCGGCTCGTCGAAGAGAAACAGCGTGCCCTTCCTCGCCACCGGCTGCCTGGATGCACTGTAGGCGCTGGCCGCCGCCTCGGCCAGGAAGCCGGCGAGCTTCAGCCGCTGCGCTTCGCCGCCGGAGAGCGTGGGCACCGGCTGCCCGAGGCGCACGTAGTCCAGGCCCACATCCACCAGCGGCTGCAGGCGCGCCACCACGTCGCGGTCGCCGCCGAACACCTGCACCGCTTCGGCCACGGTGAGCTGCAGTACATCCGCGATGCTGTACTGCTGCGGCCCGCGCATCACCTTCACGTCCAGCACTTCGGCGCGGTAGCGCTTGCCGTCGCAGTCGGCGCAGCGCAGGTACACGTCGGACAGGAACTGCATCTCCACGTGCTCGAAGCCGCTGCCGCCACAGGTGGGGCAGCGGCCGTCGCCGGCGTTGAAGCTGAAGGTGCCGGCGGAATAGCTGCGTTCGCGCGCCAGCGGCGCATTGGCGAAGATCTCGCGCAGGCCATCGAAGGCGCCGACATAACTGGCCGGGTTGCTGCGCGCCGTCTTGCCGATGGGGCTCTGGTCGACGAACACCGCGTCGGCCAGCTGTTCGGCACCCAGCAGCCGCTGGTAGGCGCCGGGCGCTTCGGTGGCCTTGCCGAAATGGCGCGCCAGCGCGGGGTACAGCACGTCTTGAATCAGCGTGCTCTTGCCCGAGCCGGAGACGCCGGTGATGCACACCAGCCGCTGCAGTGGCAGCTCGACGGTGATGCCCGTGAGGTTGTGCTCGCGCGCGCCTTCGAGGATCAGCTTCGCCGGCGGCGGCCACACAGGCCGGCGGTGGCCGAGGCTCACCTGCTTGCGCCCACCGAGGTAGGCGCCGGTCAGCGTGTCGGCATCACGCGCCGCGGCCGGTGAGCCGTCGAAGACGATGCGCCCGCCACGTTCGCCCGGCCCGGGGCCGAGGTCGATCAGGCGGTCGGCCGCCAGCATCACGGCCGGGTCATGCTCCACCACCACCAGCGTGTTGCCGGCGTCGCGCAGGCGGTGCATCGCCTCGACGATGCGCTGCATGTCGCGCGGGTGCAGGCCGATGCTCGGCTCGTCAAGCACGAACAGCGTGTTGACGAGCGAGGTTCCCAACGCTGTCGTCAGGTTGATGCGCTGGACCTCGCCGCCGGAAAGCGTGCGGCTCTGGCGGTCGAGCGTCAGGTAGCCCAGACCGACATCGACGAGGTACTTCAGCCGCGTGCGGATCTCGCCCAGCAGGAGCTTCAGCGCTTCGTCGTGCAGCGCACTGGGCAGCTCGATGCGCGCGAAGAAGCGCGCCAGCCGCTCGATCGACAGCTGCATCAGGTCGTGCAGCGAAAGGCCCGGCAGCGCTTCGAGCTGCGCGCGCGACCAGCTCGCGCCCACCGGCAGGTAGCGCTGCGCGGCGGGCAGCACTTCGTCGGCATCGGCCTTGGCGCCCAGCCGCCACAGCAGCGATTCGAGCTTCAGCCGCGCGCCGCCGCACACCGTGCACGGCGTGTAGCTGCGGTACTTCGACAAGAGCACGCGAATGTGCATCTTGTAGGCCTTGCTCTCGAGGTACTCGAAGAAGCGGCGCACGCCGTACCAGGCCTTGTGCCAGTCGCCCTTCCAGTGCGGCGAGCCTTCCAGCACCCAGTGGCGCTGCGCCTCGGTGAGCTGCCCCCACGGCGTGTCGCGCGGGATGCCGGCTTCGCCGGCGTAGCGCAGCAGGTCGTCCTGGCACTCGGCCCAGGCGGGCGTCTGCAGCGTCTTGATGGCGCCGTTGCGCAGCGTCTTTCTGCCGTCGGGGATCACCAGGCCCCAGTCCACGCCGATCACGCGGCCGAAGCCGCGGCAGGTGTCGCAGGCGCCGTAGGCGCTGTTGAAGCTGAACAGGCCCGGCTGGGGGTCGGCGTACCGGATGTCGCTCTCGGGGCAGTGCAGGCCCGTGCTGTAGCGCCACGGCGCGGCGCCCGCGGCATCGTCGCCGGCCAGCACGTTCAGGCGCCCGCCGCCGCGCCTGAGCGACAGCTCGATGGCTTCCACCACGCGCACCTTCTCGGCGCCGGCCAGCCTCAGGCGGTCGGCCACCACATCGAGCTGCTTCTTGCCGTTGAGCACGTGCTCGCCGGCCACGCGGGTGAAACCGCTGGCGGCCAGCCACTGCTCCTGCTGCTCGGCGCTGGTGTCGGCCGGCAGTTCCACCGGGAAAGTGAAGGCGAGTCGCGGGTCGCCCGCAGCCGCGGCGCGCGCCATCAGGTCGTCGAAGATCGTCTCCGGCGAGTCGTGCCGCACCGGCAGCGCCGTGGCCTTGTCGAACAGTTGCGCCGCGCGGGCGTACAGCAGCTTCAGGTGATCGTTCAGCTCGGTCATCGTGCCGACCGTCGAGCGCGAGGTGCGCACCGGGTTGGTCTGGTCGATGGCGATGGCCGGCGGCACACCTTCCACCTTGTCCACCGCCGGGCGGTCCATGCGGTCGAGGAACTGCCGCGCGTAGGCGCTGAAGGTCTCGACGTAGCGCCGCTGGCCTTCGGCGTACAGCGTGTCGAAGACGAGGCTCGACTTGCCCGAGCCGCTGGGCCCGGTGACCACCGTCATCTGCCCGGTGGCGATGTCCAGGTCGAGGTTCTTCAGGTTGTGCTGGCGGGCACCGCGGATGCGGATGACACCTCGGGACATGGTGGCGGTTCGTCCTGTACGGCAGGGCGCATGGCGAGGGGGAATCAACCAGTATAGGGAGCTGCGGCACGCGACTGCCGGCATGGCCGGGCACAGGCGCGCCGCGCAGGGCGGGCATGGAAGCGGCAGGCTCCCCGCGTCGGCCGCGGCGCACTGCGCACCCGCCGGCATCCGGTGCCACCCGGCCCGCAAGCCGGGGGTTGTTGCCTCGCATAGCGGTTCGCAACATGCGGTAACGAGCTGACATGTCGCGCGAGTCCAGTGCGCGGCGACCGAGGGAGCCCCATGACCGCACGCACGCTGAAGGCCGCGCTGGCCAGCCTTTCCGTCCTTGCTGCCGCTGCCCTCGTGGCCTCCTGCGGTGGCAGTGAAGAACCGGTCGAGCAAGGCGCCGCCGCGAAGGCAGAGCGGGCCCGGATTCAGAAGCTGCCCCCCGGCACGCCGGTGAACGCCGACGCGCACACCAAGGGCCAGTTCGGCCCCGTGGTGCCGTGGCCGGTGATCCCGGTGCACGCCGTGCTCACCGCCGATGGTCGCGTGCTCAGCTACGGCACCGACAACACCGGCCGCCAGACCGCCATCTTCCAGTACGCGGTGTGGGACATCGCCGACAACAGCCACATGACGTTCAGCAACGGCAGCGGCACCGACATCTTCTGCAGCAGCCAGATCCTGCTGCCCGCCGGCGGCCAGGTGTTCATCGCCGGCGGCGACAACTGGACGGGCACCGGCACCACCAACACCGGCAACGCCAACAGCAACCTGTTCACCAGCGCCGGCAGCACGCTCACGCGCCAGGCCGACATGAACCGGGCGCGCTGGTACTCGACCTCGACGATGATGCTCAACGGCGAGATCTACATCCAGGGCGGCAGCGGCGGCACCGACCGCCCCGAGGTGCGGCAGGCCGACGGCTCGTTCCGCCTGCTCTCCAACGCCAACACCAGCGGGCTGGACTTCATGTACCCGCGCAACTTCGTCGCCCCCGACGGCCGCGTGTTCGGCTTCGACAGCGCCGGGCGCATGTACTACGTCAGCTCGCTGGGCACCGGCACCT
>JAEUPC010000089.1 GCA_016789865.1 Rubrivivax sp.
GATGGCGCAGATGGTGGCCATGAAGTTGACGCCGTGCGCGTCGACGACGTTCTTCAGCGCCTCCATGCGCGGCAGCGCGCCCTTGACGCGCAGCTCGAGCAGGTCGTCGGTGAGCAGGCCGCCGCCGCCACCGCAGCAGAAGGTGGCTTCGTGCGTGGTGCCGGGGGCCATGTCGTGGAAGCGGTGGGCCACCGCCTTGATGATCTCGCGCGGGATGGTGAACTGGCCGCCCGGCAGGTCGCCCATGCGCGAGGCGCGCGCGACGTTGCACGAGTCGTGGAAGGTGACGATGCGATCGTCGTTCCTGTCCTTGTCGAACCTGAGCGCGCCGCGCTGGATGAGGTCGTGCGTGAACTCGCAGATGTGCATCGGCTGGCGGTAGCGGCCGTCGAGCTGGTTCTGCAGCTGTATCGCGAACGGGTCCTTGCCGCCGGCGCCGATGCCCACCAGCGTGTTCCAGAAGCTGTAGGCCACGCGCCAGGCGTGCCCGCACTCGCCGACCACGATGCGCTTGACGCCAAGCTCGAGCGCCGCCTCGCGGATGCGCAGCGCGATCTTGCGCAGCTGCTCGTAGTTGCCGATGAACAGCCCGAAGTTGCCCGCCTCGCTGGCCGCGGCCGACAGCGTCCAGGAGATGCCCGCGGCGTGGAACACCTTGGCGTAGCCGATCAGGCTTTCGACATGCGGCTCGCTGAAGAAGTCGGCGCTGGGCGTGACCAGCAGCACCTCGGCACCCTTCACGTCGAGCGGGAAACGCACGTCGAGCCCGGTCTCTTCCTTGGTGTCTTCTTCGAGGCCCAGCAGCGTGTCTTCGAGCGCCGGCCCGGGGATGCCGAGGTTGTTGCCGATCTTGTGGACCTTGCCGATGATCTCGTTGGCGTACTTCTGCCCGAGACCGACGCTGTCCATGATCTCGCGCGCGGCCATCGTCACCTCGGCGGTGTCGATGCCGTAGGGGCAGAACACGCTGCAGCGGCGGCACTCGCTGCACTGGTTGAAGTAGCTCCACCACTCGTCGAGCACGTCCTTGGTGAAGTCGCGCGCGCCGACGAGCTTGGGGAAGTGCTTGCCGGCGAAAGTGAAGTAGCGCCGGTACACCGAGCGCATCAGGTCCTGGCGCGCCACCGGCATGTTCTTGGGGTCGCCGGTGCCGAGGAAGTAGTGGCACTTGTCGCTGCAGGCGCCGCAGTGCACGCAGGCGTCGAGGTACACGCGCAGGCCGCGGTACTTGCCCAGCAGCTCGCCCATCTTGGCCACCGCGCGCTGCTCCCAGCCTTCGACCAGCTCGTCGGGGAAGCCGATGCGGGCGTTGATGATCGGCGGCGCGATGAACGGCTTGCTGTGCGCCATCGCGCCCTCGGCCACCAGCGGAATCACCGGGTAGGGCTTGAGCTTGGGCGTCTCGAACTTGGCCGCGGCTGGCTTGGCCGCAGGCCTGGCGGCGGGGGCGGCAGCGGCGGCGGGCGTGGGGGCCGTGGTCATGGCATCACATCGAAGCGCGTGGGGCGGGCGGCCACGCCTTCACTTGTCCAGCGCCGCCGCCCACGGCGCGAGGTGGCGCGCCTCGCGGGGGTTGTCGACCTGCATGCGAGTCGGGCTGAAGAACAGCCCCGGCGCGTGCAGCAGTTTGCTGATCGGGAAGACGATCAGCAGCAGCGCCACGAGGGACAGGTGCAGCAGCAGCAGCGGGTCGGCCGGCAGCGGCTGGATGCTGAACCGCATCAAGCCCAGCATGAAGGCCTTCACCGCGACGATGTCGGTGTGCGCGACGAAGCGCATCGCCAGCCCCGTGAGGCCGATGGCCACCAAGAGCGCCAGGTGCAGGTGGTCCGACGGCGTGGAGATGTAGCGCACGCGCTCGACGAGGACACGCCGCGCCCACAGGCCGGCGAGCCCCGCCACCATCGTCAGCCCGGCATAGGTGCCGAAGAACTGCACGAAGACGATCGGCGCCCACACCGGCTCCTGGAAGTAGCGCACGTGCCGCAGCAGCACCAGCGCCAGCGAGGCATGGAACAGCCAGCCGAACAGCCACGTCCACGAACTGGCCTTGAACAGGCTCTCGAAGAGCACCACTTCACGCACCATGCGCAGCGCCACCCCGGCGCGCCCGGTGGGGGCGGGCGTGGTCGGAATGAGCAGCGGCGCCGGCGTGCGCAGGTACTGGCGGATCTTCAGCGCGACGCCGATGACGAACAGGGCCGTCGCGGCATAGAACAGCAGCGCGAAAACGACCGCCAGGATGCTCATGCCAGCAGCGCCGCAGTGCGAAGTGCCGCAGGGTCGTCGAGATTCCGTCGCCAGCACGCCGAGGTTGCGTCGACAAGCGCAGCCGTACTGCCGTACGGCGAGCATCGCAGGCGCAAGATCGGCGGGCGCAGCAGGACGATCGGCGGCCCTACACGCAGCCGGTGGGCTTCGGCAGGCCGGCGATCTTGCACGCCTGCTTGGCCGGGCCGTACGGGAACAGCTCGTACAGGTACTTGCTGTTGCCCTTCTCCTCGCCCAGCTGCTTGCCGATGGCCTTGGTCAGCACGCGGACGGCCGGCGCGATCTGGTACTCGTCGTAGTACTCGCGCAGGAAGTTCACCACTTCCCAGTGGTTGTCGGTCATCTCGACGTTCTCGGCCTGGGCAATGACCTCGGCGACGTCCTTGTTCCAGTCGGCGAGGTTGACGAGGTAGCCCTCTTCGTCGGTTTCGTAGGTGGTGCCGTTGACTTCGATGGCCATGGGGCCTCCTTGTTAGAGATCGATCTCAGAGCCAGGACTGGTTGTTGGGATGCTCGGCGACCAGGTCGACGAAGCCGCCGTAGTCGACGAGCGACACGCCTTCGGCCACGCGCGCCGCGACGCCCCGGGCCTGCAGGTCGGGGGCCAGCGCATGGACCTGCAGCCGCCGGGTCGCGGCGGCGATGCCGCTCGCGGCGGCGCCGGCCTGCGTGGCGGCATAGACGGCGTCCTCGGTGAGCAGCAGCGCGTGGCCGTCCTTGGCCAGACGCAGGCAGCTGGCGAGAGAACTCGTCTGCAGGTGGGACTTGTTGACGATGTGCAGCATCGGCTTCGGGCCTCGATTCGTGGGCTTGGCTCAGAACGACAAGACCACGTCCTGCTCGGCCATCAGGTCGGCCAGCTGCGCGGTGCCGAGCACCTCGACGTCGACCAGCAGGTCGGCTTCGGAGAGCCCGCGCGCTTGCAGCGACTCGCGCTCGACGTACAGCTTCTCGACATCGTAGCCGTCGAGCGCGCGGTAGGTCTTGCTGTGGTTCTTGATGCCGATGGCCTTGGTGTCCTGGCCCTTGGTCAGCTCGTACACGCCATCGTCGAGGAAGACCAGGCTCACGTCCTGGTCGAAGGTGGCGGTGATGAGCACGACCTCGAGGCTCTCCAGCGCGTAGATCGTGCCGTACGGGGCCTTGCGGTTGACGAACATGAACTTCTTCATCGCGTTCGCCTTGCCTTCAATCGCCGAAGGTGACCGTGCGGTCGGCCTTGATGCCGGCATCGACCAGCTGCCCCAGGCCGCTGATGCGAAAGCCCGGCGCCAGCACCTCGTCCTTGATGCCGCGGCGCAGCGCCGCGGCCACGCACACCACGAGGTCGACGTTGTGCTTGTCCTTCAGCTCGCTCCAGCGGTTGACGATGTGGCGGTCGTCCTGCGGCGGCTCGGTGAGCCTGGTCGCGTTGTAGACGCCGTCGTGATAGAAGAACACGCGCATCACCTCGTGGCCCCTGGCAATGGCCGCGGCGGCGAAGTTCAAGGCCGTGTCGGCGGCCTGGTGCGTGTACGGGCCTTCGCTGACCATCAAGGCGAACTTCATCGCGCGCGCTCAGAAACGGATGTGGGTCGATGCGTTCAGGTTGGCCCGCGAGCCGCGCCAGTCGTCGATCAGGTACTTGGTGAACGGCAGGTCGCACTTCTCGAAGAAGCGCGGCCAGCCGATGCGCTCGACCCAGTCGGAGAGGCGCTCCCAGCTGCGCGCGTCGGCCTTGTAGGTGTAGAGGATCTTCTTGACCATCTCGCTCACTTCGGGCCAGCGCGGCGGGTTGTTGGGCAGACCGCTGGCCACCATCTTCATGAAGGTGGGTTTGCCGCGCGCGTTGCTGTTCTTGCCGCCCACCCAGATGGCCAGCTTGCTGTGCTCGGGGTCGTTGATCTGCATCGGCGGGCACGGCGGGTAGCAGGCGCCGCAGCAGATGCACTTCTTCTCGTCGACTTCGAGGCTGGGCTTGCCGTTGACCAGCGCCGGGCGGATGGCCGCCACCGGGCAGCGCGCCACCACCGCCGGGCGCTCGCACATGTTGGCCACCAGATCGTGGTTGATCTTCGGCGGCTTGGTGTGCTGCACGATGATGGCGATGTCGGCTTGGCCGCCGCAGTTGATCTCGCAGCAGCTGGTGCTCAAGTGCACGCGGTTGGGCATCTCCTCCCTGATGAACTCGGCGTGCAGATCGTCCATCAGCGCCTTCACGGCGCCCGAGGCGTCGGTGCCCGGAATGTCGCAGTGCAGCCAGCCCTGGGTGTGCGCGATCATGCTCACCGAGTTGCCGGTGCCGCCGACCGGAAAGCCGTTCTTCGTGAGCGCGTCGACCAGCGGGGCGACCTTCTGCTCGTCGGCGACCATGAACTCGATGTTGCTGCGGATCGTGAAGCGCACGTGGCCGTCGGCGTACTGGTCGGCGATGTCGCACAGCTTGCGGATGGTGTAGACGTCCATTTGCCGCTGCGTGCCCGCGCGCACGCTCCACACCTCGTCGCCGCTGTGCGCGACGTGGTGCAACACGCCGGGGCGCGGCCGGTCGTGGTACCGCCAGTTGCCGTAGTTCTTCAGCAACGTGGGGTGCATGAACTGCTTGTTGTCGGGCGCGCCGCTTTCGATGGGGGTGCGATGGGCCATGGTGATGCTGTCCTGTGGCGCGTGGTACTTCAGGCGGCCTTGATCTCGATGACCTTCTTGGCCTTGCGCGCGTTGGCCTTGGCGACCTCTTCGTCCCAGCCGTCCATGCGCACGTACGGGTTGGTGCGCGGCGCACTGACCATGTTGGGGTCGATGTCCAGGCCGATGCCCTCGAGGAAGTTGACGAGGCCGATGCGCTCGATCATCTCGCCGGTGCGCTCGTGCTCCAGGGCGTTCTCGGCGAAGAAGTCGATCACCTTGCGCGCCAGCTCGACCAGCGCCTCGTAGTCCTCTTCGGTCTTCAGCGGCATGAAGGGCACGACCACGGTGCCCATCAGGTCGCCGATCTTCAGCGTGCGCTTGCCGCCGATGAGGATGGTGGCGCCGGTGTCGGTGCCGTGCGCCAGCGCGCCGGTCATGACGTTGACGCAGTGCATGCAGCGCACGCAGTCCTTGTTGTCGATCTCCAGGCCGTGCGCATCGCTCATCTTCAAGGTGGTGACGTGCTCGCCGCCCTTCAGGTCCTTCGCCTCCTTGAGCTGGATGGCCTTGGTCGGGCAGCGCGCGACGACGTCGTTGACCAGCTCGTTCATGCCGTGCTTGGCGAACCACTTGCGCGCGAGTTCCTCGTCGGCGCGCATGTTGTCGCGCCAGGTGCCGATGACGGCCATGTCGGCGCGCTGGATGCTGTTCATGCAGTCGTTGGCGCAGCCGCTGAACTTGAACTTGAACTTGTACGGCAGCGCCGGGCGGTGGATGTCGTCCACGAAGGTGTTGATCACCTGGCGGTGCGCGCGGCCTTCGTCGAAGTTGCTCTGCTCGCAGCGCGCGGCGCCCACGCAGCTCATGCTGGTGCGCACCGCGGGGCCGGCACCGCCGAGATCGAAGCCCAGTTCGTTGATCTCGTCGAAGGCGGCCTGCACGTCGGCCGTCTTCGCGCCCTGGAACATGATGTCGCCGCTCTGGCCATGGAAGGCGATGAGGCCGGTGCCGTGCTTCTCCCAGATGTCGGCCATCTTGCGCAGCACGTCGGAGGTGTAGTGCATGCCCGGCGGCGGCTGCACGCGCAGCGTGTGCAGCTCGGCGGCGTCGGGGTACACCGGCGTGCCGTCGTCCTTCTTCAGCTCGGTGAAGCGCGGGATCACGCCCCCGCCGTAGCCGAACACGCCGACCGTGCCGCCCTTCCAGTAGCCCTTCTTCGTGCGGTAGCTGGTCTCCAGCGTGCCCAGAAGGTCGACGACGTAGTCCTTGTCCTTGGCCAGGCGCTTCAGGCCCGTCACGAAGCTGGGCCAGGGGCCGCTCTCGAGTTCGTCGAGCAAAGGCGTGTCGTGCGGCTTCTTGGCCATGGGCGAGGGTCTCCTTCGGGCGCGCTGATCACTGCCAGCGCGGGCAGGTTGCTGCGCGTGGGCGGTGTGCGCATCGTGGGCGTTCACGACAGCGCTGGCCATCCCCCGCGTGGAGCGCCGACGATAGAGCCCGGTCGGGACAGCGACATTACCCGGATGGGCTATTCAGCGGCCACCCGAACCGGGTATGGACGCTCCGAGGCGCGCTCGCGCTCAATGCCGCCCTGCGCGCTTCGGCCGAAGGGCGCCCGAAGGCCGCTGCGACCCCATGCCCCGCATCACCCCCCTTGCGCGCCTGCGCGTGCCGCTGGGCGGCCAGGAGATCGAGCTGCAGCAGCTGGACCACGACGCCGGCGGCATGAGCCTGCTGCGCACGCGCATTCGCGAGAAGAGCCGCTTCACCGTGTTCGAGATCGACCCGCTCACGGCCCAGGCCTGGGGCGAGGCGCTGCTGGCGTGGGCGCGCGCGCAGCCGCCCGCCGCGGCGGTGGCGTCCGGGGAGCCCGCCAACGATGAGTGAGCGCGCCGCGACCATGCTGGACATCGCCTTCCCCGTGCAGGGCGGGGGCACGCTGCCGCGCGCGCACCGCTCGGCGCTGGCCGCCGCGCTCGAGACGGCGCTGCCGTGGCTGGCCGAGGAACCCTCGGTGGCCGTGCATCGCCTGAACCTCAGCGCCGGCGGCGGCGCGCTCGGGCTGCTGTCGGGCCGCACGCGGTTGACGTTGCGCGTGCCTCGCCACCGCGAGGCCGATGCGCGGGCGCTGTCGGGCTGCACGCTCGCGGTGGCCGGGCAGGCACTGCGTCTGGGCACCGGCCATGTGCGCGAGCTGCTGCCGTTCGGCACGCAGTACGCGCACTTCGTGGCCGCCGCGCCGGGTGCGGCGGCCGAAGGCGACGAGCAGCTCTTCCTGGACCAGGTGCAGGCCGAACTGGCTGCGCTGGGCATCGCCGGCCGCGCCATCTGCGGCCGCCGCCAGGGCATGCAGGCCGGCGACCACCTGGCGGCGCTTTCAGGCTACGGGTTGATGCTGGACGGCCTGCAGCGCGAGGCGGCGCTGCGCCTGCTGGAGGCCGGCCTGGGCGCGCACCGCCGCTGGGGCTGCGGCGTTTTCGTGCCGCACAAGTCGGCCGCCGCCGTGGGCGCCGCGCACTGAAGGCCGCCGCCGCCGCAGGCCCGGCACCACCCACCACTGGAGCAAGGAGACCCCCGCATGCCCTATGTCGTCAACGGCACCGAACTCGAAACCGACCCCGAGGGCTACCTGCTGGAGCCCGACTACGGCGACGAGGTGGTGGCGGTCATTGCCGCAGCCGAGGGGATCACCCTCACCGAAGACCACTGGAAGGTCGTCGGCTACCTGCGCGACGAGTACCGCGAGAACGGCCACACGCCCAACTTCCGCGCCCTGCTCAAGGGGCTGGAAGAAGTGATGCCCGGCTGCGACAGCAGGAACCTGTACGAGCTGTTCCCGCTCGGGCCGGCCAAGCAGGGTGCCAAGGTCGCCGGGTTGCCGCAGCCGCTGGGCAAGGGCGGATACTGAGGGCCATGCAGCAGCCCCCCGCGATGCGCATCAAGAGCCGCTGGTTCAGCGGCGACGGCGCGCCCGCGCACAAGAGCGCCGCCGAACAGGGCAGCGCGATGGCCTTCATCGTGTGGCGCCTGGCGGTGCAGATGCTCAAGCGCATGCGCGCAGCCGACTTCGACGTCGATGCAGGCACGCCCTACTTCGCCTTCGTGCGCGAGGCGCTGGTCTTCCTCGTCGTGCTGGCCGATCGCATCGCCTTCCAGCGCCTGTCGGCCGAGGAACGCGCCGAGTTCGTGGTGGCGCTGGTGCGCCACGTCGCGCGCCACCTGCAGGAAAACGCCGACGACCTGCTCGGCCCGGCCCCGGCCGGCGAGCCGACCCACGGCGAACGCTTCATCGACCTGTACAACGAACTGGCCGGCCACTACGCCGAGTTCGGCGCCGCGCCGCAGACCGCTGCCCACGCCGGCCCCGCCGACCCCGCTGCGGGCTTCGAGCCCGACTTCGGCTTCGTGCGCTATCTCGGCACACGCCTGGAGCCGGCGCTGCCCGAGCGCCACCGGCGCTGGGTGCTCGACCAGGTGATGGCGATCGAGGCGCCCGAGGCGGTGGGGCAGGTGCAGCGCGCGATGAACGATCTGTTCGATCCGCAGCCGCCGCGCGCGCGACGCGCCACGCTGAGCGGCGAGTGACCGCACACCCCCAGGGCGGAAAGCCTCGACATGTCTGTGGCACACGCTGACCTCGACGCCTCGCCCCGGGCCGGTGCCGGCCGGCATGCGTTCGATCTCGACGACGACGCCTCCTACCGCCGCTGGCGCGCCTGGAAGCTGCGCCACCGCACCCGCGATGCCGCGGCGTTGGCGGTCGATGTGCGCGACCTGCGCGCCGTGCAGCCGGCCGAGCGAGCGCGGCTCCTGCAGACCATCGGCCGCCACGGGGTGGCGGTCTACCGATCGCCGCAGCGCGAAGCGGCCAGCGACCTGCCGCGTGCGCTGGGCGCGCAACTGGGGCTCGTGCGGCTGCACGCCAACTGGCTGGCCGACGAAGACGGCATCTCGCCGATCGCCGTGGCCCGGGCGGGCGACGCCGCGGCCGGCGAAGCGCCCGCTGCGCGCGGCGAATTCATCCCCTACACCGACCGCGCGATCGGCTGGCACACCGACGGCTACTACCAGAGCGACGCGCAGCGCATCCTCGGCATGATCCTGCACTGCGTGCGGCCGGCGGCGCACGGCGGCGAGACGGCGCTGGCCGACCCCGAGCAGCTGTTCATCGCGTTGCGCGACGAAGACCCGGCCCTGGTGCGTGCGCTGATGCACCCGCAGGCGATGAGCATCCCGCCGCGCGAAGACGAAGCCGGCGTCGCGCGCGCCGAGCAGGCCGGCCCGGTGTTCAGCCTGCTGGGTGGCGGGCCTGGGCGCGCCCAGGGCACCGCCCCCGCCGCGAGGGCAGGCCGATCGTCGGCGGGGAAAGACGGCGGCGTCACCGGCCACCTGCGCCTGCACATGCGCTACACCGCCCGCACCCGCAGCATCCGCTGGCGCGAAGACGCCGCCACGCGAGAGGCCGCCGCGCGCATCACGGCGCTGCTTGCGCAAGGCGACTTCGTGCTGCGCCTGCGGCTGGAGGCCGGCATGGGCGTCGTCGGCCACAACGTGCTGCACCTTCGCACCGCCTTCACCGACGACCCGGCGGCGCCGCGCCTGCTGTACCGCGCGCGCTACCTCGACCGCATCGTGGCGCCGGAAGAAGACGCCTGGCGCCTTGAGGGCGCCGAGGGCGTTGAGGGCGTTGAGGGCACTGCGGGCACTGAGGGCGGGGGCTGAGCCCATGGCGCAGTGGGTCACCATCTGGCGTGCGGCGCAACTGGTGGGCGTGCCGCGCGGCACGCTGCAGCAGCGCGTGCGCACCGGCGAGATCGAGCTCAACGACGGCCTGGTCAGCACCGAGGCGCTGCTGGCGCTGTACCCGCAGGTGCGGCTGGAGGAGACCGGCCTGCTCGAGCGCGTGGTGCAGATCCGCGACGAGGCCTTCGGCAAGCGCGTGCGCGAGCGCCTGCTGCCCAGCCAGGAGGTGCTGGCGCAGCGCCTGTTCCACCAGAGCCAGGAACTGGCCGACGTGCAACGCCACCTGCAGCGCTACCACGCACTGGTGCTGGCGCTGCGCGACGAACTGCGCGTGTGCGACGCCGAGGCAGGCGGCTCCGACCCGCGCTTTGCCGACCTGCTGCGCCAGCTGAACGACGGGCTGGCGCGTGCACTGGCCACCGAATCGGTCGACGTGCTGGATGTGATGGACGACATGCTCAAGGTGGTGTCGGCGCAGGTCACCGTGCGCCCCAGCGGCCACCAGTTCGTGGTCGAAGGTCGCGACAGCCTGCTGCAGGCCGGCATGAAGGCCGGCCTCAAGCTCAACTACGGCTGCGGCAACGGCAGCTGCGGCATGTGCAAGGTGCGCGTCACCGCCGGCGAGGTGGCGCGCTGCATGCCCAGCGACTACCCGCTGTCGGAGACCGAGAAGGCGCAGGGCTACGTGCTCGCCTGCGCGCACACCGCGGCCACCAGCGAGCTGACGCTGGAGACGCTGGAGGCCGCCGGGCCCGAGGACATCCCGCCGCAGGCCATCGTCGCCACCGTGCGCGCGACGCGCGCGCTGGCGCCTGACACGATGCTGCTGCACCTGCAGACGCCACGCACGCACCGGCTGCGCTTCCTGGCCGGGCAGGCGGTGACGCTGGCGCTGGCCACCGGCGGCAGCGGCGGCTCGGCCACCGAGGACGCCCATGCCGAGCACCCGGTGGCCAGTTGCCCCTGCGACGACCGCAACCTGCATTTCTACATTCCACGCCGCGCCGGCGACGCGCTGGCCGAGCGCCTGTTCGGCGGGGCGCTGAAGGCCGGTGACGCCGTCACGGTGCATGGCCCGGCGGGCCGCTTCGTCCTCGACGAGACGCCGCTGCCGCTGGTGTTCGCGGCCTGCGACACCGGCTTCGCGCCGATCAAGAGCCTGATCGAGCATGCGCTGTCGCTGGACGCCGCGCCGTCGATGTCGCTGTTCTGGCTGGCCACGCGGCCCGACGGCCACTTCATGGCCAACCAGTGCCGCGCGTGGAGCGAGGCGCTCGACTCGTTCGAGTACAGCGCGCTCACGCACGACGACGCGGCCGTGGGCGCCAGCCTGGTGGCGCAGGCGATGCGTGCCGACCTGTTCGGCATCGACAGCGCGTTCTACCTGGCCGGGCCCGAGGCCTTCGTGCGCACGCTGGCCGCCGAGCTGGCCGCGGGCGGCGTGCCCGCGTCGCGCATCCGCGCCGAGGTGGTGGCGTGAACGCGGTGAGCGCTTCGGGCCGCCCCCGGGCACCCTTGCCACAGCCCGCCGCGCGGAGGGTCGGGTGAGCGAGGCGCCGGCACCCCACGGGCCCGACGCTCCCGCCTGCAGCGGCGCCGAGTCGTTCGCACTGCGTGTGCTGGGCGAGGACATGGCGCCCGAGTTTCACGACGGCGAGATCATCATCGTCGAGCCCGGCGGGGCGGTGAAGGACGGCAGTTATGTCCTGGCCCGGATCGAGCCCGGCGAGTGGCTGATGCGCCAGCTGCGGCGCGAAGGCGACGGCTGGTGGCTGCGCGCCACCTCCCCCGCTTGCAGCGTGCACCGCGCGCGGCGGCTGGGCGAGGACCTGTCGGCCGTGCGCGGCGTGGTCATCCAGAAGGCGGTACCGGGGCGCCGGCGCCTGACGCGCTTCTACGTCTGAAACCCGGCGCTCCCGGCTCCTGGCCCCCAGCCCCCAAGCCCCCAGCCCACCCCGATGCCCTACTACCTCTATGCCGTGAAGCCCTTCGGCCAGCTCGAACGCCTGGGCGAGCACGCCGCGTTCAAGGACGCCTCGGCAGCGGCGAAGCGCGAGCGCGCCGCGCGCACAGGCCGAGCCGATGCGACCGGCCTGGCCGAGCAGGTGCGCGTGATGTTCGCCCCCACGGCCGAACAAGCCGAGGACCTGCTGCTGCAGCGGCGCGACCCGCCGCCGCCGGGCGACGAGTGATTGGGCAGAAGGGCGCGGCGGGCCGATGGACAGCGACGACGCCTTTGCGGGCTGCTGCCACGTGCCGCACGGCTGCGTGTTCACCAAGGCGTTGCAGTCGCGGATTGCCGACTGCGTGCACGCCACGCGGCGCAGCGTCGGCGAGGCGACGGCGCTGGACTGCCTTTCACCCCCGGCGCAGGCGAACTGCCAGCTGCTGGCCGCCTTGCTGCACGAGCGAGCGCGCTTCGCGCTGAAGCTGGGCGCGGGCGGGCAGCCGCTGCGCCACGTGCAGGCGCTGCGGCTGCAATGCGGGGGGCTGCTGGCCCTGCAGCGCCAGCTCGGCCCGGCCTCGCCCGGTGGCACACCGGCGAGAGTGGCCTGCGTGCACGGGCTGGTCGGCCAGGCGCAGGCGCGCCACGGCAGCCTGACCGAGCTGCCCTGGCCGCAGCTGGTGGCCGACTTGGCGCGCTGGGCGCCGCGGCAACGCGCCACCGGGCGGGCGCCGTGAGCGCCGCGCTGCCGCGGCCGCTGTTGCCACCGGGCGCCGCGCCGGCTGCGTTGGCGGCACTGGCGTCGCAGGTGCAGCGCAACTGCGACATCGCCGACGCGCGGCATGGCGCCGAGCTGACGCTGTGCACCTACCTGCTGCAGATGCGCGAGTTCTTCCGCTGGGAGCGGCGGCTGCCGCTGGGCGCTGCGCTGCCGCGTGCCGAGGTGGGCGCATGGATGGCCGAGCGCGAGGCGCGCTGGCAGGCGCTGGAGGATGAGGCGTTCGCGCCGCTGCGGCTGGACAGGCTCGCCGGGGCGGCAGGTGGCGACGGCGCAGAGGGCGACGGCGAAGAAGGCGGCAAGAGCGAAGGGGGCAGCGAGGGCGAAGACGGCCAAGAGGGCAGCGGCGAGACAGCGCGCCGCACCGCGGGCGGGGACTTCTTCGATCCCTTCGACGCCGAGGCGATCAACGCGCAGCTGGCCCCGCACGGGCTGGTCTACGGCGCGGGCCGTGTGGCCGGCCCGCAAGGCGCGAGGCCGGTGTTCTTCCTCGCCTCCCTGGTGGCGCGCGGTGTGCGCGAAGGCCTCGTGGTCCTGCAGGCCGGCGCCGAACACGCGCGCACGCTGCTGGCGCCGCCCGCGGCGCTGGCCGGCGCGGGCGCGGGGCCCGTGCTGCTGCGGCGCGAGTCGATGGCGCGCTGGTGCTGGGAACGCACCGAGGCCTTCGCGCTGCGCCCGTCGCCGGGCAGCGCGCTGCACGCCATGGTGGCGCACTACGGGCTGGACCGCGACTTCCACGCCGCGCTGCCGCGTTGGCTCGACGACCACTGCGAGACCGCGCTGCTGCACGAGCTGGGCGAGCATCGTGTCGGGCAGTCGCTCGGGCCGCGCTGGGCCGACTTGCGCACCGCCCTCGGCGACCCCCGCGCCCGGGCGCTGGCCGGCGCGCTGCGCGACCAGCTCGCCGACCTGGACTCAACCCTGCCCGCGCTGCTGGCGCGAGGTGCGCCGGGGCCGCTGCACGCCTGGCTTGCCGGGTACGACGGCCTGCGCGAGTCGCTGGCGCCGGAGATCGCCGAGGCCTGCGCGCGCTGGCGTGGCGCTGCTGGAACGGTCGACGCGCCGAAGGCCGTCGAGTGGCTGCAGCCGATCGCGGCCCGCCTGCGCACCGTGGCGCAGCGCTGGCTGGCGGCGTGGGACGAAGGTGGGGCTGCGGCCGCCGAGCAGTTCGGCCTCGGGCAGTGGGCGGCGCTGAAGACCCGCCCTGACGCCTGAGCGGTGCCGGGCCTGCGCGGATGGCTAGTCGCGCTCAGCCTTCCACAGCAGGTACTTCAGCGTCGCGACGCAACCGCCGACCAGGCCGGCCAGCGCGATGAACGAGCCGATGGCCAGCGTGGACACGCCGGTCATGCCCTGGCCGATGGTGCAGCCCAGCGCCGTGACGCCGCCGAAACCCATCAGCACCGCGCCGAGGATCTGCGTGCCCACGTCCTGCGTCGAGGCGAACCCTTCCCAGCGGAAGGCGCCGGTGAGGCGCGAGACCAGCACCGCGCCGGCGATGATGCCCAGCAGCGAGGTGATGCCCAGGCTCGGGTGCAGCGACTTGTCGGTCCACAGCATCAACAGTTCGAGCGTGAACGCGGTGGGCGCCACGTAGCTCAGCGATTCGATGGTGCGCGTGTTGGTGGCGAAGTAGGTCTGCTCCAGCGTCTCGGTGTTCTCGCCGTAGCCGATGTGGCCGCTGAGGTACCAGCCGGCCACGACGAGCGCGCCCAGCGCGATGCCGCTGGCCACCTGCAGCCGGTTGGCGCGAAAACGCTTGTCCTTGAAGACGAAGGCAAGCAGGCCGATGGCGACGATGCCCGCCGCCGCCAGCAGCGCCGGCCCCGCCGCCAGGCCCGTGGCCGCGGCCAGCGCGCTGGCCAGCGTGGGATCCTTCAGCGCGCCGCCGCCCAGGGGGATGCTGACCGGCTCCAGCAGCGACACGCGCCATTGCCCGAACAGGCCCTTGAGCGTCATGTAGGCCGAGATGCCCATGAACACCAGCACCACCAGCGAGCGCAGGCTGCCGCCGCCCAGGCGCAGCAGGTTCTTGTTGGCGCAGCCGCCGGCC
>JAEUPC010000114.1 GCA_016789865.1 Rubrivivax sp.
CGGATGACCTCCATGCGGTCGAGCAGCGCCGGCGGGATGTTCATCGAGTTGCTGGTCGCCACGAACATCACGTCGCTCAAGTCGAAATCGACCTCGACGTAGTGGTCGCTGAAGGTGTGGTTCTGCTCGGGGTCGAGCACCTCCAGCAGCGCCGAGCTCGGGTCGCCGCGGAAGTCCATGCCCAGCTTGTCGATCTCGTCGAGCAGGAACAGCGGGTTGCGCGTGCCGACCTTGCTCAGTGACTGCAGCACCTTGCCCGGCATCGAGCCGATGTAGGTGCGGCGGTGGCCACGGATCTCGGCCTCGTCGCGCATGCCGCCCAGCGCCATGCGCACGTACTTGCGGCCGGTGGCGCGCGCCACGCTCTGGCCGAGCGAAGTCTTGCCCACACCCGGGGGGCCCACCAGGCACAGGATCGGCGCCTTCACCTTGTCGACGCGCTGCTGCACCGCGAGGTACTCGAGGATGCGGTCCTTGACCTTCTCCAGGCCGTAGTGGTCCTCGTTGAGCACGGTCTCGGCGAACGACAGGTCGTGCTTGATCTTGGTCTTCTTCGCCCACGGCAGGTTGACCAGCACGTCGATGTAGTTGCGCACCACGGTGGCCTCGGCGCTCATCGGCGACATGAGCTTGAGCTTCTTCAGCTCGCCCTCGGCCTTCTTGCGCGCCTCCTTGCTCATCTTGGCGGCCTTGATCTTCTTGTCGAGCTCCTCGAGGTCGGCGCCTTCCTCGCCATCGCCCAGCTCCTTCTGGATGGCCTTGACCTGCTCGTTCAGGTAGTACTCGCGCTGGCTCTTCTCCATCTGGCGCTTGACGCGGCCGCGGATGCGCTTTTCCACCTGCAGGATGTCGACCTCGTGCTCCAGCAGATCCAGCAACTTCTCCAGCCGCTTGTCCACCGGGAACAGGTCGAGCACGGCCTGCTTGGCCTCCAGCTTGAGCGGCAGATGGGCGGCAATGGTGTCGGCCAGGCGGCCCGCGTCATCGATGCCGGCGATGCTGGTCAGGATCTCGGGCGGAATCTTCTTGTTGAGCTTGACGTACTGGTCGAAGTGCTGGGTCACGGCGCGACGCAGCGCCTCCACTTCGGGGCTGGCGTTGCCGTCAGGCGGCACGGGCACCACTTCGCCGGAGAAGTAGCCATCGCCTTCGGAGATCTGGTTGGTGGTGGCCCGTTGCAGGCCCTCGACCAGCACCTTCACCGTGCCGTCGGGCAGCTTGAGCATCTGCAGGATGCTGGACACGCAGCCGACATCGAACATGTCGTCGGCCTTCGGTTCGTCCTTGCCGGCGGCCTTCTGGGCCACCAGCATGATCTGGCGGCCCGACTCCATGGCCGCCTCGAGCGCCTTGATGGACTTCGGGCGCCCGACGAACAGCGGGATCACCATGTGCGGGAACACCACCACGTCGCGCAGGGGCAACAGCGGCAAAGTGATGGGCTCGGCGGGCAGGGGGGTGTGGCCGGACATCTGGGGACCTCTCTTTCACCGGCCCATCTGGGGCCCGGCGCGGGAATTACAAGCCAATCTGGTCAATCGGCGTGGCGTGGCCAGACTGAAGCGGCGGCGCGCTTTTCGGGCGATCGACGGCGCCCGGCCCAGCGCATCAGGCGCTGGCCTTGTGCTCGCGGTAGACGAGCAGCGGCTTGGCGCCCTCTTCCACGATGTGCTCGTCGATCACCACCTTGGCCACCCGGTCCATGGTGGGCAGGTCGAACATCGTGTCGATCAGCGCATGCTCCAGGATGGAGCGCAGCCCGCGGGCGCCGGTCTTGCGGGCCAGTGCCCGGCGGGCGATGGCCGACAGCGCCGACGGCCGGACTTCCAGCTCCACGCCGTCCATCGCGAACAGCTTCTGGTACTGCTTCACGAGCGCGTTCTTCGGCTCGGTGAGGATCTGGATCATCGCCTCCTCGGTGAGCTCGCCCAGCGTGGCCACCACGGGCAGCCGGCCGACGAGCTCGGGGATGAGGCCGAACTTGATGAGGTCTTCGGGCTCCACCGCGCGGAACACCTCGGCCGCCTTCTTCTCGGTCTTGCTGTGCACGGTGGCCGAGAAACCGATGCCGCTCTTCTCGGTGCGGTTCTGGATCACCTTTTCCAGGCCGTCGAAGGCGCCGCCGCAGATGAACAGGATGTTGGTGGTGTCGATCTGCAGGAAGTCCTGGTTCGGGTGCTTGCGCCCGCCCTGCGGCGGCACGCTGGCCATCGTGCCTTCCACCAGCTTGAGCAGCGCCTGCTGCACGCCTTCACCGGACACGTCGCGCGTGATGCTCGGGTTGTCGGCCTTGCGGCTGATCTTGTCGATCTCGTCGATGTAGACGATGCCGCGCTGAGCGCGCTCGACGTCGTAGTTGCAGTTCTGCAGCAGCTTCTGGATGATGTTCTCGACGTCTTCGCCGACATAACCCGCCTCGGTGAGCGTGGTGGCGTCGGCAATGACGAAGGGCACGTTGAGCAGCCGCGCCAGCGTCTGCGCCAGCAGCGTCTTGCCGCTGCCGGTGGGGCCGATCAGCAGGATGTTGCTCTTGGTCAGCTCGACATCGTCCTTGGCCGAGCCCGAGCCGGCCATGTGCTTCAGGCGCTTGTAGTGGTTGTAGACCGCCACCGACAGCGTGCGCTTGGCGGCGTCCTGCCCGATCACGTACTGGTCGAGGATCGACTTGATCTCGCCGGGCACCGGCAGGTCGCTCTTGCCGCCCTTGCCCGCCGGCGCGTCGGCCGGCACCTCGTCGCGGATGATGTCGTTGCACAGCTCGATGCACTCGTCGCAGATGAACACCGACGGGCCGGCGATGAGCTTCTTCACCTCGTGCTGGCTCTTGCCGCAGAACGAGCAGTAAAGAACCTTTTCGCTGGAGGCGCCCTTCTTGTCGGCCATGGAGTGCAGTACGCGCGGCGATGCCCTAGGGATGCGCGGCATCATAGCCCAAGGCCTCGGGCGGCCGCGGGCAGGAAGTGGGGGGCGCGGCGCATGCCGGCACGGCGCCCGCTGTGATCGTTTTCGCGCGCGCCACCCGCGGCGCCGCGGCTCAGGTGCGCTTGTCCAGCACCATGTCGATGAGGCCGTACTCCTTGGCCTCGGCCGGCGACATCCAGTAGTCGCGCTCCATGTCCGCAGCGATGCGCTCCACCGGCTGCCCGGTGCGCTCGGCGTAGATGCGGTTGAGCTGCTCGCGCGTCTTGATGATCTCGCGCGCCTGGATCTCGATGTCGCTGGCCTGCCCTTGAGCACCGCCGCTGGGCTGATGGATCATGATGCGCGAGTTGGGCAGCGCGATGCGCTTGCCCTTGGCGCCGGCCATCAACAGGAAGCTGCCCATGCTGGCTGCCATGCCCATGCACAGCGTGGAGACATCGGGCTTGATCCAGTTCATCGTGTCGTAGATCGACAGCCCCGCGCTCACGCTGCCGCCGGGGCTGTTGATGTAGAGAAAGATCTCCTTGTCCGGGTTCTCGCTTTCCAGGAACAGCAGCTGCGCGCACACCACGTTGGCGGTGGCGTCGCTCACCGGGCCCACCAGGAACACGATGCGCTCCTTGAGCAGCCGGCTGTAGATGTCGTAGGCGCGCTCGCCGCGCCCCGACTGCTCGATCACCATGGGGACGTAGTTCAGGCCCACGGTCTCGGGCTGGTTCATGCTGCGCATCTCCTGGGAGGTTCGGCGGTGGGGGCGAGCGGTTGTCAGGCTCAGGCTGCGGTCATCAACTCATCGAACGGTAGCACCTTGTCGGTGACCTTCGCCCGGCCCAGCACGAACTCGGTCACGTTGTTCTCGACCACCACCGCCTCGACCTCGGCCATGCGCTGGCGGTCGCTCATGTAGTAGCCGATGACCTCGGCGGGCTTCTCGTAGCTTTGCGCCATCTCCTCGATGTGCGCGCGCAGCTGCTCGGGCTTGGCCTGCAGGCTCTGCGAGCGCACGAGCTCGCCCACCACCAGGCCGAGCCTCACCCGGCGCTCGGCCTGCGGCTTGAAGATCTCGGCCGGGATCTCGGCCTTGTCGGCGTCCTTGATGCCGCGCTGCTTGAGGTCGGCGCGCGCCGCCGCCATCAGGCGCTCTGCCTCGCCATCGACCAGCGCCTTGGGCAGCTCCAGCTCCGAGGCCTTCGTCAGCGCCTCCATCACCGCCCCCTTGTTGCGCGCCACCAGGCGGAACTTCACCTCCCGCTCGAGGTTCTTCTTCACGTCGGCGCGCAGGCCGGCCACGGTGGCTTCCCTGATGCCCAGCGCCTTGGCGAAGGCGTCGTCCACCTCCGGCATGTGCGCGGCTTCGATCTTCTTCACGGTGACCAGGAAGTCGGCCTCCTTGCCGGCCACATCCTTGCCGGCGTATTCGGCCGGAAACTGCAGCGGGAAGGTCTTGCTCTCGCCCACCTTCATGCCGCGCACGGCCTGGTCGAACTGCTCGAGCATCTGGCCTTCGCCGATGATGAACTGGAACGCCTCGGCCTTGCCGCCCTGGAACGGCTCGCCGTCGATCTTGCCCTCGAAGTCGATGGTGACGCGGTCGGTCTCGGCAGCACCTTCGGCCGCCGGGCGCAGCTGGAACGTGCGGCGCTGCTTGCGCAGGATCTCGATCGTGCGGTCGATGGCCGCGTCGGTGACCTCGGTGGACACGCGCTCGACCTCGGCCGAGGCGAGGTCGCCGATCTTCACTTCCGGGTACACCTCGAAGGTGGCGTCGAAGGCCAGTTGCCCCTCGGGCGACTGGTCCTTCTGCGTGATGCGCGGCTGGCCGGCCACGCGCAGCTTCGCTTCCTGCGCGGCGTCGGCGAAGGCCTGACCGACCTTGTCGTTCACCACTTCGTACTGCACGCTCCAGCCGTAGCGCTGCGTCACCACGCTCATCGGCACCTTGCCGGGGCGGAAGCCGTCGGCACGCACCGTGCGCGAAAGCTTCTTCAGGCGGGTTTCCACCTCGCCGTTGATGGCCTCGGCCGGGAGGGTCAGCGTGATGCGACGCTCGAGTTTTTCCAGGGTTTCGACTTGGACAGCCATGGTGCTTCAGCGATGAAATCGTTGAGAAGTGGAAGCGGTGGGTGGTGCGCGGGGCCGGACTCGAACCGGCACGCCTTTGAGGGGCGTCAGGACCTAAACCTGGTGCGTCTACCAATTTCGCCACCCGCGCAGGTGGTGCGCCGGGCCGCGCCGCGGCGCTGGCGTGATTGGGCGAGGGGCGGATTCTAGCTGCGCCGCCCTGCCCGCACTGCTCGCACCACAGGCCCCGCGCGGGCACAGCCGCCCCGGCGGCGCCTGCCGCGCTTCAGCCGGGCGCGCTCGCGCCGCCCTCGCGCTTCACCCTGAACCACGCCGCGTACATCGCCGGCAGCGACAGCAGCGTGAGCGCCGTGGCCACGATGAGCCCGCCCATGATGGCCACCGCCATCGGCCCCCAGAACACGCTGCGTGTCAGCGGCACCATCGCCAGCACAGCCGCGGCCGCCGTCAGCACGATGGGACGGAAGCGCCGCACCGCCGACTCGACGATGGCGTCCCAGGCTGCCAGGCCCCGGCGGCGGTCTTGCTCGATCTGGTCGATGAGGATCACCGAGTTGCGCATGATCATGCCGGCCAGCGCGATGAAGCCGAGCATGGCCACGAAGCCGAACGGCCGGTTGAAGATCAACAGGCCCGCGGCCACGCCGGCGATACCCATCGGCGCCGTCAGCAGCACGAGGACAGCGCGGCTGGTGCTTTGCAGCTGCAGCACCAGCAGCGTGAGCATGATGAAGGCCATCACCGGCAGGCCCGCCAGGATGGAGCCCTGCCCCTTGCTGCTCTCTTCCACCGCGCCGGCGATCTGGATGCGGTAGCCGGGCGGCATCTTCGCGGCCAGCGCCTGCATGGCCGGCCACAGCTGCGCGGTGACAGTGGCGCCCTGGACGCCCTCCACCACGTCACCCTGCACGGTGACGGCGAAGTCGCGCCCTTCGCGCCACATCACCCCCGGCTCCCAGCTGAAGCCGACCTTCGCCACCTGCGTCAACGGCACGGATCGGCCGCTGGCCGTGGGCAGGTAGGCGTTGCCGATGTCGGTGATGGCGTTGCGCTCCTCGACCGGCTGGCGCAGCACGATGTCCACCAGCTTGTCGCCTTCGCGGTACTGGCCGATCGTGCTGCCCGAGAGGATGGTGCGCGAGGCCTGTGCGATGCCCTGGCTCGTGACGCCCAGCGCGCGCGCCTTGTCCTGGTCGATGGTCAGGCGCAGCACCTTGATGGCTTCGTTCCAGTTGTCGTTCACGCCGCGCATGTTCGGGTTGGCGCGCAGCAGCTCCCTGGCCTGGTCGGCCCAGCCACGCACTTCAGAGGCCTCGGGGCCGACGACGCGGAACTGCACCGGATAGGGCACCGGCGGCCCGTTGGGCAGCAGCTTCACGCGCCCGCGCACCTCGGGGAACTCGGTGGCCAGGATCTCGGGCAGCTTCACGCGCAGCGCCTCGCGTGCGGCCAGGTCCTTGGGCAGCACGATGGTCTGGCTGACGTTGGGCTGCGGGAAGATCTGGTCCAGCGGCAGGTAGAAGCGCGGCACGCCGGCGCCGATCCACACGCTCACCGTGGCTACCGACGGCTCGCGCCGCATGCGCGCCTCGAAGCGCAGCGCGATCGCCTCGCTTTGCTGGATGGTGGAGCCCTCGGGCAGCCACAGGTCCACCAGGATCTCCGGGCGGCTCGAGTCCGGGAAGAACTGCTGCTGCACACGGCCCATGCCGACGATGCCCAGCGCGAACGTCAGCACCGTCACGCCGATGGTCACCCAGCGGTGCTGCACGCACCAGCGCACGAGCGCGCGGAAGCGGGCGTAGAACGGCGTGTCGAACAGCTCGCCGGCGCTCTCGCCGTGCACATGGTCGATCTTCGGCCGCGTGTGCAGCAGCCTCGCGCCGAGGTAAGGCACGAAGTACACCGACACCACCCAGGAAATGATCAGCGCGGCCGAGGTGACCGCGAAGATCGCGAAGGTGTATTCGCCGGTCACGCTCCTGGCCAGACCGATGGGCAGGAAGCCGGCCGCGGTGATGAGCGTGCCGGTCAGCATCGGCATCGAGGTCACCTCGTAGGCGAAGGTGGCGGCGCGCAGCTTGTCGTAGCCCTCCTCGAGCTTTCGCACCATCATTTCCACGGCGATGATGGCGTCGTCCACCAGCAGGCCCAGCGCGATGATCAGGCTGCCCAGCGAGATCTTGTGCAGCCCCACGCCCCAGTAGTACATGGTGACGAAGGTGATGGCCAGCACGAGCGGGATGGTCACGCCCACCACCAGCCCGGGCCACACGTCGATGCGGAACCACGGAAAGCCCGTGCGCCGGTGCAGACCCAGGCTCAGGAAGCTCACCGCCAGCACGACGATCACCGCCTCGACCAGCACGCGCACGAACTCGCCCACCGAGCGGCTGACCGCCTGCGGCTGGTCCTGCACCTGCGTGAGCTCGAGGCCCACGGGCAGCTCGGCCTGGATCGACCGGGCTGCCGCCTGCAGCGCCTGGCCGAGCGCGATGATGTCGCCGCCCTTGCTCATCGAGATGCCCAGCGCGATCACGTCCCGCCCCTGGTGCCGCACCTTCACGGCCGGCGGGTCCACATAGTCGCGGCGCACGTCGGCGAGGTCGGCCAGTCGCAGCGTGCTGGCCACGCCGGTGGCGGGGTTGACCGCGCGGATCGGCAGCCGGCGCAGCTCCTCCACCGAGTTGAATTGCCCGCCGATGCGCACCTGCAGGTTCTCGCTGCCGGCGTTGAGCACGCCGGCGCCCTCCACCGCGTTCTGCGCGCCGATCTGCGCGATGACCTGGTTCATGTCCAGGCCCAGCTGCGCCAGGCGCTTGTGCGAGATCTCGACGAAGATCTTCTCGGCCTGCGCGCCGAAGATCTCCACCTTGGCCACGTCGGGCACCTTCAGCAGCGACTGGCGCACGCGCTCGGCGGTCGCGCGCAGCTCCTCGCGGCTGAAACCGTCGGCGGCCAGCGCGAAGATCGAGCCGTAGACGTCGCCGAAGTCGTCGTTGAACACCGGCCCGATCACGCCTTGCGGCAACGTCTGCCGCATGTCGCCCACGCGCTTGCGCGCCTGGTACCAGCTGTGGGCCACTTCCTTGGGCGGCGAGCTGTCCTTCAGCTGCAGGAACGTGAGGCTCTCGCCGGGCTTGGTGTAGCTGCGGATGATGTCGGCGTGCGGCACCTCCTGCAGCGTCTTCTCGATCCTGTCGGTAACCTGCTCGGCCATCTGCTGCGCACTGGCCCCGGGCCAGAAGGCCTGCACGACCATCGCGCGGAAGGTGAACGGCGGGTCCTCGTCCTGGCCGAGCTGGAAGTAGGCGGCAAAGCCCAGCACGAGCAGCACGACCATCAGGTAGCGGGTGAGCGCAGGATGCTCCAGCGCCCAGCGAGAGATGTTGAAGCGGCCCGCCTTGTCCTGCGGATGGGCTGGCGGCGCAGCGGCTGCGGTGCTCGCGAGAGTGTTCATGGTCCCCGATCCCTGTGCCCGCCCGCTCAGCGCATTGCCGGGGCCGGCGCGGCCATCGACGTGGGCGCGGCGGCGGCGCCGCCCGCCACCGGCGCGCCGGGCATCGCCGCCCCGCCCGGCTGGAACAGCTTGACCTTCTGGCCGGGGGTCAGCACATGCACGCCCGCAGTCACCACGACCTGGCCGACGCCCAGGCCCGACGAGACGAGCACGTCGTTGCCGTCGGCCCCCGCCACCTCGATGGGCTGCGGCTTCACGGTCATCGTGGCGGTGTCGACCAGCCACACCGCCGTTCGACCCTGCTGCTGCACCACCGCCGTCAGCGGCAGGCGGGTGACGCCTTCACGCACCGGCAATGCCACCGAGACGGTGAGCGTCTGCCCCAGCTGCACTTGCGCCGAGCCGAGATCGGCCTTGACCTGGAACGTCCGCGTCACCGGGTCGGCGGCCGCGGCCACCTCTCGCACCGTGGCCGGCAGCGCTGCTGCGCCACCCCAGGGGCGCACCTGCAACGCCCCGGCACGGCCGACCAGCGCGCGCATCGCGCCGACGCCGTCTTCCGGCACCGCGAACACCGCGTCGCGCGGCCCGTCGTGGGCCAGCCGCACCACCGGCGCGCCGGCGGCCAGCACGGTGCCCGGCTCGGCGTCGACGGCGGTCACGATGCCCGCGGCCGGCGCGGACAAGGCGGCGTGCCCGGCCTGGTTGCGCTGCAGGTCGGCCTGCGCCGTGGCCTGCTCGGCCTGCGCCCGGGTGGCCTTGAGCGAGGTCTCGCGCCGCTCGAGCTCCCAGGCGCTGATGAAGCCCTGGGCGCGCAGGTCCTGGAAGCGCCTGAACTCCGCGGCGGCCAGTTCGTGCTGCGTGACTGCCGCCTGCGCAGCAGCGGCCGCGGCGTCCTGGCCGAGGCGCAAGTCGGCAGCGTCGAGCAGGGCCAGCACCTGGCCGGCGCGCACGCGCTGGCCGACTTCCACCTGGCGGCTCACGACCTTGCCCCCGACCCGGAAGCCCAGGCGCGACTCGGTACGCGCGCGGACCTCGGCCGCGAAGTCGTGCGTACCGCCGGCCGAGGAGGGCGCGACAGCCATCGTGCGCACGGCCCGGATGGGCTCGGGGGCGGGAGCTGTCTTCGCGCAAGCGGCCAACAGGAGCGCGGCCATCGCGGTTGTGACCGCGGCGCCTGTGCCGCTGCGGCTTGCCGGGCCAGCTAGGCTTGCGCGGTCGGTGTGCCGCAGCCAACTCCGGAGTGATGGCCATCCCTTCGCCGTGGAACCATTGGCTGGATTGGCTGAGCCATTGCGATGCATTTCGCGCTTCCCCTGCGCCGCGGCCCGAGCCGCAAGGCGCCAAATGTGTCTACTGACTGACCGGTCAGTAATATATTGAAGCGCCGATACCCCTGTCAACCTGGACGCCTCGCGCGCCCGGCAACCGCTGGCACTGCCCCGCCGGCCTGGAGGGTCCGGGCCGCTTGTCACAATCAAGCTCGTGAGCGGAACTGATCACTACGAAAACTTCCCGGTCGCCTCTCTGCTGTGCCCCGCGCGGCTGCGCCCGCCGATCCTGGCGATCTACCGATTTGCGCGGACTGCCGACGACCTGGCCGACGAAGGCACCACCGGCCCCGAACAGCGGCTGCAATCCCTCGCCCGCTACCGCACCGCACTGGTCCGGGCCTGCGCCGTGCCGCGCATGCAGCCCGCGGCCACCGCCGACGCATGGCCCGAGGTGTTCCTGCCGCTGGCCGATGAAATCGGCGAGTTCAAGCTGCCGCCACCGCTGCTGCATGCACTGCTCGACGCCTTCGAGCAGGACGTGCGCAACCCGGTCTATGCCGATCGCGCAGCGTTGCTGGCGTACTGCCGCCGCTCGGCCAACCCCATCGGGCGCCTGCTGCTGCACCTGTACGGCGTGACCGACGAGCCGTCGGCCGCCCGCTCCGACGACATCTGCACCGCCTTGCAGCTCATCAACTTCTGGCAGGACCTGAGCATCGACGTCCCGCGCGGGCGCCACTACGTGCCGGACGAGGACTGCGCCCGCCACGGCGTGACGCGCGAAGAACTCGCCGCCGGCCGAGACAGTGCCCGCGTGCGCGCCCTCGTGCGCGACCTGTGCACCTGGGCCGAGGAGCTGATACACCGCGGAGCGCCGCTGGCCGCGCAGCTGGGCGGGCGCGCCGGCCTCGAGCTGCGCCTGGTTGTCCAGGGGGGGCTGCGCATCCTGCAGAAGATCGACGCCATCGGCTTTGGCAGCCTTGCGGCGCGGCCGCGGCTGCAGGCCACCGACTGGCCACGGCTGGCCTGGCGCGCCCTGTGGATGAAGGCCGCGCCCGCGGGCGGCACGCGTGGCGTGGCGCGATGACTCCGCAACAGTACGTCCAGGACAAGGCGGCACGCAGCGGCTCGTCGTTCTACTACGCGTTCTTGTTCCTGCCGGCGCCGCAGCGGGCCGCGATCACCGCCTTCTACGCCTTCTGCCGCGAGGTGGACGACGTGGTCGACGAGGTCAGCGAGCCGGGCGTCGCGGCCGCCAAGCTGCAGTGGTGGCGCGACGAGGTGGCCGCGGCGTTTCTCGGCACGCCCACCCATCCGGTGATGCGGGCGCTGCAGCCGCACCAGGCCCCCTTCGGCATCGGCGCCCAGCACCTGCTGGCGGTCATCGAGGGCTGCCAGGTCGACCTCGAACAGTCGCGCTTCCTCGATTTCGCCGGGCTGCAGCGCTACTGCCACCTGGTGGCCGGCGTGGTGGGCGAGGTCGCTGCGAACATCTTCGGGCGCACCCACGAAGGCACGCTGGCCTATGCGCACCGCCTGGGCGAGGCGATGCAGCTGACCAACATCATCCGCGACGTCGGCGAAGACGCTCGCCGGGGTCGCATCTACCTGCCGCTGGACGAGTTGAAGCGCTTCGAGGTCAAGCCCGCGGAGATCCTGCAGCGCCGGGCCCCCTGGGGCTACAGCGACCGCTTCACCGCGCTGATGCGATTCCAGGCCGAACGGGCCCACGCCGCCTACGCCAGCGCGATGGCGGCCCTGCCGGAAGTTGACCGCGAGCGCCAGAAGCCCGGCCTGATGATGGCCAACATCTATCGCACTCTGCTGCGCGACATCGAGCGCGACGGCTTTCGCGTGTTGCACCAGCGCACCACGATCACGCCGCTGCGCAAGCTGTGGATCGCGGCACGCACGCACCTGCAGGGGCGGTAGGTGGCGATGGCGGGCCGCGCCGCCTGCGGCGGGTTCTCGCTGCGATGACCCGGCGCGTTGCCATCGTCGGCGGCGGCTGGGCGGGCTTGGCCGCTGCCGTGCGAGCGGTGCAGGCGGGTCACCGCGTCACGCTGTTCGAGATGGCCCAGCAATTGGGCGGGCGCGCGCGCAGCGTGCCGACAGGCGGCCAGGGCGTGGCCGGGCATGACGCCGCCCTGGCACTGGACAACGGGCAGCACATCCTCATCGGCGCCTATCGGCGCACGCTCGACCTGATGCGCACCGTGGGCGCGCACGAGGAGGATCTGCTGCAGCGTCGGCCGCTCGAGCTGCGTTTCGCTGACGGACGCGGGCTGGCGCTGCCCCGCGGCCCCGTGTGGGTGGCCTTCGTGCGCGCGGTGGCCGGCTGCGCGGGCTGGAACTGGAACGACCGCGCAGCCCTCATCCGCGCCGCGGCCGGCTGGGCGCTCGATCGCTTCCGCTGCGACCCGGCGCTCACCGTCGATGCGCTGTGCGCCGGCCTGCCCCCGGCAGTGAGGCAACTGCTGATCGACCCGCTGTGCGTGGCAGCGCTGAACACCCCGGCGCGCGAAGCCAGCGCCGCGGTGATGCTGCGCGTGCTGCGCGATGCGCTGTTCGGCGGCCGTGGTGCCGCGGACCTGCTGCTGCCCCGCCGGCCGCTGGGCGAACTGCTGCCCGGCCCGGCATCGCACTGGCTGGCCAGCCACGGGGCGGCCGTGCATCTGGGTCGCCGGGTGACGGCAGTGCAGCGAACCGGTCCGGCCAGCGGGGGCGGCTGGTCGGTGGCTGGAGAGCCGTTCGACGGCGTGGTGCTGGCCGTCCCGCCGGCCGAGGCAGCGCGGCTGACGATGCCGCTGTCATCGGGCTGGGCGGCAATCGCCCAGGGCCTGCGCTACGAGCCGATCGCCACCGTCTACCTCGAATGCCCCGGAGCCAGGCTGCCCTCGCCGATGACGGCGCTGGCCGAGGGCGCGGCAGCACCCGCGCAATTCGCCTTCGACCACGGCGCGTTGGGCGGCACGCCGGGGCGATTTGCCTTCGTCATCAGCGGCGCCGCGCCCTGGGTGGCGCGGGGCAACGGCGCGCTGGCCGCGGCGGTGATCGACCAGGCCCGCACCGCCATGCCCGCGGACACCTGGCCCGCGACACCGAGGCTGACCAAGGTGCTTGTCGAGCGGCGGGCGACGTTCCGCTGCACACCCGGCCTGAGGCGCCCGCCGGGGCCCATCCTCGGCGGGCTGTTCGCCGCGGGGGATTACGTCGCCGGCCCCTACCCGGCCACGCTCGAGGGAGCGGTCTTGTCGGGCGAATCGGCCGTCCAGGCGTTGGAGCGATGAAGGCGCCGCCGATTGGCTTTCGGGATACAGCGCCCGCTCCCGCGATGCAGAATAGGGTTCAAGCGCCCTCGCGCAGCCCCGCACCGCCATCATGAGCCGCAAGGACCCGCACACCCCGACCATCCAGGTCCTTGGACGCGCCTTCTCACTGCTGGACATGCTGGCCGAGCAGGCCGACCCGGTGACGCTGAAGGAGATCAGCGAGCGCACCGGGCTGCACCCTTCCACGGCGCACCGGATCCTCAACGACCTGACCATCGGCCGCTACGTCGACCGGCCCCAGGCCGGCAACTACCGCCTGGGCATGCGCCTGCTCGAGCTGGGCAACCTGGTCAAGGCGCGGCTGGACGTACGCGACGCGGCGATCGGCCCGATGCGCGAACTGCACAAGCTGACGCACCAGCCGGTGAACCTCTCGGTGCGGCAGGGCGACGAGATCGTCTACATCGAGCGCGCGTACAGCGAGCGCTCGGGCATGCAGGTGGTGCGCACGGTGGGCGGCCGCGCCCCGCTGCACCTGACCTCGGTGGGCAAGCTGTTCCTGGCCGCCGACGACCCGGCACGCGTGCGCGCCTACGCCGTGCGCACCGGGCTCACGGGCCACACGCGCAACAGCATCACCGACATCGCCAGCCTGGAACGCGAGTTGGCCGGCGTGCGCACCGGCGGCAGCGCGCGCGACGACGAGGAACTCGAACTCGGCGTGCGCTGCATGGCTTCGGGCGTGTACGACGACCAGGGCCGGCTGGTGGCCGGCCTGTCGATCTCGGCACCGGCCGACCGTCTGGAAGAAGCGTGGCTCGCGCGGGTCAAGGCCACCGCGCAGCAGATCTCCGAGTCGCTCGGCTACCGAAGCGCCGGCGCGACCTGATCTGCCACGGCTGAAGGCCGCGCAGACCCCGGCACCGCCGCCGTGCCCTCGACCGCCGCAGTGGCCGACCCCGTGGTCCCCGCCGCGGCCCACGCGGCGGCGGGACCGGCTGCGTTCGCCGCGGCGTCGGCAGCCGGCAAGGCCCCCTTCGCGTCCGGCTCACTGGCGATCGGCCCGCGCATGCTCTCTGTGGCGGGAGAGCTCTTCGACAGGCTCGCCTGCAGCCAGCGGCGCAGGCGCTCGGCATCTGCGATGCGGGAATAGCGACCCGCGCTGTCGAGCAGCACCATGGTCAGCTGGCGCCCCGCCATCGTCGCGCGCATCACTACGCAACGGCCAGCGGCGGCGATGTAGCCGGTCTTCTGCACCGCGATTTCCCACTCGGGGTGGCGCACCAGGCCGTTGGTGTTGCGGAACAGCATGCGCTGCCGCCCGCTGCCCACCAGCATCTGGTCAGACGTGGAGTAGTCGCGGATCAGCGGGTGGCCCGCGGCGGCGTCGATCAGCCTGGCCAGATCCTGCGCGCTCGATCGGTTCTCGCTGGACAGCCCGGTCGGCTCCACGTACCTCGTGTCGCGCATGCCGAGCGCCCGGGCCTTGGCATTCATCGCCTGCACGAAGGCCGCGGTGCCGCCGGGGTGATGGCGGCCGAGCGCATGGGCCGCGCGGTTCTCGGAGGCCATGAGCGCCAGCCGAAGCAGCTCACCGCGGCTGAACTGGGCGCCCGGCGCCAAGCGGCGGCGTTGGTTCGAACCCGCGGTGGCGCGCACGTCCTCGGCGCTGACGGTCAGCTCCTCGGCGAGCAAACTGCCCGACTCCACGACGACCAGCGCCGTCATCAGCTTGGTGATCGACGCGATGGGCAGCACCGCCTGGGAGTTCTTGCTGAACAGCACCTCGTTGGAGTCGCTGTCCACCACCAGCGCCACCGCCGAGCGCAGATCGAGCCCATCGTCGACCGCATGCAGGCCGGTCTGCGTGCCGACCGACGGCACCGCCGGCGCGGCAGCGCGGCGCGCCGGCGCGCGGGCAGCAGTGGCGCGCAGGGCCGGTTGTGCCGTGGGGCGTGCCGCCCGCGCCGACGTTACGGGCAGCGCCGCAGCGGCCCGGGCCATGGAGGCCGGCGCCTGCACGTTTGCCGCCGCCGCCGGCGCGACACAAGCCAGGGCCCACCCCAACGAGACCAGCAGCGGTCGCGCCATTGCACGGCCGGCCAGCAGCGGGCGGGGTTTCAGCGGACGATTCGCTTCGGGCATGTCAGGACAGGCATCGGCGGGATGCCCGCAAGTGTAGCGATGAAGCCCATTGTTCTTCAACAAATCAAGCACTTGCGGGCGCTACTTGATGAAATAGTTTCACTACCGCCGAGCGCGCCGAGTATTTGCCGGCGAACCGGTCAGCCCTGCGCCGCCACCCGATCGACCTTGCTGTACAGCTTGTTCAGCGCCGCAAGGTACGCCTTCGCCGAGGCCACCACGATGTCCGGATCGGCACCGACGCCGTTGACCACCCGGCCGCCGTGCTGCAGGCGCACGGTGACCTCGCCTTGCGACTCGGTGCTGCCGCTGGTGATGGCGTTCACCGAGTACAGCACCAGCTCGGCCCCGCTCTTCACCTGCGATTCGATGGCCTTGAGGCTCGCATCGACCGGTCCGTTGCCATTCGCCTCGGCGTGGAACTCGTCGGCACCCATCGCGAAGGCCACCTTGGCGAACGGCCGCTCACCCATCTCGCTGCGCTGCGACAGCGCTAGAAGACGGTAGTGCTCGGCGTCGGGCGTGACGCTCTCGTCGCCGACCAGCGCGATGATGTCCTCGTCGAAGATTTCGCTCTTGCGGTCGGCCAGGTCCTTGAAGCGCGCGAACGCGTTGTTGATGTCGGCCTCGCTCTCCATCTCGATGCCCAGCTCCAGCAGCCGCTGCTTGAATGCGTTGCGGCCGGAGAGCTTGCCGAGCACGATCTTGTTGGCGGCCCAGCCCACGTCTTCGGCACGCATGATCTCGTAGGTATCGCGCGCCTTGAGCACGCCGTCCTGGTGGATGCCGCTGGCGTGCGCGAAGGCGTTGGCGCCGACCACGGCCTTGTTCGGCTGCACGACGAAGCCGGTGGTCTGGCTGACCATGCGCGAGGCGGGCACGATCTGCGTGGTGTCGATGCCCACCTGCAGGCCGAAGTAGTCGCGCCGCGTCCGGACCGCCATCACCACTTCCTCCAGCGAGCAGTTGCCTGCGCGTTCCCCCAGGCCGTTGATCGTGCACTCGATCTGGCGTGCGCCCCCGAGCTTCACCCCGGCCAGCGAGTTGGCCACCGCCATGCCCAGGTCGTTGTGGCAATGCACGCTCCACACCGCCTTGTCGCTGTTGGGAATGCGCTCGCGCAACAGGCGGATGAACTGACCATACAGCTCGGGGATCGCGTAGCCCACGGTGTCGGGGATGTTGATCGTCGTGGCGCCTTCGGCAATGGCCGACTCGAGCACGCGGCACAGGAAGTCGGGCTCGCTGCGGTAGCCGTCTTCGGGCGAGAACTCCACGTCTGCGCACAGGTTGCGCGCGAAGCGCACCGCCAGCCGGGCCTGCTCGAACACCTGGTCCGGCGTCATGCGCAGCTTCTTCTCCATGTGCAGCGGCGAGGTGGCGATGAAGGTGTGGATGCGCGCGCGCGCCGCCGGCTTGAGCGCTTCGGCCGCCCGCGAGATGTCGCGGTCGTTGGCGCGCGCCAGCGAGCAGACGACCGACTCCTTGATGTGGCTGGCGATCGAGCGCACGCACTCGAAGTCGCCATTGGAGCTGGCCGCGAAGCCGGCTTCGATGATGTCCACCCGCAGCCGCTCCAGCTGGCGCGCGATGCGCAGCTTCTCGTCGCGCGTCATCGAGGCGCCGGGCGACTGCTCGCCGTCGCGCAAGGTGGTGTCGAAGATGATGAGCTTGTCGGTCATGGTCGTGCCCTGGTGTGGGTGGTGGTTTGCAGGCAGCGTTCGGAACCCCGGAAAGGACAACGGCCCGCTGCGTTGCGCTGGCGGGCCGTTGATCGGGGGAAAGAGGTGCTTGCCGGGAGAAGGACGCGCGCGATCAGCGAACCCGCAGGGGTCCTGGCAGTAGCAGGGCGATCGGCGAGGTCATCGCGAGATCGGACGTGCGGCCGGAAGACATGGTGCGAATGTACCACGCACCCATTGCCGGGCAAGGTTCCCGTGGCAGGCCCCCTCGCGCCTCACGGGTGCAGGCCCTTTTCTTCCGGCTCGTCGGTCGAAGTGGCGATGACGCTCGTGCGCTGCCCCTTCGCCTTGCGCCACGCATAGATCACGTAGCCCGACAGCCCATACAGACAGAACATCCCGAACAGCACGATCGGCGGGTGCACGTTGACCAGCGCGATCAGCAGCGCGATGGCCACGATCACCGCGAACGGCACGGTGCGTTTGCCGCCCCAGACCTTGAAGCTGTAGAAGGGCGCGTTGGTCACCATCGTCAGCCCCGAATAGAGGGTCACGCCGAAGGCCACCCAGGCCAGCCACGGCAGCTTGTCGACTTCCTTGAAGCCGGCGTCGTCCATGACCCAGATGAAGCCGACCACCAGCGCCGCGGCCGCGGGGCTCGGCAGGCCCTGGAAGTAGCGCTTGTCGACCACCGCGATGTTGGTGTTGAAGCGGGCCAGCCGCAGGGCCGCGCCGGCGCAATAGACGAACGCGGCGATCAGCCCGGACTTGCCCAGGCCCTTGAGCGCCCACTCGTACACGATGAGGGCCGGCGCGGCGCCGAAGCCCACCATGTCGCACAAGCTGTCCATCTGTTCGCCGAACGCGCTTTGCGTGTGCGTCATGCGCGCGATGCGGCCGTCCAGGCTGTCCAGCACCGCGGCGCAGAAGATGCCGATGCAGGCCACCTCGAAGCGCCCGTTCATCGCCATCACCACGGCATAGAACCCGGCAAACAGCGCCGCCAGCGTCACGGCGTTGGGCAGCACATAGATGCCGCGCCGCTTGGGCCGCGACAGCTGGATGACTTCACCGGACTCCGCGCCCTGGCCCGTCAACGGGCCAGGCGCGGTCTCGCCCGGGAAGCCGGAGTGCGAAGCGCGCGCGGGTTCGTTCATGGCCCAAGCATACGCTGCGGCACCGGGCCCGAAGGCCGTCAGTTCCTGGAGCGGTCGACCAGCTTGTTGGCCTTGATCCACGGCATCATGGCACGCAGCTTCTCGCCCACCACCTCGATGCTGTGTTCGGCCATCAGACGGCGGCGGCTGAGCAATGTGGGCGCGCCGGCGCGGTTCTCCAGGATGAAGCTCTTGGCGTACTCGCCGCTCTGGATGTCGGCCAGCATCCTCTTCATCGCGGCCTTGGTCTCGGCAGTGATGACCCTCGGCCCGCTGACGTACTCGCCGTACTCGGCGTTGTTGCTGATCGAGTAGTTCATGTTGGCGATGCCGCCCTCGTAGATGAGGTCGACGATCAGTTTGAGCTCGTGCAGGCACTCGAAGTACGCCATCTCGGGCGCGTAGCCGGCTTCCACCAGCGTCTCGTAGCCGGCCTTGATGAGCTCCACCGTGCCGCCGCACAGCACGGCCTGTTCGCCGAAGAGATCTGTCTCGGTCTCTTCGCGGAAGTTGGTCTCGATGATGCCGGCCTTGCCGCCGCCATTGGCCGCCGCGTAGCTGAGCGCCAGATCGCGCGCCTTGCCGCTCTTGTCCTGGTGCACCGCCACGAGGTGCGGCACGCCGCCGCCGCGGCTGTAGGTGTCGCGCACGGTGTGGCCCGGCGCCTTGGGCGCCACCATCCACACGTCGATGTCGTCGCGCGGCACCACCTGCCCGTAGTGCACGTTGAAGCCGTGCGCGAAGGCCAGCGACGCGCCCTTCTTCATGTGCGGCTCGACGTCGTTCTTGTAGACGGCGGCGATCTGCTCGTCGGGCAGCAGGATCATCACGACGTCGGCGTCCTTCACCGCGTCCTTGACCTCGGCGACCTTCAAGCCGGCCTTTTCAACCTTGGGCCAACTGGCGCCGCCCTTGCGCAAGCCGACGGTGACCTTCACCCCGCTGTCGTGCAGGTTCTGCGCGTGCGCATGCCCCTGCGAGCCGTAGCCGACGATGGTGACCTGCTTGCCCTTGATGAGGCTCAGATCGGCGTCCTTGTCGTAGTAGACCTTCATGGTTTCTCTCCGTGGGAAGTCAGTGTGGTGCGCGGGTCGGCTCAGACCCGCAGGATTCGCTCACCGCGCCCGACGCCGCTGGCACCGGTGCGCACGGTCTCGAGAATCGCCGCGCGATCGATGGCGACGAGAAAGGCGTCGAGCTTGGAAGAGTCGCCCGTGAGCTCGATGGTGTAGCTCTTCTCGGTGACGTCGATGATGCGGCCGCGGAAGATGTCGGCCATGCGCTTCATCTCCTCGCGTTCCTTGCCGACGGCGCGCACCTTGATGAGCATGAGCTCGCGCTCGATGAAGGCGCCCTCCGTCAGGTCGACCACCTTCACCACCTC